>JBDKKE010000376.1:0-11159 GCA_039796255.1 Verrucomicrobiota bacterium | reverse complement strand
AGGAAGGCTGGAAGACCCTCGTCGAAGGCGGCCGAGATCGGCAGGACGGGGGTTTTCTTAATCTTGCGCTTGAAGCTCTTCAACTTGGCCTCGGCGGCTGTCTCATCCAGTTTGTTTGCCACCACCAGCCGGTTTTTTTCAAGCAGCGACGGATCGTAAAGCGCCAGTTCTTCCAGCAGGGAGCGGTAATCGTCCCACGGTTCCCGTCCGTCGGTGCCCGCCATGTCCAGTAGGATCACAATGGCCCGGCAGCGGGCGATGTGGCGCAGGAATTTGTGGCCAAGACCCACGTTTTCGTGGGCACCGGCGATCAGTCCCGGAACGTCGCACAAGGTGAGTCGGCGGTGATCGGCGTACTCCACGATGCCGACCTGCGGAGTCAGGGTGGTGAACGGGTAGGCGGCAATCTTGGGACGGGCCTTGGAGATGGCGGCGAGCAGGGTGGACTTTCCCGCGTTCGGATATCCCACAATCCCGACGTCGGCGACCATCCGGAGTTCGAAAAGGTAGTCTCCCTCGGTTCCGGCCTCACCCGGCTGGGCGAAGCGCGGTGCCTGGCGCACAGAGGTGGCAAAGTTGCGGTTGCCAAGTCCGCCGCGTCCGCCCTTGCAAAGGACGAATTTCTGTCCGTTCTCCGTCAGATCGCAGACCAGTTCCCCGCGTTCGGGGGCGTGGAGCGGGCGTAAATCCTTGGGATCCGGCTGGGTCTCCAAATTGATTTCGAGGGCCCGGGCACCGCTGCGGATGACCGGGCGTCCGGCGGACGCGCTGCGCAGGGAGCGGCGGGACGGAGGAGGACACTCGGTTCCGTCGTCATTGAACTGCTTGTGCTCCGGTTCCACGAGTGGAGGGGTCGTGGAGGGCATCTGCCACACCAGGGTGCCGCAGGGTACCTTGAGGACGAGGTCGCGTCCGGCCAATCCGTCCATTCCCTTGCCCATTCCCCCATTGCCGCCCTCCGCGATCAACCGGGGTTGGAAGAACTGCTGGATGAGGTTGTTGAGATCGTGGCTGGCTTCCAGAATGACGTCGCCTCCGTGACCGCCGTTGCCGCCGCTGGGCCCGCCCTTTGGAATGTAGGCTTCGCGGTGGAAGGCGACCGCTCCCTTGCCACCATGGCCGGCGCGGGCGAAGACCTTGACTTCATCGATGAACATGGCGGTGGAGAGAGATTGAAACAAAAAAGGCGAGGCTGAG
This sequence comes from Verrucomicrobiota bacterium, assembly GCA_039796255.1. GTDB lineage: Bacteria > Verrucomicrobiota > Verrucomicrobiia > Limisphaerales > UBA9464 > UBA9464. Next base: position 9,962 of record JBDKKE010000376.1, on the reverse strand, counting down.
GCCTCGCCGGAGGATTGATGAGATGTTCGTCAGTTGGAAGCCGGGGCCGCTTCGGGCACCACGTGCACCTTGCGCGCCGACTTTTCAAACTGAACCCGCCCGTCGACGAGCGCGAAGAGCGTCCAGTCGCGGCCGGTGCCGACGTTCTTGCCGGCGTGAAAACGTGTTCCGCGCTGGCGGACGATGATGGAGCCTGCGGTGACCTGTTCGGAACCGAAGGCTTTGACGCCGAGGCGCTGCGCATTGCTGTCGCGGCCGTTGCGTGAACTTCCCTGACCTTTTTTGTGAGCCATGGTGGGTGTCTCCTGAGTTTAGGCGGTAATGCCGGTGATCTTGACCACGGTCAGCTCCTGGCGGTGGCCCTGCTTCTTGTGGTATCCCTTGCGGCGCTTCATCTTGAAGATGATTTTCTTGTCGCCACGAATGTGCTCGACCACATCGGCGACCACCTTGGCGCCAGACACGGTCGGAGCACCGACGGTCACCTGGCCGTCGTTGTTGACCAGGAGCACCCGGTCGAATGTGAACGGTTGGCCGGCTTCGACGGCAAGACGTTCGATTTCGAGCGTGTCGCCCGCGGCCACACGATATTGTTTACCACCGGTTTCCAGAACTGCGTACATAGCTGAGACTCCTGCGAAAAAGAGGGGCGACTTAACCAAACGCGGTGACAGGTGTCAAACCTCGAATCGGGAAATGATTGGTACCCGACCCATGCGATGAGGTTGCGGGAGGGTGTTTCCGAGGCCACAGAGCGCTCTAGCTGTCTCCGGATTTGGATGACGGTCGGTCGGGATCGACGATTTCTGGGGCCGGTTGGTCCGATTTGGCGCGTTTGCGAAAAGTGCTTTGATTAATCGTGCTCCGGCGGTAGTCCATCGACGCACATGCGTTTCCCAGTTGTGGTCATCGCCACCGGCCTTGCCGCGTGGACCGTTCTCGGACAGCAGACTCAGACGCCGACTGCCGGTGCGGCGGGCGGGGCGAAAGCAGTCGGTACCTGGCTTCCCCCGGAATCCGAGTTCCTTAAAACCGTCCTGGATCAGGACCAATCCGTCGACGGTGATGTGAAGGACACGCTGATTGATCCCATGGAACTCACTGTGGCACCCGATGGCACCGTGTTCCTGGTGGAGCGCAAAGGGGTCATCAAGATGCTCAAGCCCGGGGCCTCGGCGGCGGTGGTGATTGGGAAGGTGCCGGTTTTTGATGGCCTGGAGGAGGGCATGCTGGGGGTAACGCTGGATCCGAAGTTTCCGGAGAACGGCTGGATTTACGTCAATCACTCGCTCACCGAAACCACGAACGACGGACAGGGCAAGGCCGGCATCCTCCGGATTTCCCGCTACACGCTGAAGGGGGAGACGCTCGACGTGGACGGCGGGGTCAAGATCATCGACATCCCCGTTCAGCGTGAGCAGTGCTGTCATGTCGGCGGATCTCTGACCTTTGACGCGGCCGGCAATCTCTACATTTCGGTGGGGGACAATACCAACCCGTTCGATTCCGACGGCTATTCTCCCAATGATCCGCGTCCCGGTCGTTATCCCTGGGATGGCCAGCGGTCCCCGGCAAATGCGAATTCACTTACCGGCAAGATTCTTCGGGTGAAGCCCCGGGCCGAGGGCGGTTACGACATCCCGGAGGGCAACCTCTTCAAGCCCGGCACGGCGGGGACGCGCCCGGAAGTGTACGTGATGGGCAACCGGAATCCTTTCCGCATCGCCGTGGATCGGCGCACCGGCTACCTGTACTGGGGCGAGGTTGGACCGGATGCCGGCGGCACGGATGCCCTGCGCGGACCGGCCGGCCACGACGAAATCAACCAGGCGCGGGGCCCCGGGTTTTTTGGATGGCCGTACTTTGTGGGCAATAACAAGCCCTACGCCCCTGTGGATTATGTCGCCCGGCAAAAGTATCAGGACGTCATCGCAGCCCGGGAGGCGGCCAAGAAGGCCGGCAAGCCGGAGTCGGAGTGGCCGGCGAAGCCCGGGCCCTGGATGTCTGAGGACTTCAAGCCGCAGTTCTACGATGCCGCGCATCCGATCAACGATTCTCCCAACAACACAGGTATCCGCGAACTGCCCCCGGCTCAGCCGGCGTTCATTTACTATCCCCCATCCGCTTCGACCAAGTTCCCCGCGGTGGGATCGGGTGGCCGGACCGCCATGGCCGGACCGGTGTACTACTTTGACCCCAACCTGAAGTCTCCCCACAAGCTTCCTGAGGCCTTCGACCACACGCTGTTTATCTACGAGTGGACCCGGAATTGGATCATTGCCGTTAAGCTGGATGACCAGAACCAGATTGTCCGCATGGAGCGCTTTCTGCCGGGAATGTCCTTCAAACGTCCGATGGACATGGAACTGGGGCCGGACGGATGTCTTTACCTTATCGAGTTCGGCACGAACTGGGGTGACAACAAGGACAGCAAGATCGTCCGGCTTGAGCATCACGGAGCGTCCGCAAAGTAGCGGCGGGATGATGGGGTGGTGTCCGTGAACCCGTCTGCATGCTCGCCGGTTGGATAAGGCGAAGTGGCCCCATCAGTTTCTGGGAACGCCGAGTGGTGGAAATCAACTTCGGCGATGCCAATTCCACTGGATGTATCCCGCCTTTCACCCCGGGCAGCGCTGGATCAGCGACAGTGAGCCGGAGCTCGGGCTTGGGGCTGTGCTCCGAGTCTCGGACCGTACGGTCACGGTCGTTTTTCGCGCCAGCGGAGAGACACGTCAGTACGCTGCGGACAATGCCCCGCTGCGTCGGGTCCGCTTCCGACTGGGCGATTCGGTTCGGGCGATGGACAATTCGTCGCTGATCGTCGAATCGGTGACGGAACGCGGAGGGCTGCTCCATTACGGTCAGGGAGATCGCGAGTTGTGCGAGACGGACCTCAGCGATGCCATCAGCTTCAATCAGCCGCAGGAACGGCTTCTCGCCGGACAGGTAGATTCAACGGACCTCTTTGACCTGCGGTTGGCCGCGCTGAGACAGCAGCATCGCCGGCGCTTATCATCGGTCCGTGGATTTGTAGGAGGACGGATCGACCTGATTCCCCACCAACTCTCCATCGCCGGGGAGGTCACCGGCCGGCTTGCGCCCCGGGTGCTGCTGGCGGATGAGGTGGGCTTGGGCAAGACCATCGAGGCCTGTCTTATTCTGCACCGACTGATCCACACCGGCAGGGCGGCGCGGGTGCTGATACTGGTGCCGGAGTCCCTCCTTCATCAGTGGTTTGTTGAACTCCTGCGGCGGTTCAACCTGTGGTTTCACATCTTTGACGAGGATCGCTGCGTTGCCATCCAGGCAGCGAATCCGGAGGCCAATCCATTTCTCGATGACCAGTTGATTGTGGCCAGCCTGCGGCTGCTCAGTGCGAATGATCGCCGATTGGAGCAGGCCCTGGCGGCGGGTTGGGATCTGGTGGTGGTCGACGAGGCCCATCATCTCGGCTGGACACCGGAAGTCGCCAGCGCCGACTACGCGGCAGTGGAGGCGCTGGGCCGGCGGTCGCCGGGCCTGTTGCTGCTGACGGCAACTCCGGAGCAGTTGGGCATGACCAGCCATTTTGCGCGGTTGCGCCTCCTGGATCCGGCGCGGTTTCACGATTTGGAGGGCTTCATCCAGGAGGCGGAGGGCTACCGCGAGATTGCCAGTCTGGCAGACGCGCTACTAAAGGATGCGCCCCTCCACGCGTCGGAAGAGCAGGTTCTGGCGAGGATTCTCGGCGATGTCTCGCGGACTGGCCTCGGTCAAGATTCAGCAGGGCTCGCGAAGATTCAGACCCTCCGTCCTGTCAACCGCTCGGCCGCCGAGCGCACGGCTCTGCTTTCCGACCTTTTGGACCGACATGGCACGGGGCGCGTCATGTTCCGCAACACCCGCGCGGCCGTCGCCGGGTTTCCACGCCGGGTCGCTCGATTGCATGCTCTGGACGGGCTGTCGAATTCCGCGGAACAGCTCGACGCTCTGGCGGAGGAGTTCGCTGCCGATGCCGATGCGACCCTCGAGGCCTATTTTGACCCCGACTTTGCCGCGGATCCCCGGTCCGACTGGCTGGCGGAACTGCTCCGTAGCCTGGGCGATGCCAAGGTGCTGCTTCTCTGCCGTACGCAGGCCAAGGTCGAGGCTTTGGAATCTGCCCTGCGCCGCCGGATCACCGTTAAGATGGCCGTGTTCCACGAGGGACTGCCGCTGGTGCAGCGAGACCGCCACGCCGCCTGGTTTGCGGAGGAGGACGGCGCTCGGCTCCTGCTGTGTTCCGAGATCGGTGGTGAGGGGCGTAACTTCCAGTTCGCCCATCACCTCGTTCTCTTCGACCTGCCGCTGGATCCCGAGCTCCTGGAACAGCGTATCGGCCGGCTGGATCGCATCGGTCAGAGAAATGACATCCAGGTGCATGTGCCCTTCCTGAAAGGCAGCGCCCAGGAGGTGTTGGCCCGGTGGTTCCATGAGGGGCTGAATTCCTTTGAGAAGAATCTTCAGGGCGGACGCGAATTGCTGGAACGCTTCGGCAAGGCCGTCCACGACCTTGCGCTGGAATTCCATGAAGGGAGTGACGCCCGTCCTCCTGACCTCCAGGCGGCCCGCCTTTCCCGCCTGATCGCCGAAACCGTTACCGCCCGGTGTGAATTGTCCGGACGCCTGGAGAAGGGGCGCGACCGGTTGTTGGAGATGAATTCCTTTCGGCCCGAAGCCGCCGCACGGCTCGTCCAGGAGATCGCCCGGTGTGACTCCGATGCCGACTTGGAAGACTTCATGCTGGAGGTCTTCGACCACTTCAACATCCACGTGGAGCAACTCGCCCCCCGCACGTATCAGCTGGGATCGGCAGGTGTGTTTGCCGATTCGTTTCCCGGCCTGCCCACCGAAGGCATGACGGTTACTGCCGACCGGGCCCGGGCGCTGGCCCGCGAGGATATCCAATTCCTGACCTCTGACCATCCGCTGGTCACTGGAGCGCTCGATCTCCTGCTCGGCAATGAGAAGGGCAACTGCAGCGTGGCCCTGTGGCTCGATTCCAAGACCGCCGGCCTCTACCTGGAAGCCATCTACGTGCTGGAATGCATCGCCCCGCCGCCGCTGCACGCGGACCGTTTTCTCCCTCCGACACCCCTGCGTGTCCTGGTCGACCACCGCGGTACTGATGCGGGCGTCAGTCTGACGACGGAGCAGCTCCGCAAGGTCCTGAAGCGTGGTCAAGCCGGTGCTCTGCTTGACCAGGAGGCGTTCCGTGAGGATCTGTTTCCCCGGTTGCTGGCGGCGACCGAAGCGTTGGCCATCCGCCCGGTCGCCGACCTCATCGCCCGGGCACGGAAGGCCATGGCTGCCCAGTTGGATGCCGAGATTGCCCGATTGAAGGAACTTCAGAAGGTCAACCGCAGTGTGCGCCCGGAGGAAGTCACCCTGCTGGTCGGGCAACGCAACGACCTCGACCGGCACCTTGCCGCGGCCCGGCTGCGATTGGACTCCATTCGCCTGATCCGGCGGGGGGCGGGGTAAGGTCGGGTGGTGCTGTGGGTCTGGCGCTGGGGTGGGCGATTGGGTGGGTCCTTCGTGACCGTGTGGGTCTGGAAAGCTTGGAGCGACTTGATGCGATTGCGATGGGTGCCGGGGCGGGCCACGTGGACCGTGTCGTTGCACCATTCGCCGTTCGCGGTCCAGCTGATGTGAAGTTGATTGCTTTGCGGGCTGCCCAGATTGGTGTGGCTCAGATCGGCTCCGTCCGTCATTAACGAATTTCTCCCGCGACCCGCTGCGGCCGCGGCGTCAGGAGGCCAAGCAGTGCTCCGGCGGCATTCTGCCGAAGTGGAGTGAAGTGATCGCGATCCGCCAGTCGTTCCCGATGCACGAACCTGACGACCGTTGCGTTCGTTGCGTGACGGTCTCTGCATGATCGAGTCAATCGCACTTCAGGGGGCGGCGCTTTCTGGTACCGTTGCCGGCCGGGTTTCTTCATCGGGAAAAAGCCGCTGACCGGTGGGATCCATCAGGGTGGGCGTCACCAACACCAGGAGGCTGCGGGGGCCGTCCGGGGTGTTGGTGGATTCAGCGCGCCGTCGCGCTGGTTGTCGGAGCGCCACCATCTGTCCGTCCCTCAGTTTGAAGTTTCCGGACTGCATCGGGCCGAAGGGGCCGTCGTCCCTGGGATTGAATGAAGTGTCCGGGGGGCGCGTGCCCGGCTCCTGGGATTCTCTCCGATTCAGGTAGCCGACATTGACCGCCAGTTCCAACTGCTGACTGTCGGGGGATGTCGTGGGAATGACATCCAGTGTCACACCGGCAGGTCCCGCTGTCGTTTGCCCAGACGAGTTGTCCGGGTCGCCCGAGACCACACTAATCTGCGCCTGCTGGCCACCGAGGGTGATCACCTTCTGGGTGCCGAGAGATTCTACCCCTTCCAATTGTTTGAGGTGTTGAAGGAAGAGGTGCTGTGCCTCTGGTCTGTCCAGGATGGAGACTCCGTTCTGATTCACGGACAGGCCCATCGCCTGGAACATCGCATCCGGCACTTCAAAGAAGTGCCCCTCGATGTTCACTTGCACGGACGGAGCGTTGGTCGCGGTTGCCGTGGCGGCCGAAGCGAGTCTGGCGGTTGTCTCCGCCAAATCGCGCCGAAGGCGGGACACCTCGCCTCGGAGCTGGAGCAGTTCCGCCTGGAGTTGTCGCCTCCGTTCGAGTTCTTCCGGCTCCTCAGCAATGGAGAGTGCGGCGGTGTTTAGGCCGGTGATCTGTTGCCGCAGCGCCGCATTGTCGGCTGTCAGTTGGTTTACGGTGCGTTGGTGCCGAACCAGCACCGTGGCCAGAAGTGCGCCGCCCAGGACTCCGAGTGCGAGTTTGGATCTCATCAACATAAACCAGGAGGCTGCGCCGATGGTTGCGCCGGCGCCCGCCACCGGCGGGGCGATGGCGATGGTGCTGATGGTTGCCGCCAGTCCGGCGGGCGCCGGGGCAACGCCAAAGGCCGACAGGGAGGACGTCAGTGCCGCTGCGGTCGACGTGACGCCGCGCCGGGCAAGCTGTTCGCGGAGACGGTCCAGCGCCCGATTCACCCGCACCCGGGCCGCATCCCCACTGGAGTCCAATCGTGCGCCGACTTGGGCAAAGGTGTCCTTCTCGAAGAAGCGCTGGACGAGCGCGTCGCGGTCCCGGTCGGACAGTTCGGCCATGGCGTCCTCCAGGATGGGAGCCACGCGCGACCAGTCGGTGGAGTCAGTCTGGGCTTGAAGCTGCATGGCGGTTTCCTCGCGGTGACGGCGCCGGGACTCACCGCGCGCCGCCGTCGCCGCGACGAAGGTGGTGTGGTGGTAGAGCCAACCACCCAGGGAAACCGCGGTGAGGACGGTCTCCGCCTCCGTCCGGCGGGGGCTTCGGGCCCGGCGGGCGAGTTCAGTGAAGACGGTCTGGCTCACCTCGGCCGCCAGCGCCGCGTCACCCCCACAGCGGCGCAGGGCGGCAGAATACACAAGATCCACCTGGCAGCGGACGAGTTCCGTGAAGGCAGACTCCGCGCCCGTTGCGGCGTACTCGCGCAGCAGTTCGGTGCAGTGGACGGTGGCATTCACTTCAATTCATAGAAGCCGCCGGCATTCAAAACCGAACAGGGAATTCTTCCGGCATGGAATGGAAGGCAGTTCTTCCTTACGGGCAGGAGAAACTCCGGCAGGACCGCAGGTAGCAGGCGGTGCAGGTTCCCAAGGCGCGGGCACGTTCGGCGTAAGGTGAATGCCCGTCGTGCGACCCACCGGCGTGAAGTCCCGCTCTTGCCGGCGAAGAATAGCGCATGGGGTTCCGTGCCTCCGGCGGTTGTGTGACCGCATTGCCGCTCCCGTGAGCCACCGTTGTCTGAGATTGATCTCCGCCAGTCTGTGTATTGTCACAGCTTGGTCTGCTTCTGCGGCGGAGCCGTGGGTCCTGCGGAGCGGGCCCCGACGAGCTGCCTTGATCGAACTATTCACCAGCGAGGGCTGCAGCAGTTGTCCGCCCGCGGAGAAGTGGCTGGGGAGTCTGGGCGATCAGCCCGGGCTGTGGCGCGACTTTGTCCCTGTGGCCTTTCACGTGGATTACTGGGACGGATTGGGGTGGGCCGACCGATTTGCATCCGTGGAGAATACCCGCCGTCAGGAGCGCTATGCCACCCACTGGCGGAACCGCGGTGTTTATACCCCCGGCTTCGTTCTTAACGGCACTGAATGGCGTGAATGGGGTCGGCTTCCCCAGCCGGGCCAGGCGTCCGCGCCGGACGCCGGTGTTCTGGAGGTCGTGCCGTTGGTGCGAATCAGTTTACGGTCACCTTCCGCTCCCCTGCCGGGCGGACGGATGGGTTGACCGCGACGGTGGCATGGCTGGGCAGTAATCTCGTCAGCGATGTCCGCCGTGGTGAAAACGCCGGTCGCACCCTGCGGCATGATTTCATTGTGCTGCGTCAGGCTTCAGGACCGTTGACAGCGAAGGAGGGGGCGGCGACTGGAACCGTCACCCTGTCGCAGCCCGATGCCCGTGACTCGGGGAAGCTGGCGGTGGCTGCCTGGGTCTCCAGGCGCGATGAACTGGAACCTCTGCAGGTGGCGGGCGGTTGGTGGGTTTCGGGACAATGACGGTGGATGAGACTTCTGTTGTGCTTATGCGACGCGTGAAGTTATGGCGGCGGGTCGGGTTTTGGGGCCTGGTTGCCGGGCTGGCCATCGGGGGCGCGATCTGGCTCAAGCCCCGACTCCGGCAGGCCGCTGTCATCCGCGACAGTCTGGCAGCGACGAGTGTGGACGACGACGTCCTGAGGGACGGTGGCGCTGCCGTCACCGCGACCATGATCAGACAGTTTTGGGACACGCAGCGGTTGCCGCACCGCAGAGCGGCCTGGGCAGCCCTGATCGGTGGGACGGAATTCCACCTCGCGGCCCTGCGTTCGAAGTTGCTCAGCGAAGCGGCGCGGGATCCGGACTATGAGGTGCGAATCCGCGCTCTCGGCACGCTCGACTCATTGGAGTCTCCGGAGTCGCTGGCGGCGGTGACCACCCAGTTGGCGGATCCCGATCCGGAGTTGCGCCAGCTCGGCCTTCAGCTTTTGCGCCGACGGGGCGGTCTGGCCCACGTGCCGTTGGTGCTTCCGTGTCTGGCCGACGCCGACCCCACCGTCGCCCTGAACGCTGATGCCACGTTGCGGGCCTGGACTGGACGTGACTCAGGTCTGCGACTGTCCCGCTTGCTTCCCGCCCGCCACGAACTGTTCGCTGAATTGACTCCTGCCGCCGACCTCCTGGCGATCCGTGCTGCGGCTGAGGGGTGGAACCGGTGGTGGTCCGAGACGCCACGTTCGACCGAATCAGTGACCACCTGGCCATCCCTTGCAGATCCCATCACTCTGCCGTGTCCTGAAATTCGGTTGCCTGACCTGAAGGGCCGGGAGGTGGATGTTCGCCAATTTTCTGGCAAGAGGGTGCTCCTCAATTTCTGGACGACGTGGTGTCCGGCCTGCCTGCTGGAATTGCCCATTCTCGTCGAGTTGCAGCGGCGGCACCCGGACGATCTGGTGGTAATCGGCATCAGTCTGGACGGGGCGGAATCGGAGGAAGGTGGCGAACCGTCCGACGAAGCGGGGATCCGTCAGCGGGTGAGAGCGGCGGTGTCCCGGCATCGGCTCAATTACCAGGTCCTGTTGGATCCGAAGAACACAGTGGGGCGTCAGTTCAACGGCGGCGAACTGCCGACTCAGGTGCTGCTCGACCGCGACGGACGGGTGCGCCGCCGCTTTGTGGGTGAGCGTTCCCTCCGGGTCTGGGAATCCCTGCTGGCAGACGCCAGTCCCATCGCTCGTCATGACTCGACTCCGCCCGTTGTTCCCTTAACGGCCCGCGGTGAGCTCCCGGTGCAGGTGATGGACGAAGGCGAGGTTGTCGCATTGGAGGTAGCGCATGGCGCCACCCATGCGGGAGAAGCTTTTGCAGAAACGAAGGTAGTAGGCC
>JBDKKE010000375.1:0-14881 GCA_039796255.1 Verrucomicrobiota bacterium | reverse complement strand
TCAATGAACGGGACGAGGAGACCGGTGGATGGATCCCCGCCAATGTCGCCTATGAGTGGCCGCAGGTTTTGTTGCTGAATCCCATCATCTCCCCCTGCTGCGCAATGATCCGGCGCCAGGCGTTTGTCGATGCCGGTGCCTTCAATGAGGCCCCGGACCATAAGTTTGTCGAGGACTACGACCTCTGGATCCGGATCGCCCGCGGGCATCGGATGAATTCCAGTCCGGAGCCGCTCACGCACTACCGCCAACACGGGGGCCAAAACTCGGGCAACTATGTCACTATGGTAGCCAAGGTCCTGCCCATCGTCCGGTCGTATGCTTCGGAACTGTCCGGCTTCGATCCCCGACGCGTGGTGGTCCACCAGATCTACGGCCACGCCCTCTATGCCTGGGCGGTGCTGGGCCGCTCGGCAGCCACCGACATTCTGCGGATGAACACCACCGGAAAGTGGTTTCCGAGGGTGCTGCTATTTCGCATCGCAGGAGTGGCTCTTCGCCGCTTTCGAACCGCGCAGCGGACTTGGCGTGCCTACGAATTCCGCCGACTTTTCGCGTAGTTCCGTCCTCCCCGCGTTTGGGATGCCCCTGCGCAGGGCAAGCGCCGGAACCCCGTCCCTTGGACCAGGGTTCCGGCCAAAAGTTCCACCCGGAACCTCCGCCTCAGAGGGCCGGAGGCTGGTTGGTCATCGCCACCCGGTAAAACCGCTGATCCGCGCCCGCCGGAATGGTCAATTGGAGGCACTCACTGTTTCCGGTGCCCGGGGTCCAGGCATTGGAGACCGGAACCCACGTCTCCAGGGCCGGATTCACCCGGGTCTGAACCTGATACCAGGCGTTGGTGGCCGTGCTCCAGCACAGGTCCAGCTTGTCCGGAGGGGTGAGCTGAGCACTGACGGTCACCGCCTGTTTGGCCGACCAAACGCCCGAAACCCCCTGCGGAACGCCGAAGGTGCCATTCACGATCGATTTCCCATCCGGCGATAGTCGCGCCCGATAGACGTCGAGAATGATGGCCCCCGGATTGACCAGCTCGTATCCGGCCAGATCGATGGCTCCGGTGCTGTTCATGGTGCCCCGAACCATCTCCCGTCCCTGCGGGATGCCACTGAGAAACCAGTCGAAGTAACCGGAGAGCTTGAAGCCATCCCCTTCCCGGACCTGCTCGGTAAAAACGAGATAGGAGTTGCTCCAGGGACGTTCAGCCAAGTCAACGGCGTTGACCAACCACGGAAGCGTGGTCAGGTCATCCGCGTCGGCAACAGCGAGGTTGAGCGCCACCGCCATCGTCATCGCACTGCACAGTTTTTGTAGAGTCATTTAGGATCCTTGTTCGTTCTGTCTTGCGTAGGTGAGTTCTGTAGGTCGGATGCGTAATAGCATCTCCCATTCCAATCTCACTCCTGCGATGCGTCCTGCTTTAACGACAAACACTGTTCCGAGTCACCATAAATCGACAGCCCCGAAACGCCCTCGAATTGGTGAAATTACTGGGAAAAATGGGCCGCAGGGCGAACGCCGCGCGGCCGGAGGGATCTCGATTTTAACCGCCGATCCGATACCAAACGTCGGCCGGAAAGGGCAAGAATCGGTTCTCTTTGGCCAATTTTTGACCGATGGAATGAGTGCCCGATGTCCGGTTGCCAATGATTCGGAGGGCGAAACCGCCCAGGACCGGCGCGTCGCTGACACACCCTCACCCAAGAAGTGAAGGGAGGGAAGCAACCCACCATGGATTGGAATTGGACACCGGCAGGGGGCGGCGTCAGCCAATGCCACCGGACAAACGCAGACCGCGGAAGTCGGAATCGGACAAGTTGTCGGGTGGCTTCATCCCTCCATCCAGGCTGGGCAGACTAATGGAGGTTTGCCCCCGGACGGACGCCTCGTCATAGCTCGCGCCCGTCGAAGAATCCCAGACCCGCAGGGTCACCCGTCCGGAACCGCCCAACCGACCACCCGGCACACTCATCACTCCGAGGGCAAAAATCCCGTCAGCCCCCAGGGGATTGCCGGTTCCATCCTTGGTGCTGCTCAAGATCGAGCTGTCGGAGCCAATCACCTCGACCCGGCCAACCGACCGGCTCAGCGGAGCGCCGTCCGGATCCAGAATAAGCGCCTTTTCCGACGCGCCGGCGGGAATGAAATTGTTGGTGCAGTTGAACGTGCCGTCGGCAGTGCCGTCCGGAGACAGGAGAATTCTCATGCGGTGAATCAGGTTTTACTGTGAACGCGGTGAGACTATCGCCCGATGGCGGAACGGCAAGCAGGCTTCCACGACCACGCAACGCGGAGGTGAGAGGTCCTGGCACCAATGCGGCGGCCAACCGGGATCCCCCGAACCGTCCGAGCCTCCACGCCCATGCTTGACCCTTGCAACGCATTGGCGGACAACCCGCGGGTCATGAGCCAAGCCACCCGGGCGGAAATCGAGCAGGCCATCCGCAACGTTCCCGACTTCCCCAAACCGGGAATCCAGTTCAAGGACATCACTCCGGTACTGGCCAACAGCCGCCTGCTGGAGGGAACCATTGAACATCTGGTAGCCTCAGCTCGGGGACAGCGCGTGGACAAAGTGGTCGGCATTGACGCCCGTGGATTCATTTTCGGGGCGGCGGCGGCGATCAAGCTCGGGGCGGGATTCGTGCCGGTGCGCAAGAAGGGCAAACTGCCCTGGGCAACCCACGAGGAGAGTTACGACCTGGAATACGGCTCCGCGACCGTCGCGGTGCACACGGACGCCGTAAAGTCCGGCGAACGGGTATTGCTGATGGATGACCTGTTGGCCACCGGGGGAACGGCGGCGGCGGCCGTCCGGTTGCTCGAACGACTCGGGGCAGAGATTGTCGGCATCAGTTTCCTGATCGAACTTTCCTTCCTCAAGGGCCGCACGCGGCTCGGCGCCCACCCCGTCGAGTCCTTGATCCAATACTAGGCCCGCGCCCGGAATCAGCGTGCGATTCGCGGTGAAGGAGTATGATCTGGCAGCCACGCTGGCCAGTGGACAGGTCTTCCGCTGGCGGCGCGTCGAGGGCGATGCCTGGGAAGGCGTGCTGGGCAATCAGTGGTTCCGCCTGCGTCAGTCGGCAGGCGGTGTGGAGGCCGAAACGCTCGCCACTCATCCCCGCTGGGATTGCGTCCGCCATTTCCTTGGACTCGATGATGATCTGGCCGCCATCCGTGAGACCTTCCCCGTCGACGAGCCCATGCGGGCCGCCGTCCAGGCGTGTCCGGGACTGCGCCTGCTGCGGCAGGATCCCTGGGAATGCACCGCGAGTTTCATCCTGAGCTCGACCAAGCAGATTGTGCAGATCCAGCAATGCGCCGAGCTGCTCGCGGAACGTTTTGGAGAACCGCTGGAAGTGCCCGCTGGCCACGCCCCCGCCTTCTCCTTCCCTTCCATGAACCGCCTGGCCGGGGTGACGGAAGCGGAGTTGCGGTCGTGCAAATTGGGATTCCGCGCCCGCTATCTGGGTGAAACGGCCCGGCTCCTCAGTAGGGATGGATCTTGTCTGGAAACCCTCGCCCGACTCCCGACTGTCCAGGCTCGGGAGATCCTCATGAATCTGCCAGGCATCGGACGCAAGATCGCCGATTGTGTGCTGTTGTTCGCCTACGGCCGTCAGGACGCTTTCCCCGTCGACGTCTGGGTCCTCAGGGCTCTGCGTACCCTCTATTTTCCGGAGAAGAATCCCAGTCCCCGCACGCTGGAACATTTTACCGCGAACCACTTCGGACCCTACGCCGGCTACGCCCAACAGTATCTTTTCCACTACTTCCGCACCTGTATTGGCCGTACGGAATCGAGCCCCCCTTCCCTCCCGCGGGCTGGCCGAACCGCCGGAAAGCAGGTCTCCTGACCCCGATGGACCATCTGGAAGCCCTTTTAGCACCCGCCGAGTACGCAAGCCTGCGCGACCGCGACCTTGGGGATACGGTTTGCGTGGTGTTCGATGTCCTGCGCGCGACTTCCACGTTGCTCCACGCCCTGGCATGCGGCGCCGAGTCGGTGGAGGCGGTCGCGGATATTCCCGAGGCTCTGGCGCGCCGCGCCGCCCGCCCCGACGTCCTGCTGGCCGGGGAGCGAGACGGAGTCCGCATTGATGCCGGGCGCACTGGGGGCGTGGAATTCGATCTGGGAAATTCGCCCCGCGAGTTCACCGGGGATCGTGTCCGCGGTCGCCGCATCGTCATGACCACCACCAACGGCACCCGCGCCCTGCAGGCGTGCACTGGAGCGTCCACCGTACTGGCATCCTCATTCGGCAACCTGTCCGCCACCGCCCGCTGGCTCGGAGACCAGGCGCCTTCCCGAGTCCTCCTGGTTTGCTCCGGCACCCAGGAGCATGCCGCCCTGGAGGACTGTCTCGCGGCAGGCGCGCTCGCGGACCTCCTCTGGAGCCAGGCTAGCCTGGGCTGGGTGGATGATGCGGTTCGCGTGGTGCGGGAACTCTACCGGGCTCGCCGGGGAGATCTGCTCCGGGCCGTCTCCGAGGGGCGCAATGGACACCGCTTGATGCGCCTGCCCGAGATGGCCGACGATGTCCCAGCCTGCCTCGCCCTGGACCAGTTCCCGTTCGTCGCCCGCCTGCAATCCGACGGCTGCATCCGGGCGGAGCGGGTCTCCGAAGGATTCCAAGCCCGCTAGACACCCGCATCCCCCTTCCCCACCCCATCAAAGAAATCTTTGTCAAAGCCCCGCCCGCTCCCCAGCGTTTGCCGTTCATGAGCTCCGAGAACCGCATGATCCCACCGGCCCGGCTGACCGACTGGCGAAACCAACTGCGCCGGGACGGAAAAAAACTGGTGGTGACCAATGGCTGCTTCGACCTGCTTCACGTCGGACACGTGACCTATCTCGAGGCGGCGCGAAGTCTCGGGGACGCGTTGCTGATCGGGATCAACGGCGATGGCAGTGTCCAACAGCTGAAGGGTCCTGGGCGTCCGCTGAACGGGGAATCGGATCGTGCCCGGGTTCTGGCGGCGCTGGCCTGCGTGGACGGCGTCTGTATCTTCCCCGAAAAGCGGGCCACGCGTTTCCTGGAGGAGGCCCGTCCCGACGTTTACGTGAAGGGAGGCGACTACACCCTTGAGACCATGGACCAGGACGAGCGCCGCGCCGTGGAATCTGCGGGCGGACGCGTCCAGTTCCTTCCGTTTGTCCCCGGAAAATCCACCACCGCATTGGTGGAGCGCATGTTGCAGTCCTGACCCCCCAATTTCGATGAATCAATCCCCTCCCCCCGCAACTCCAGGCGTCATTCCTGCCGCCGGCCGCGAACTCCGTGACCTCAAAGCCCGGGCACAGCATTTGAATCCAGTCCTCAAGGTGGGCCGGGCCGGCCTCTCCGAGGCCTTCTACGCGGCGCTGTCGACGGCCCTGCAACAGCACGAGCTGGTCAAACTGAAATTTGAGGATTTCAAGGATCAGAAGAAGGCGATGGTGCCGGAGATTGTGACCCGCAGCGGCGCCCAACTGATCCAGCGGGTCGGAAATGTGGCGGTGCTGTTCCTCCGCCGACCCCCTTCCGCACCCGCCGGCGCCCCGGCCCACGAATGACCGTGACGGCCGGCACCGACCCTGGTCCAAGTCGCCAGCCATGCCCCGCTGTCTTTGCAGTCAGTGCGCCCGTCCACTGGAGTTTCCCGAGGAAATGGGCGGTCAGGAAACCGAGTGTCCCTATTGCCGGAAGCCCACGCGACTCACCATCGAAGCGGCTCCCTTGGTACGGCTGCCGTCAAACGTTCCCAGTTCCCCCTTCCTGAAGAAGGTGGGCGGCTCCCCTGCCCCGCCGCCGCCCGCCCCGGTCCCTTCCCTCAACGCCGTTCCCGCCCGGCGACGGACTCCGGAATTCGAACCAACCGAAAGTACTCCGACCCCGCTTTCGACGCCCATCCCGGAACCGTCGTTAAACACCGGAGTCGCTGCCCTCACCCGGCGACTTCTGGATCACCTGGAACGGGTGATCATCGGGAAGCGGGAGCGCCTCACCCTGGCCCTGGTGGCCTGGTTTGCGAACGGCCATATCCTGCTGGAGGACGTCCCTGGTGTGGCAAAAACCATGCTGGCCCGGGCCCTCGCCCAAAGCGTCGGGGGCAGTTTCAAGCGGGTGCAGTGCACCCCGGATCTCCTGCCTACCGACATTACCGGAGCCTCCATCTTCAATCCACAAACCGGCACCTTCGAGTTCCGGCCCGGCCCCCTGTTTGCGCAATTGGTGCTGGCCGATGAACTCAACCGCGCCACGCCGCGAACCCAGTCGGCGCTGCTGGAGGCGATGGCCGAGCGGAGCGTGACCGTGGATGGAGTCCACTACTCGCTGGAGCGGCCGTTCCTGATCATCGCCACGCAAAACCCCATCGATCATGAGGGGACCTTTCCGTTGCCCGAGGCCCAACTCGACCGTTTTTTGGTACGATTGCATCTGGGCTATCCGGCAATGGCGGACGAACTCCGCATGCTGGAAGGCTTTCAGCTTGGGCATCCGATTGAGACACTCACCCCCATTGCGGAAGCGGCCGAGATTCTGGACGCACAGGAGCGCGTCCGCCAGGTATCGCTGGATCCCAAGGTGCGCGATTACCTGATGCGACTGATCACGGCGACCCGCGAACATCCCTCGGTGCTGCTGGGCGCCAGTCCCCGCGCGTCATTGGCACTGATGCGGACGGCCCAATCCCTCGCCGCCATCCAGGGATTCGATTTCGTTCTCCCAGACCACATCAAGGAGGTGGCGCCTGCGGTCCTGAATCACCGGATCATCATTCATCCCGAGAAACGTCTGCGCAAAGTGAGCGCGGCCATGGTGGTGAATGAGATTCTGCACCAGACTGCCGTGCCCACCCTGCCGGGAATTTCCGCCTGAGTGGCCGTCCGCTACCCCTCTGTGAACCCCGCCATGAAATGGCTCGCCGGGGCACTGGTGCTCCTTCTGGCCGGAGCCCTCCTCCGGCTCGGCCTGCTGGTTTACGCCATGTACGCACTGCTGGGGGTGATGATTCTGGGCAGCCTGTTGACCCGCCGGTGGGTGGATGCGCTGGAGGTTCACCGCGACTGCGACCGCAGCGAGGTCACTCCCGGGGAGTCCGTCATGGTCACGGTGACGGTCCGGAATGGTTCTCGCGGGACGATACCCTGGGTTCTCCTGGAAGATCACCTACCCCCCGAGGCCCTCTCCTCCTCACCGGAACGCCTCGTTGCCCGCGGGCCGCGCCTGGCCCTGGCCCGGCTGCGGCCCGGCGAGGAGGAGGTTTTCCGCTACGAGGTGGAATGCCGGGCCCGCGGCTGCTACCCGATCGGTCCGATGCTGATCGAGACCGGGGACTACTTCGGACTTCACCGCCGCTTTCGCGTGGCGGGCGAGCCCCACTTCGTCCTGGTGCCGCCGCGGATCGTCCCGCTGGAGGGATATGACCTCGCCAGCCCGCGTCCGGTGGGAGAAATCCGGCTCGTCCACCGCCTGTATGAGGATCCCACCCGCACTTCCGGAATCCGGGACTACCAAAATGGGGATCCCTTGAACCGCATCCACTGGCGCGCCACGGCACGTCTTGGGCGCCTGCAAAGCCGCACCTATGAGGCCTCCGTGGTCGCCGGAGCCACCCTGTTGCTGGACTTCCATTCCCACGCGCTGCGCGGAACGGGCAGCCATGTCCGCACCGAACTGGCCGCCACCACCGCTGCGTCCCTGGCCAACGCCGTGCACCAGCTCGGACAACCGGTGGGGCTGTTCTCCAACGGACGCGACACTCAGGATCGCCTGCGGGCAGAGGGTTGGAACCATGCCTTTCGAACGCGCGGTCAGGCCAGGGCCCGGGCCGGTCTGGTTCCGCGCAGCGAACGTCTGTTGCCGGTGGCGGTGGAAACGCGGCGGGGAGCGGAGCAACTGGGGCGGATTCTGGAGGCCCTTGCCCGGCTGGAACCGACGGACGGCCTCGATTTCCCCGGACTGCTGGCCGAGGTCAACAGCCGGCTGCCGCGCAACACCACCCTGGTGGCCATCCTCCAGGAGGTGACCGAAGAAACGGCGGTGCTGCTGTGCGGACTCCAACGCCGCGGCTTTCGCGTCACCGCCGTTCCCATCGTCTTCGACTCCGGTGAAGCAAAGTCTTGGGCCCAGGGACCAGACTGGGCGGGTTGGCTGATTGCGTCAGGCGTGGATGTCCGCCGCGTCCACGACGAGGCGTCGCTGGCCCGCCTCTGTTCCGAGCAACTGCTGCGCTGACCCCCCCTTCCCGGCGCCCATGTCCGTCCCGATTCCCAGACGCCTGCGCAAGACCCCTGGCGACTATCTCGCCATCGCCATCGCTCCCGTGCTCATCATGGTCCTGGTGGGCAGCTTGATCTTCTTCCTATCGGAAGCGATGTACCGCGGCGGCCACGCCGGACGCCTTCGCTGGACCCTCGCCTGGTTCACGCTGGCCAGCGTCCTGGTTACCCGGATTGCCGTTGAACTGGGCTCCGCGCGGGGTTTTGTATATGGGTTCGCGCTGGCGGGAGTCACCACGCTCTCCCTGATCCGCTTTGTCGATCCCCCCTTCGCCGGGATTATACTCCTCGCGGTGGCCTGGGGCTCCGTGGATCGACTGGTGCGCGACTGCACGCTGATCGACGACGATGAGGATGCCACGGGTGAAGGCCTGCTGGACTTGGCGGGCCTGAGCGGACCTCCTTTAGCGACTGGCGAAAAGCGGGCACCCGGACGACTCCTCTTCGTTCAATACGCCACCGAGGAAGCTCGCCGGTTGGCAGCAGACAATCCTGAGCCCACGGTCGAAGACGGGAACGGGATCACCCGCAAGGCGGCCCGTCCCCCGGGATTGTGGCTGGTTGCCTTTTCGCTGGCGGCTCTGCCGCTCTTCGGCCTGGGACAGGCGTTCCTTCCGGCCGCCGATGCGGCACGTCGCGAGATCGCCTTCACCTGCCTGTGGTTCTACCTCCTGTCGGCCTTCGGACTCCTGCTCACCACCCATTTTCTTGGGCTCCGCCGCTACCTGCGACAAAGGCGCATCCAGATGCCCGCCGCCATCGCCTTCCCCTGGATGATTCGCGGTACTGTCATGGCGCTGGCGGTGCTCCTCCTGGCCCTGCTCGTTCCCCGACCCGAGGCCACCTACTCCCTTTCGGCGATCGCAGAACGCCTGGGATCCCGTCCAGTTCCTGCATCCCGAGTGTCGGCGGGTGGCGGCCGTGGAGGAACCGGATCCTCCACGGCCACGACGGCCACCGGGACGACGGAGCCAAACTCCCCCGCGAGCGGGAACCAACCAGACACCGCCGGTGCCCGGGAACCGTCCCCATCTGAATCCCAATCCGGGAGAACCGCCGGCAAGCCTCCCCTCGGTGACCGAACCACGACACCTGCGCAGGCGATCGATGACGCCAGCCGGACATCTCCCGCCCCACGATCCCTGCCGGAACTGGGACGCGTCCTAAAATGGGGAATCTACTGCGCCTTCGCTCTGGCGATTCTCGCTATCCTGGTTCGGCACGGGGCAGGGCTTTGGGCGGGACTCTGCGACCTATGGCGAGACCTTTGGTCGTGGCGCCGACCGAAGACGGCCACCAAGGCCGGAGGGGATATCGCGGACACTGGCCGCTCCTCCACCCCTTTCTCGGCCTTTCGAAATCCGTTTCTGGACTCTCGTCTCAAGAACCGTTCTCCAGGGGAACTGGTCATTTATTCCTTTGATGCCCTGCAGGCATGGGCCGCCAATTTCGGACTTCCCCGACAGTCAGATGAAACACCGTTTGAATTTGGCCGGCGCCTCGGACAATCCATCCCCGAGATCGATATGCCCATCCGCGACCTCGTGAACTGCTACAGCCGGCTGGCCTATGCCGAGCAGCTCCCGGGAGCGGAGAACCTGTCGGCGGCACGACAACTCTGGGCTTACATGACCCGGAGGGACTGAGGCGGAGAGTCCGCGTGTTGGGAATTGGGTCACAGAACCCAAATCTGGATCTCTCGTGGAGTAATGGCGTTCCCCGCGCGCGATTACCCACGAAAACCAACGCGCATTCTTACTTTATCCATCGGAGCCAAGCGCCCTGCTTTCAGACGATTTATTTCTGTAAACGGTTTAATTGTAGTTGGTAAGCACCAGCCCAATATTCACACAGAATTACCCAGTATATCACTATCCCGCCACAATCATTTTTACCCAGTGAGTGTCGGCAGCAAGCTTGTTGCTAAGCTGCCATGAAAATCTCGAACACAAGAACTCTTCGCAAACCCCTCAGAAACTTTGGCAAACTGGAGAAGCGTCGCCGAAACGGCATGCAACTCCTGGCCAGCGGGGTCCGGCAGGCCGAAGTGGCCCGCCGTTGCCAGGTCAGTGAAACCACCGTTTTTCGCTGGAAGCAGGCTCAGGTCAGTAAGGGTCCCTCCGCGTGGAGGCGAGGCCGGCTTGGCCGTCCTCCTGGAAAGCGACGTCCCAGCGGAGCGGGAGGGCATTTGCGTGGTCACGGTCAGCGGCTTCGCCTCCCGATCGTTCTGAAATGAGGACGCCGAATGAGAGTTGAAGGCCTCGATGGGACCAGCGACCCGTGACACGGAGGGGCGTGATGGACCCTCTCGGTCTGCGGCCTCTGGGACTCCCGGCACCGTCGGATCTTGCGGCTGGAATCCATCAGACTCCGCCGCGCCGGAGATCCCGCCCGCGCTACCGGTCAGGATGCGGGGCGCGCGAAAGCTCCGTGGGTCGGGTTTAGGGGAATTTCGAAACCGTTGTCTTCCCCCACCGGACCACACCCCCTGTCCTGGGGAGGCGGGAGTTGGCTCGAAACCGAATTGTGACCCCCGAAGGCCTGGAAACGGGCTCAATAATCTTGGCTTTGGTGCAGCCGACTGATAGCCAGAAAGAGTTCAATCAAGGCGCGGCATCCGGCACTCCATGCATCCCGGTGTAACTTACCTGGCATCATGAGGGTCCATTTGCCCTGCGCCCGAGATCTCTCGTGCCCATCAACTCTGATGAAATTCTCATGAAGCCAAAACTACTCAACTCAAGCCTGGCCGCCACCTTTGCCCTGGCACTGGCGTCGACGGTCAATGCCCAAGCCGTCAAGACTTGGACCGCAGCCGCGGGCGATTTCTATCTGGATGGCAATTGGGACACCGGCAGCGTCCCGGGTGTCACCGACATCGCCAGCATCAACAACGCGGGGGTGGCCACCATCAGCGCTGCCGCCGGCACCCGAGACCTGGGCGCCATTCGCCTCGGTGAGACCCAGGACAGCACCGAATCGGGCCATGTCATCATGAATGGCGGAACGTGGAATCTCGGTGGCACCGAAGGGGACCCGAAGGCAGTCATCGGTTTCAGCACCGTGCTTTCCTCCTTCATCATGAACGGCGGAACCATTTTCTTCGACGGACCCGCTTCGCATCCGGGAAGCAAGGGAGACGACGGCCTCAACGGGTTGGACTGGGAGGTCGGCGAAAAGGGCCTCGGCCGCTTTGAAATGCACAACAACGCGGTTTTCCGCGCCGGCGACGACATCAAGGTCGGGGCCAACACCCTGGGCAGTGGATCCGTCCTGATCGATGGAAACGCCGTCGTTTCGGTCGGAAGCGGCATCAGCGTCTCGGAAGGGGGCCCCAGCAGCGAACAACTGATGATCGTGGGGGGCAACGCCCTAATCGACTCGGGAAACAGCCTGGGTGCCGGCAATCCCGAAGGTTCCACCGATGAAGGCTATCTGACCATGGCCTCGGGTGGCAGCACCGGCAATCTGGTGATTCAGGACAACGCGGTCTTCAACTTCCGCCGGCTGAGCGCCCGCGAAGGCACGAGCATCATCACCGTCAAGAACCGCGGCCAACTCCACATCTTCGATGTGTTCTCCGGTACCGGCGGATCACCCGCGAACCGGCCGCCGGAGACGGGACCCAACAGCACCTTCGTCTCTGCTCCGGGTGATGGCGTACTGACCCTGCAGGATGACGCCCAATTTACCGTCAACTCGGACCCCGAAGCCGGCCCCACCAAGGGCCTCGCCATCAGCGGCCCGCGGGATACCGGCAATGCCGGCGGCACCGCGCTCATGGTCATCCGTGACCGCGCTTCCTTTGTGGTGAACCAGGATCTGGCGATCGGCACCGGCGCCGCCGAGTCTTCGGACGGCACCGTCGAAGTGGTCGGCCCCAATGTTACGGTTCTGGTCGGAGGCAATCTGAGCCTGGCCGTGGACCTCGACGGCGCGCCCACTCCCGGCAAGGGCACTCTGGCGACGACCCTGACCGGTCCCACCCACTCCACCGTGGTGGTCACCAACATTGGCCGCATCGCCAATGGTCACCTCAGAGTGAAACTCAGCGGATACAGCCCGGCCGGCGGTGAATCCTACACGCTGATCACGGCGGCAAGCTTTGACGGACAGTTCCTGTCCACTGATTTCGCGGAAGCTCCCCTGACGGCCGGGCTCTCCTGGGAAGTCCAGTACAACGCCACCTCCGTGGTGCTGAAAGTCGCGGGTACCGCCGTCGGACCCAAGACCATCACCGTCACCACCACCAGCAACGCAGTGGTGGCGGGTCAGACCAATTTGTTCCAGGCCATCAGCCTGCTCGCTGACGGGGACCGAATCGCCTTCAACATTCCAGGCGCCGGACCCCACTACATCGAGACCCCGGCCGACGGATACCCCTACATCCAGGCCAACAACGTGACCATCGATGGCTACAGCCAGCCGGGATCGGTGCCCAACAGCAATCCGATCCTCGCCGCCAACAACGCCCAACTCAAAGTCATCCTCGATTCCCGCAATGGGAACGCGAAGATCATGAACTTCCCCGGAGACACGCCGAATGACGACACCGGCTACGGGGACACCGAGTCGGCCATCCTGGGGGTACTCACCGCCACCAACGTGACCATTCGCGGCGTCGGCATACTCGCCGTACCGGTGGTGGGCGATGTCGCGGTTTACGGAGTGGCCTTCGCCAAGGGAGCCAATGGACACATCAACGGATGTTGGATCGGTGTGGACGTCAACGGACAGGCCCAGTTTGGCATCGCGCCGGCGGACGGCGTCACCGGCTTCCGCTATCGCGGACGTGACGAAAACAACACGGTGACCAACATCATCCTGGTCAGTGGCGTCACCCTCGGCGTCGGCAAGAACTCCACCAATCCGCGTTCCGAGTTCAACGTCATCGCTGGTGTGCCGGCCATCCCGGTCATCCTGGAGGGTGAAAACCAGCGGTTCTCCGGAAACTTCTTCGGCGTCCTGCCCGACGGCAACACCGACTTCAACGTCACCACCATCGCGGCCAACCAGGGCAACTTCGAGGGCTTCATCGAAGTCGGCCGCGCCGGCAACAACACGGTGATCGGCGTGGACGGCGACGGACTCAACGATGCGGACGAGCGCAATGTGTTCGGCGGAACCGTTCCCAAGAGCATCGGGGGCTATGACCACTCCATCGAATTCTACGGCCAGACGCCGGGAACCAACATCATCGTCGCCGGCAACTACATCGGCATCGGCGTCAACGGAACCACCCGGTTCACCAACTCCGTCGCCCCGTTGAACGCTCCGGGCGGCTCGGCCCAGTATCGCTTCGGCACCGACGGGGACGGCGTCAGCGACGCCCTTGAGGGCAACGTGGTGTACAACAACCATCCGGAAAGCAACGTGACCGGCGGGAATGCCATCCTGGCCTTCTTCGACGAACTCAACGAAACCGGCGTGGTCTCGGTTCGCGGCAACACCCTCGTCAACAACTACACCCCGCCCGTCAATCCCCTGAAGACCGGCGTGCGGGAGGGTGAGACCGTGGTCGGCGGATTCATGACCAACTACTACGCGCGCGTGGTGGCCGACGTGAACACCGGACTGGTGCCCATCGTGGATCCTGCCACCACCGTGGCCCGTTTGGTGGGCACTGTCCCTCTTCCCAGCGTGGATTATCCCACGGTGGTGGTGGACCTCTACATCACGGATCCCGACGGCATCGCGACCGGCAAGGCGCTGGATATCGCCCTCTATCCGAATGGATGGATCCAGGGCAAGACCTACCTGGGAACCTACGTCGTGGACGGAGCCGGAGACCTGAACCCGGCTGCGGGCGCCTTCGAGTTCAACATCGCGGCGCTCAACGTTCCCGTGGGCACGTCGCTGACCGTGACGGCCAGTTACTCCAAGACGGCGGCCGGAACGCACAATGGTGCGGCCATCACCTCCCTGTTCTCGGTGCCCGTCGTGGCCGGTGCCGCGGCCTCCGGACCGCAGATCACCGCGGTGACCGCCAGCGCGGACGGATCGACCGTCACCATCACCTGGACCGGGGGCGTGCCTCCGTATCAGTTGCAGCGGCGGAACACCCTTACGGGCGGAACCTGGCAGAACGAGGGTGCCTCCGACGCCTCCACCACCCGGACCGTCTCGGCGGCCGAAGCCCAGAGCTTCTTCCAGGTGCTCGGCCAGTAAACGGATCGATCTCCAATCAGGCGGGCGCGGACGGACTGTCCGCGCCCGTTTTTTTGTATCGATCCTTGCAACCATCGGTCACGACGCATCCGGATCGAAGCGATCCCTTAGTCTCCGAAACTACGGATTCTGGGGAATTGAATTGATTCATACGAAGATCTCGTCCGAGTTGGCAGGAGCATTCCCGGCAGGGAATCGGGACTCACCGGAATTCACAGGATCCATGAACATTTGCCTCCGCCCACGGAACCAAAGTGACGCTTCGGGATTTACGCTGATCGAACTGCTGGTCGTCATCGCGATCATCGCCATTCTGGCGGGGATGCTGTTGCCCGCACTGGCCCGCGCCAAGGCGAAGGCCCAGGGGATCAAGTGCACAAGCAACGAGAAGCAGATCGCGTTGGGCTATCTCCTCTATGCGGGCGACCACTCGGACTTCCTGCC
>JBDKKE010000374.1:0-6826 GCA_039796255.1 Verrucomicrobiota bacterium | reverse complement strand
GGTCGGTGTGCGTTTTGCGGAACATCGATTTCGCCCCGGTATCTGCTGGTGGAGGCGTTCACGGGAGCGGTATTTCTCTCGACCTGGCTGGTATTCGGCCGGGAGGAACCCTGGGTGGCGGTGGCGCTCTGCATTCTGTTCTCGGGCTTCATCGCCGCGACCTTCATCGATCTGGAGCATCTCATCATTCCCGACGAGATCACCCTGGGTGGGACGGTGGTGGGCTTCCTGCTGTCCACGGCGATTCCCGCCCTGCAGCACAGTGCCGGCACGCTGGAAGCGATGAAGCAGAGCGGACTGGGCATCGTGGTGGGCGCCGGCATCGTGTACGCCGTGCTCCGCGGCGGAAAACTGGTGTTCGGACGCCAGCGGATTGATTTGCCGGCGGATTCCCAGATCCGCTTTCACGAAAGCGGCATGGTGCTGCCCGGGGGGGAGACGCCTTACGAGGAGGTTTTCTACCGATCGTCGGATGCGGTCCGTCTGTTCGCCCATCGATTGGAACTGGCCGACCGCTGTTACTGGAATCAGCCCATCGAACTGCGGCTGGCGGCCCAGCCGGCGACGCTGCGGGTGGGATCGGAGGAATTTGCCGCCGAGGCTGAACCCTACATGGTCGCCCACGCGGACCGCATCGAACTTCCCCGCGAGGCCATGGGGTTGGGCGACGTGAAGTTCATGGCTGCGATTGGGGCCTTTCTGGGCTGGCAGGCGACGGTTTTCTCCCTGTTTTTCAGTTCGGTCATCGGGACGGTGGTCGCGGTGCTGCTCATTCTGACCGGCCGCCAGACCCTGTCCGGTCGGGTCGGGTACGGGCCCTACATCGCGGCGGCCGCGATGACCTGGGTCTTTGGCGGACGGGAATTCGTGGGTCGCTGGCTCTTCGGACAGTGAGCAGCACGGTAGGCCCCCCGCTGGCCGAACTCACTCCGCCGTGACCCGCAGCAGTCGGGAGTTTCCGGTCGGAGTGATTGCCACGGTCACCAGCCCCCCCGCCGGAGGCACGGGAATGACTCCCAGTTCTGTCCAGACGGCGGCGTCCCGGGTTTCGGCTGCCTGCAGGCGATAGGTGCGTCCAGCTTGGGCTGTGAAGCTGAGCTGAAGGCTGGTACTCCCCTGCAGAAGGCTGACCTCCGGAGTGACCGGAGGAACCACCGCATCGGCCTCCCAATTGGCAGGATCATTCCCAAACTGAGTGATGTCCCGGCGACGCAGGGCCGGTCCGAGTCCCGCCGCCTCGGTGGGCCAGGGTGGAAGAGGCGAGTAATCGATCTCTTCCACCAGAATGTACGGCACGAAGCCGGCATCCGGATGCGGGGGTAGTTGCGGCGGATCCGGCTTGAAGAGGGCGATCCGTTCACCGCTGTTGGCCAGCACGTTGGTCCAGGGGCCGAAAACCGGGATACTTGCAGCGACGGCGTACTTCGTCCGAAACACGGCGGGATCGATGCCCACCACCAGAAGGCGGGCGGAAGGGTCGAGATTAACGCCGGGCGGGAAATCGAAGTCCACGCCGTCGCGAATGCGCCAGGTGTTGGCCGGGTATTCCGGATCGTAAAGCGGCACCGTCACCGAAGCCTTGTTCTGGAGTTCCAGATACTCGTCTTCTCCCGCCTTCGGCTGATACTGAATACGGCTGAACACCAGAGGGCCGACCAGCGGCCCGGCGTTGGGCGCGCCGGCGCCGGTACGAAACTCGGCAAGGTAATCCGGGGGCAGGGTGGGAGAGAGGTCGGTTCCGAAGGTTTGCCGCCACTGGGTCGTCAGTGGGCCCGTGCCTTCCGGATAGCGTCCCAAGCTCACGCCGTTGGCCGTCGCCCCAAAGCTGACGACGTCCATCCAAAAAAGAGGCCGCCCCGAGGCATCGGCCGACATGAGAACCGCCTCGTCCCCGTTGGCCGAATTGAAGCGAAAGGCTGTCTGCCCGGTGGGGGGGGCGTTGGGATCAAACTGGTATTCGTAGAAGACTTTCCGGCCCCGGGGGGCAAGCACCGTTTCCCGGGGGATGATGTATTTGGTGGGATCTGCGCGCCCGTTGGAGAGATACCAGCCGTCCAATCGTATGCTCTCGTCGGTGAGGTTGAGCAGTTCCACGGCGTCCTCGTAGGGAGGATCG
The DNA here is from genome assembly GCA_039796255.1 of Verrucomicrobiota bacterium. Taxonomy (GTDB): domain Bacteria; phylum Verrucomicrobiota; class Verrucomicrobiia; order Limisphaerales; family UBA9464; genus UBA9464. The sequence goes on along the minus strand of JBDKKE010000374.1, from coordinate 4,710 downwards.
GTATGCGCCAGAATCTCATTGATCGCCACGCGACGCTGGGGACCGGCTCCTGCGCGTCCCGGCGATCCCAACCACTCACTGCTCGGACGCCAGTGGTCCGGATCATTCAGGTCCTGGAGCGGGTCGATGCACTCCAGGGTGCTGCCGAGTCCGTTCGGACGCGAGGGCCAGCGGCCGTCGACGCCGTAGGTGAAATCGATCAGCGGCGCTCCGGCGGGGTCCACCACGGTGACCAATTCGCCATTGGCGGAGAAACCTCCCGAGAAGGTTCCCTCGGCGAGGCGGATGCCGGCGGTTCCATATCGGGCCTGAAACTTGGTGCGGTCCCGCACCACGACAATGCGCTCTCCGGCGTTGAGTGGAACGGTGGTGGTAAAGGTGTAGGTCACCCCCACGGTGAACCGGACTCCCGTCAGGGACAGGGAGGCGGCCCCGGCATTGACCAGTTCGATGAAATCGTAGTCCCCGCCCTCTGGATCGCTGTAGTTGAGTTCGCTGACCGACAGGGGGCCGGCGGCGAGGTTCCCGGCCGAGGTCATCAGAGCCAGGAGGAGGGCGGTTAGCCGAGAGCCCGGCGTCAGATGCGGTCGCATGGGAGCGAATTTAGCAGGTTCCGGGCCTGATTGATAACCACGTTCTGAGGGTCAGTGGTTTGGTGGGCCCGGTTATTGAGGCTCTGACGGTGGGGGGCGCAGGCCGACCTCGGCGGCGATATCGGTGAACTCCTCGCGACTGACCTCGTGGAGTTCCTTGCCCCGGCGACTGAGCTTCTCATTGATCTTGATCGCCTTCTCGGTCATCGCCTCGTGGGTTTCCTGGGTTCCCCCCAACAGGGCAAAGTTTTTCCCCGTGGTGACCCGGCGATGTCCGTCGGAATCGAGTCCCACCCCCACCAGCAGGGCTTTCGGGGGCTTGTTTGAGGATGCCTTTGGTTTGGAGGCGTCGGCCATGAGGCAACGTTACGAAGGGTAAGTCAGGCGGCAAGGCGCAATCCCAAGTTTTCCAGTTGGGATTCACCTTGCTCCGTCAAGTGAGAATTTGCTATCCCTCTGTGCGCCATGGCAGCAATCGGTCGATTCCAAAAAGGAGAGGAAATCTTTCACGCAAAGGTCGTTGACGGTGAGCTTTTCAAGCTGATCGGCGACGTCTACGGGTCTCCCTCCTTTGAGAAAAAGGCCACTCCACTCAAAGGGGTGAAGACGCTGGTGCCCGTGGTGCCCTCCAAAGTGATCGCCGTCGGGCTCAACTATGGGGACCATGCCCGGGAGACGGGCAAGGCGCTGCCGAAGGAGCCGCTCTTCTGGCTCAAGGCCCCGACCTCCCTCATTCCCGATGGCGCCAAGATCGAGGTGCCTTTTGGTAATCACCGCACGGATTTCGAGGCGGAGTTGACCATTGTCATCGGACGCCGGATGCGGAACGTCACGCCGGCAGCGGCGGCGCGGTACATCTTCGGTTATACGGCGGCGCAGGACATCACCGACCGCACCATCCAGGACGGCGAAAGCCAGTGGGCACGGGCCAAGTCCTTCGACACCTTCACGCCGCTCGGACCCTACATCGAGACCAAGATCGATCCGCATGATCTGAACATTCAATTGTTCCAGAACGGCCAGCTCCGCCAGAACAGCAATACCAGCCAGCTCATCTTCAACTGCTTTGACCTGGTGAGCTTCATCTCCACCAACATGACCATGCTCCCGGGCGATGTGATTCTCACCGGTACCCCCAGCGGGATTGGTCCGATCGAATCCGGGGATCGCCTGGAGGTTCGCATCCAGGGCCTGGCACCGCTGGTCAACACGGTGAAATAGGTGGGAATCGGCCACCGAGACCGCCAGGAACGCTGGCACCTCCGGGGCCGGACATTCCGCGTTGAATTTTTGGATGCCCCGGAAGTCCCTCCCCGGTGCCCCTGATCTTCCGAAACTGGCAGCGTCCCGACCTGCGGCTGCAGCGATGGCCTTTCGGTCGATCCGCCCCTGTTTCGGCTGGGCTCGGGATCGCAGTTCTGGCGGTGATGGTGGCCTGCGCTGATCTGCCGCAGGCGCGTTTGCTGACCGTGTTTCCGCCGGGTGCGGCGGCGGGTTCGACTCAGGAGATGGTCGTGACGGGCGTGGATTTGGAAGATGCTGCGGGACTGCTCTTCTCCGACCCCCGGATTCGCAGCGAGCGGAATCCGTCCAAGCCCGACGCCTTCGTGGTGACGATTCCTTCGGAGGTGCCGCCGGGGTTGGTGGATGTGCGTTGGCACGGGCGTTTCGGGGTCTCGAATCCACGCGCCTTCGCCGTGGGGTCCGGTCCGGAATGGACCCTGAATCCGACCAATCTCACCGCCGCAACGGCCGTGGTTCTTCCCGCGGATACGGTGATTAATGGCCGGATGCCCGCCCAACAGGCGTTGTGGTTTCGTGTTCAACCCGCCGCAGGACGTCGGACCCTGGTCCGGGTGCAGGCGCGGGAACTTGATTCGCGGCTGGAACCCGGACTGCGACTCTTGGATGCGGACGGTCGGGAGCTGGGGCAGGCGCGTCAGGGTGTCCTGGAGTTGACCCTCCCGCCCGGAGCCTCAGGCCTGGTTCAGTTGCGGGATCTGACGTTCCGGGGAGGGGATGAGTACGCGTTTCGTTTGGTCCTCTCGCCAGGACCTTGGCTGGACTTTGCCCTGCCCAATGTGCTGAGGGCGGGCGCCACGAACCGGGTGGTGTTGTTCGGACGCAATCTCGAGGGCGGTACGAAGTCGCGGCTGAACGGTGCTGATGGGCATTCGTTGGAGCAGTTGAGCGTGGACATCGTGGCCCCAAATCCCGGAGAGACGAATCGACCGCCCATCGAACTGCTCCGCCGTCCGTCCGCGTCGGTCCTGGCCCGCGAGTCGTTTGCGTGGAGCCTCACTGGAACCAATGGGCACTCCAATCCGCTGCTGTTTACCCTCTCCGAACTTCCGATCGTTGTGGCCGAACTGACGCCGTCGCCTGCGGATCCGCTGACGCCGGTGACCGTGCCCACCGAGTTTTGCGGCCTCTTTCCCCGGCGCGGGAGGGTCAGCGGGGTCACCTTCGAGGCGAAAAAGGGGGACGTGTATTGGATCGAACTATGGTCGGATCGCCTCGGGTTTCCCTGCGATCCCTTCGCCGTGGTGCAGCGTGAGCGCAGCACCCGTGGCGACCAGGGGGAGATCCAGTATGCCGACGTTCTCGAACTGGGGGACAGTGATGCCAACCCGGGTGGCTCCGATTTCTCGATGGTTACCCGCGATCCTGCGGGCCGGTTTGAAGCGCCGGAGACCGGGCGCTATCGGATCGTGGTGAGGGATCTGTTTCACGCCGGGGCCGGAGGCCCCAGCTTTCCCTACCGGCTGTCCATCCGCCGCGAGACGCCCGCCTTCACCCTGGTCGCCCTGCCCATGCAGCCCATTCGCGCCAATGACAATGACCGCGCCGTGCATCCGCTCGCGCCCTTTCTTCGTCGCGGGGGCACGGAGCTGATTCGCGTCCTGGTCTTCCGTCGGGACGGTTTCAACGGGGACATCGTCTTGGACGTCGAGGGGTTGTCCGGGGATCTCAGTGCCGCCTCTTCCCGCATCCCCGCCGGACAGTCCGTGGGCTTTATTCCCCTGTCGGCCGGCGCCCAAGCTACCGGCCTACAGCGACCGGTGATTCGCGGAACGGCGACGGTCGGTGAACGGACGATGGAGCGCCGGGCATCCTTCGGCGTTTCGGGACCGGTGACGGACTCGAATGAACAGGCCGTGCCCACGCGCCTGGCACGGGAGTCCCTCCTGGAAGTCAGCGAAACGGAATGGGTGCCGGTCAGCTTCGAATTGGCAACCGCAGCCGTCCCGGAAGTAACAGCGGACGGAAAGGTGTCGATCCCGCTCAACATCCTTCGGCGCGGGGAGTTCAACGGGGCATTCAATGTCCGCCTGGCCGGACGTTCGGAGCTGGAGAAATCGAAGGAAGTGTCGGTGCCGGAGAAGTCCACCAACGCCACGGTGGAGATCACCCTCGGCGAGGCGAAGTTGCCGGAGGGACTGCACCGCGTGTGGCTTCAGGGTCAGGTGGCGGGCAAGTACCGCAACAACCCGGAGGCCCTGGCGGCGGCCGAGGCGGAACTCAAGTCCCTCGAGCAGGCCCTCACCGCCGCCTCCGCCACCGAAAAGGCTCCGTTGGAGGAGCGCAAGAAGGCTGCTGAGGAACGGCGCAAGGCCGCGGAGGAACGCGCCAAGCCGCGTGACGTGACGGTGCGCGTCTACTCGCGTCCGTTTGAATTGAAAGTGCCGCCTGTCGCCAAGCCGGAGGGCAAACCGTGACCCGGCCTCCGTTGATCCCGGCGGTGGTGGCGACGCTAATGCTCCTGGGCGGCGTCCGGTTGCCGCTGTCGGCCGCAGAGCCGGGGGGGAAGCCGCTCGAGGTGGCGCGCGTGGACCGGACCGATCCAGTGGATTTCTACCGGGAAGTCCTGCCGGTGCTTCAGGTCAACTGCCTGCCGTGTCACAACAAAACCACCACCAAGGCGGATCTCTTGATGGAGACGCCGGCGGATATGCTCCGCGGCGGGGAGTCCGGTCCGGCGCTGGTTCCCGGGAAGGCGTCCGAATCCCTGCTGTTTCAGCTGGCGACCCACCTGCAACAGCCGCGCATGCCGCCCAAGGACAACAAGGTCAATGCGGTGAATCTGTCGCCGCAGGATCTGGGGCTTCTGTCGCTG
>JBDKKE010000373.1:0-27034 GCA_039796255.1 Verrucomicrobiota bacterium | reverse complement strand
CTCGGGAGCAGGTCCGGCCAGCCTCCAGGATTCCATCCGGAGAGGCATCCGCTGCGCTGACCCGCGACCTTGCCGGTTGACAGCCCGGGTGGCGGCCGGGGAGGTTGATGCCTCATCCCATGAAATCCTTGAAGCGATGTTGGGAAGAACGGCGGAAGAGTCCGGGACACCGCCACCCCTCTGCCTTCACCCTGATCGAACTGCTGGTGGTCATCGCCATCATCGCCATTCTCGCCGGACTGCTGCTGCCGGCCCTGAGCAAGGCCAAGGAGCAGGGGAACCGGACCGTCTGCATCAACAACCTCAAACAACTGCTGCTGGGAACACACCTGTATCTGGGCGATTCTCAGGACTACCTGCCCTACACCTCCTGGAGCTCGGGCACCTTGAACGTCCCCAACTGGGCCTACACCCGGATCGCCACCAACCGGCCTGACCATACCGTCGAGCGCGGCCTGCTGTGGCCCTATCATTCGTCGAAGAAGCTGATGTTCTGTCCGCTCGACCGCACCAACACCGCCCTCTTTCGACAACGGGAGATGAAGGTGAGCAGCTACATGATGAACGGCGCGGTCTCCGCCTACGGCACCGGCCCGCGGGGTCCGTACACCACCTACAAGATGACCCAGTTCAGTCCAGATGCGATGGTGTACTGGGAAGCGGATGAACGGCAGCCGTCCAATTACGACAATGTGGCCAGCCGCCCGGATGAGGGCGTGACGCAGCGGCACAACACCGGAACCGTGATGGGCAATTTCGGCGGCCATACCGAGTACATGCGATTCAAGGTGTACTATCAGGAGGCTGGTCTCGGAGGATTCCGGGGAGTTCGGCCCGGACGGTTCTGGTGCAATCCCGGTTCGAAAACGGGGGACTGACCGGATGAAGCCCATGAGAATTCGCGCACGACGGCTGCTCGCGGTCCTGGGAATCGGACTCGGGATGGTGATCGGATGCAGCCGGAAGGATGCGGACGACATGAAGCTGGCGACCAACCCCTCCGAGGCGGCCAGCCAATTGGACAGCGCCTTTGCGTCCGCTCCCGCGGAGTTCCGCCGCGCTGCCGGAGAGGCGTCGTCCGCCCTGCGTTCGGGCGACCTGTCCCGGGCCGTCGAGTCGCTCGGCGCTCTTCGCGAAAGTGGGAATGTATCCCTGCAACAGGGGGTGGCAGTTCACGGTTCCATGGTGCTGCTGGAAGCCCGCCTGATCGCTGCGGCGGAAGCCGGTGACCCGAAGGCCCGTGAAGCGTACACACAGCTCAAGCGCCTGAAGCAGAAGTAGGGCACCGGCAGTTCAGGAGTTCTGTCCCAGTGGAGAACTCTTGTCCGGTTTCGGCAGGGGCGGCCATATATCAGGTGACGCGTGACCACCGATGCCCAACTGATGCGGGAATTCACCGCAACCGATTCGGAGGAGGCCTTTACCGAATTGGTGAGCCGGCATGGCGGCACCGTCTATGCCGCCGCGCTCCGGCAGACCGCCAATCCACACCTGGCCAACGAGGTGACGCAGGCCGTTTTCATCCTCCTGGCCCGCAAGGCGAAGTCGATGTCCGGGGAGGCGGTCCTGATCGGCTGGCTGATGAAGGCCACCCAGTTTGCCTCCCGGGACCTTCTCCGCAGTGAGCGCCGCCGTCTGGAGCGGGAAACCGCCGCCTATCAAATGAATGAACCCCTCGAAACCCCGTCGTCCGGCGAAGCCAGTCGCCTGTGGGATCGCATCGCGCCCGTGCTCGATGGCTGTCTTGCCCGTCTGCGGGAAGCGGACCGCCACGCGTTGCTCCTCCGCTTCTTCCAGAATCAGAGTCTGGCGGAAGTGGGTGCGGCGCTGGGGGTGGCGGAGGACGCTGCGCGCAAGCGGGTGAATCGCGCCCTCGACAAACTGCGCTCCGAATTGCAGCGGGACGGCGCGGTCACCTCCCTGGCGATGCTCCCCGGGTTGCTTTCCACCCAGGCGACGACGACCGCGCCCGGCGGATTGGTGGGATCCACGGTCTCCGCAGCCCTCGGCACAGGGGCCGGGGACATCGCCCGGGCGGCGGCCCTGTCCCGATCGCTGGCTTGGGACATGACCTGGTCCGGACTCCGGGTCTGGTTCGCCACCGCCGGCACTGCACTGGCTCTCCTGGGTGGGGGAGTCTGGGTGGGGCAGACCCTGTGGGCCGGAACGCAGTCAACGGCAGGGACGGCGAATGGGGACTACCGCGAGGCGGGATTCAGTGACCCCCGCGTGGTGCATCAGTTCATCCGCGACCTGCAGCGCCAACTGCGGGCTGGAGAGCGGGACACCGTCGCCGGGTACATCCGTTACCCGCTGCAGGTCAACGGAGGCGGCACTCCAGTGATCATTCGCGAGCCGACCGCCCTGCTTTCCCTGTTTGAGCGGGTGTTTACCGAATCGGTGGCCGGCGAGATCCTCAAGTGTCCGGCGCAACACCTGCACTGCACGGCGGACGGGGTGATGATCGGCGGCGGCTCGGTCTGGGTTGCGCCGGAGCCCGGGACCGGCCACCCTCAGATTGCTCTCATCAACCTGCCCTGAACCGGAGGTTCTGGATCCATTCGGTCATGAAGACACCCACCCCCTCCCTGGAACACCCGGGATCACGCCGAATGCGGGCGGGGTTCACCCTGGTGGAGATGCTGGTGGTGACGGCGGTGATCGGCACTCTCGCGGCGATGCTGTTGCCCGCGGTCGGGCAAGCCCGGGCCCGGGCGCGGGCCGTGCATTGCGTGTCGAGTTTGCGCCAGTTGGGTCTGGGATTGCAGATGTACGCCGAAAGTGATTCCGCCGGGCGATTGCCGCCCGACCCCCAGGGAGACGATGCCCCGGCCTGGGTCTATTCGGTGGTCCCGCAGTTGGGATCGGTGGACGGGGTGCGGATCTGTCCTGGGGACGCCTTCGGGGAAGCCCGCCGGAAGTGGCGCCGGACCAGCTACGTCCGCAATCAATACACCGCACGGGAGGCGAGTCCCCCCGGACCGGAGGCCGCCGCACCCGGGGCGCTCGGACCCGACGGACAGCCGCTGGTGATCAATCCGTCCAGTCTGCGGCTCGCCTTGTATCGCCGGCCCTCGGAAACCTTTCTGGCGTTCGAGGTCTCCAATCTGGGGGTGGTATTTCCGCCCGCCACCGAGGACCGGACCCCGGTTCCCGCCTTTGACGATCACACGCATCCGGACACCTGGATCTTTGGCTGGGCGCATGTGCTGGCGGACATTGATCCCGAACGCCACGGGCGCGCCTCGAATTCCCTTTTTGCCGACGGGCACGCAGCCCCGGTCCAGTCCAAGGCCCTGCGCCAACGCCTGGAATCCGGGGAGAACTTTGCCGTCATTCCCGAATAGCTCCTGAATTTGTAACCATGAAATCGTTCCCCATTTTCCTCCTCAGCTGGCTGGCCGCCCTGTGGGGCCTGGAGCCGCAGGTCTTCGCCCAGGCCAATCCGGTCGATCCTTTCCCGCCGAGGATTACCCTGGTCATCACCGCTCCCGCCGACGGAGCTGAAATTAAGGACCCCGATGCCGTGGAATTGATGGCCGTCGCCATGGATCCGCACGGAATCCTGGACGTCGTCGAGTTTACCGCCAATGGGGAACTGATCGGCACCTCCCGCATCGATTTCTGTCCGCCCTGCCCGAATCCGCCGATCTGCCCGCTGGGCCCCTGCATCCTGCCACCGATCGGCGTGACGCTCACGCACCGGGTCGTTTGGGAGAGACCATTGGCCGGCAAATACACCGTGGAAGCCCGGGCCCGGCGCGGGGACGGAGTCGTGGTGTCCTCGAGCCCCGTGCACGTCGCCGTCCTTCGTGCCCAACAGGCGCACCTAACCCTGAATTCTCCGACCGAGGGAACCGACTGGAGCACCCCGGGAGTGGTGCCGATCGAGGTGACGGCAGTGGACCCGGACGGGGAGATCCGGCGGGTGGAGTTTTTTGCGAATGACCGGTCCATTGGCATCTCGGAAATCCTGACCCGAGATGTCGAAATTCCTGGGCGTCCGCGAACCCACGCGCTGAACTGGACCAATCCCCCGGTGGGGACCCAGGCGCTCCAGGCGAGGGCAGCCTCCCGCGCCGGCCAGGGGGTCGTCACAGCTGTCCGCACCATTCGCGTCGTCCACGATCTGGCTACGCCCATCGTGTGGGTGGAATCCGTGGACTCCCAGGTCCAGGAAAGAACTGGAGAACCCGGCCAGGCGCCGGCGACTTTGCTGTTCCGGATTCATCGGGAAGGGGCGCTCTCGCGAGACCTCCAGGTATTCCTGCACACCGAGGGGGAGGCCATTGTCGGCGTTGATTTCCAACCGCCCCCATTCTCCATTTCCCTGCCCGCCGGACAGTCTTCCGTGGACCTGCCCCTGCGTCCGCTCGACGATTCTCTGAGCGAGGGGGACGAGGGAGTGGTGTGTCAGCTGGATCCGTCCCCCACCATGGGACCGTTGGAACCCTACCGGGTGGATCCCCACCGCAGCCAGGCGAAGGGTTTGATCGTGGATGACGAACCGCTGTTCCGGTTCCAGGCGCCCGATGAGGGGCAGGTGTTTGCGCCCGGAGAGGCCATTCCCCTTCGGGTCCTGACCACCTCCGCAACGGACTTCGTCTCCCATCTCGAGTTTCTGTCCAACGGCAAGAAGATTGGCGACTCGGTAGTCAACTTCATCCAACCGCCTCCGCCCGGTACGCCGGTGGACCACGAGTTCCTCTGGACCACGGCCAGCATCGGAATCCACCGCCTCACGGTCCGCACGATTCTCGCTGAGGGCACGGTGGTGGAATCCGCGGACGCGCGAGTCATTCAGGTGAGTTCCGGACCCGACGTGCCGGAGGTCAGCCTTACCGTGGTCGACGGAGAATTCACCGAGGGCAAAGCCGCCAACGCCGACATGGCAGAGGTCATCCTGCGCCGCTCGGGAGACAACGTTCTGCCACTGACCGTCTTCCTTCAATGGCAGGGAACGGCCACGGCGGGCGTGGACTTCGGTCCGGCCCCGACCGAGGTGCAGATCCCCGTCGGTCAGGACGAGGTGCATCTCTATTTGGCGGGGTTTGCGGACAATTTGAAGGAAGGGGACGAGACGGTGGAATTGTTCATCATTCATCCGCCCACACTGCCGGGGGTTCTGCTTTACCGGACGGTATCCGGTGCGGGTCAGGTGCGGTTGCTGCTCCACGATGGCCCGGGGATTTTTCCCATCCCGGTGGTCACCGTGGAGACCAGCCGGCCGTACGCCCTGGAAGGTGACCGCTTCAATCGCGGGGAGTTCGTGGTGCATCGGACCGGCGATCTGTCCCATCCCCTGACGGTGAACTTCGGAATGTCCGGAGAGGCCATCCGGGGCGTGGACTATCACCTGGTCCTCAATCCCTGCGATGACTGCGCAGCGCCGGACCAGGAAGTCACCGCGGATCACGTGACGATTCCCGGGGGCCAGTCATCGGTAACCCTGGCGGTCGTGGCAGCATTCGACGGATTGCTGACCGTGGTGGAGCCGGTGTTGGAGAGCGTTTACCTCCAGGTGTACACACCACCGATTCCGGCCGTAGTGGGGGCGAAGCCGCCCTATCTCGCCGGTCCTCCCGATCGGGCGAAAGTGGAGGTCGTGGACCGGCGGAATCCGAACGAGGCGGAGATCATCCTGATTGCTCCGGTGGCCGGGGACGTTCTTCCGCTGGGGGTTCCGAATGGAATTCAGGCGATCGCCGTGGATCCCCGGGCCTCGATCCGCCGGGTGGAGTTTCTCGCCAATGGCCAACTCATCGCCGTCTCGGAGATCATGACCGACGACGTGGACATCCCCGGACGCCTTCGGGTTCACACCGTGTTCTGGACCGTGACCGATGCCGCGCAGGCAGGGCCGTATGAATTGGCGGCCCAGGCGCAGGAAGCCCAGGGAACGGAGATCCGGTCGTCCCCAGTTCCGGTGCGGGTTGGCGGTGGGACTCCTTCCCTGCCCGTAGTGACCCTGACTCGCGGCAAGAGTCCGGCATACGAACAGGGTGACCTGAAGAGCCGGACCGGCAGCTTCGTCCTGACCCGAACGGGTGGGGACAGTCTCTTGCTGCCCCTGACCGTATTCGTCGAGGTCAGCGGCACCGCGACACGGGATGTCGACTATCGCTGGCATCCCGAGGTGATCGTCCACGGCAATGAGCAGATCATGGATCTCCCTCTGTTCGGCCTCTTTCTCCCGGTGACTTTTGCGCCGGGCGCTACCGAGACCCCCTTCAGTTTCGCCGCCAATGCCGACACCCTCGCCGAAGGAGAGGAGACCGTGCGCCTGCGACTGATTGAACCTCCGTTCCTGGCCATCGGATTCACGGATCTTCCGATACTCCCCATCCACTACGTGATCGGGGTACCGCGCGAAGCCGAGGTGATCATTGAAGACGCCAACTTCGACCTGCCGTTCATTGTCCTGAGCGAACCCACCTCGGGAGCGCAGTTTCCGTTCGGCGGGGTGATCCCCCTCGCAGCGACGGCGGCACGGCCCGACGCTGGGGTGGAGTCCATCCAGTTTGTCGCCGATGGAAAGGTGATCGGGACGGTGAATTACTGCTGTGATGTTTGTGACTGTCCGGCGGCCCCGCCGGGGCGCGCCTTCTCTGCTCGGTTCGAATGGAACAATGCCTCCTTGGGAACGCACGTGCTCACGGCCCGGACGGTGGTCGGGCCAAACCTGATGCTGGAGTCCGATCCGGTGATCATCATCGTCAGCGAAACGACGTCCGGTTCCCTGGTCATTGTGACTCCGCCGGAGGGCGCGGTGTTTCCCGTCGGCCAGCGGATCACGATCGACACCATTGGACAAGAACCGCAGTCCCTGGTCAGCACCGTGGAGTTCTTCGCCAATGGGGAAAAGATCGGGGAGAACTGCTTCCTGTGCGTGGTGGACGGCATCTTCCCTCCGGGCACACCGTTGCACAATCAGATCGAATGGACGCCCGCGGTTGCGGGAACCTATGCATTGACGGCCGTCGGACAGTTTGGTCCGAACCGACGGATCGAATCCGCTCCGGTGAAAATCCGGGTCACGGAACAGCCGGGCGGGCCGCGCCTCAGCATCCGGTCTCCTGCGAATGGCGCCCAAGTTCCCGCGAACCAGGACCTCGCGGTGGTGGCGGTCGGAGTCGGTCGCGTGGGCGGCATCACCGATGTGGCCCTGCTGGTGGACGGCCAGATCGCCGACGAGTCGCGCCTCGTCTTTATCCGTCCGCCCGACGTGGACGAGGAGGTGCGTCACGAGTTTTCCATCCGACTGAAGGCAGGGCCCCATGAACTGGTGGTGGTCGACCTGTTGGATCCGTCCGTGGTCTCGCCGCCGGTGACGGTGTTGGCAGGAACGAGTGGGGCGGAGATCGCCTGGATCACTCCACCGGAGGGTGCGGAGTTTCCGCTCGGAACACCGATTCTGCTCGAGGTTCAGGCCGTGGATCCGACGGGACTTCTGTGGGTGGTCGAGTTCTTTGACGGGGAGGTACCGATAGGAAAATCGGAGTTCTCCTGCCTGACCTGCCGGCTGGCGCCGGGGGCGGTGATTCCGCATCAGTTGGTGTGGAACAATGCCGGGGTCGGCCCCCATTTACTGAGCGTCCGCGCCGTGCGGGAAGACGGCACGGTGGTGACCTCGCCCCTGCGCAGCATCACCGTGCTCCCGGATCCCAACCCCGGTTCATTTGTCACTCGCGACCTGCCGGACCGCTACGAGGCCAATCGGCCGTTCACAGTGCATCTGGTGGCGCGGCCGGAAGCAGAGGTCGCCGCCTATGTGGTCGAGGAACAGCCGCCCTTTGCGCTGCCGGCCCCGGGAATTCCTGGATTTCCCGGACCCTTCTGGACCGTGATCTCCATCAGCCACGACGGCGTGTTTGATCCGATCACGGGCAAGGTGAAGTTCGGTCCGTTCTTCGATCATCAACCGCGGACCCTGACCTACGAGGTGGTGCCTAATCTGGTGGTGGAGTTGGCGTGGTTCGACGGCGTAGGCGTGGCGGATGGCAAATCGTCGCCAATCAGCGGGGAACGCGAACTGCGCGGGAGTTCAAGGCACCCCGCAGACCGGGAACCGGCCGATGACACGATCAACGCAGGCGAGTTGACGTCGTATGCGGCCGCCTGGAGACGCGGCCAGCCCTGGCCCGACGGGCCGAATCCAATCCCAATGGACTTCGTCACGCGCGCCGCGGGGCTGTGGAAGGGAGGGGAACGTTACTGGTACGATCCGTCAGCCGGATTGCCGCCCTTCTGCTGGGTCAACGGCAATGATCCGATTCCCAATCAAAGCCGCGCCGCCTCCGCGGCGGCACTGGCGGGAGTCGCACTCCGCGACGTGGTGCCCCAGGCAGACGGAACTTTGCGGGTAACCTTGCGGGTGACGGCGGCACCGGGGACGCGCGCGTTTGCGATCGAGGAACACCTGCCGGCTTCGGCTGCCGTCTCTGAAATCACTGCCGGCGGCGTCGCCTTGGCCGGAAACCCCAGCGTGCGGTGGGGTCCGTTCTTTGCCGGCGACGCCCTCGTGGTCAGCTATGTGCTTTCCGGCGTGACGGCAGATTCCGGTTGGACCGGACACGCCTCATTTGACGGGCAAAGCATTCCGGTCCGCGATGCCGCGACCGGACCGGAGGCGCCGGCGGACCGTTTGGTGGGCGTGGACCGGCTGCACGATGGTTCGCACCAGGTCTGCCTGCAGACCGGGCTCCAGCAGCCAGGTGCGGAGTATGAACTGCAGGTCAGTTCCGACCTCAGGCAATGGTCCACGGTGGGAACCTTCTCCACCGGGGAGGACGCCGGTTTCGCCCGCGATACCGGAGCCGCGGGTACGCCGATGCGGTTCTACCGGGCCGTCCGCCTGCGTTAGCACCACGGAGCATGGGCACGGGGTGAAGGCTGGACGCGACCGGAGGATCAGCGGCACGATTCGGGATCATGTCGCGCATTTCCAGCTTCCTGGCCTGCCCGTTCGCCGTCCGAATCTTCGCGGTCTGGACGGCAATCGCCCTGGGAGTGGCCCCGTCGCTTGGGGCGCCTACCGATGAGGTTTACCGACTCGGTCCCGACTCCCTGCCGCAGGAAGGGGTGCCCAAGGGGAAGGTGATCGGGCCGCTCACGCTGGCCAGCCAGGTGTTCACCAACACCACCCGCAATTACTGGATCTATGTGCCGGCGCAGTACGATCCGAAAAAACCGGCGGCGCTCATGGTGTTTCAGGATGGCCACGCCTTCGTCGGACCGGAGGGCGAGTACCGCATTCCCAACGTCCTGGACAACCTGATCCACCGCCGCGAAGTGCCGGTGACCCTCGCCGTCTTCGTCAATCCCGGACACACACCGGAACAGAAGGAGTCCTCGTCCGCGGACTGGGGTGACCGGATCAACAACCGGGCCACCGAATACAATGAACTGAATGACCGTTACGCGACCCTGGTGGTGGACGAACTGATTCCGGCGCTCAGAAAGGACTACCACCTGTCGGACAACCCGGACGACCGGGCCATCGCCGGCGCCAGTTCGGGCGCCATCTGCGCGTTTACCGTGGCGTGGCAGCGTCCGGACCAATTCCGCAAAGTCATCAGCACCATCGGCAGCTTCACCAACATCCGGGGCGGCCATGTGTATCCGGACCTGGTGCGCAACTCCGAGAAGAAGCCCATCCGCATCTTCCTGCAGGACGGCCTCAACGATAACCGGGGCAACCGCCGCGACGGCAGCTACGATGCGAAATGGGACTGGCACACGCAGAACCGCAAGATGGTCGAGGCGCTGACCGTGAAGGGTTACGACGTCAATTACTGCTGGGGCATCGGGACGCACTCCAACCGGCAGGGAGGCGCCATGATGCCCGAAATGCTGCGCTGGCTGTGGCGGGACTATCCGCGTCCCGACAACCCCGCCGATGATTCCAATCGCGGGTTGCTGCCCGCGACTCCTTGATCCGCGAGGGTGGGGCCATTCACGACGGCACGGAGACTCTCCGCGACTCTGGATCCAAACGATCGGCGCAGGCGCTTGCTCCGTGTTGGGTCCTTAAACGGATGTTGCCCCTGTTTCTCTATGCCTCCGTGCCTCGGTGGTGAATCCCCCGGTGGTTCTCCATTCCTCGGGCTTGCGTTGGGAGACCGCTCCGCGTTACTGGCTCGGACGTGAGTTCTTCCACGTCCTCTCCCTCGGCGCCGTCTTCCAACGGAAAACCGGCCCCCGCCGCGCGCTGGCCGTCGCAGATCAAGTACATCATTGGGAACGAGGCCTGCGAGCGGTTCAGCTTCTACGGAATGAAGGGGATCCTCGCCGGCTACATCACCAAGGAAGTGATGAAGGGCGGTTTGGGACAGACTTCAGACACCGCGACCCTGTGGATCCACCTGTTCATCATGGCGGGCTACTTCATGCCGTTGTTGGGCGCCTATGTTTCGGATCGGTACTGGGGACGCTACCGCACCATCCTCTGGATCTCCCTGTTCTACTGCGCGGGCCACGGGGTGTTGGCGATGAGCGATCTGACGTCCAGCGTGCCTATCCGTATCGCCATGCTGGGGTCGGGTCTGGCGCTGATCGCCTTCGGGGCCGGGGGCATCAAACCCTGTGTGTCGGCGTTCATGGGCGACCAGTTTCCACCCGGTGAATCGCGGCTCTACCAGAAGGCCTACGCGGCCTTCTATTTTTCCATCAACTTCGGATCCTTTTTCTCCTTCCTGATCATTCCCTTCCTTGCCAGGAAATACGGCTACGGATGGGCCTTCGGTGTGCCGGGCATCCTGATGGCCATCGCCACGCTGATCTTCTGGATCGGCACTCCGCAGTACGTGCAGGTGCCACCGAATCGCGAGACGCGCACCGCCGGATTCATTCCCGTGTTTCTGGAGGCGTGGCGGCAACGCCGGACCGGACAGGACTTTTGGCAGGGAGCGGCGGGCCGCTTCTCCGCGACAGAGATCAGCGCCGCCCAGTCGGTGCTTCCAGTGCTGAGCATCTTCATTCTCATTCCCCCGTTCTGGGCGATGTTTGACCAGCATTCCTCCACCTGGATTCTGCAGGCGAAGCAAATGATTCCCTGGCGGATCTCCGAGGGTTACGTGATCGGTGGCGAGGAGATGCAGTCGCTCAATCCGGCGTTCGTCATGATCCTGGTCCCGCTGCTGACCGGCGTGGTGTATCCGCTCGGGGGACGCTTCATCACCCCACTCCGCCGCATCGGTCTGGGAATGCTGGTGGCGGGTTCTTCGTACCTGGTGGTCGCGTGGATCCAGCAGCAACTGGCTGCAGGCGCGCAGATGAGCGTGCTCTGGCAGACGCTGCCGTATCTGATCCTCACCACGGCGGAGGTCCTGGTGTCCACCACCGGACTCGAGTTCGCCTACACCCAGGCGGCGCCCACCATGAAGAGCACCATCATGAGCTTCTGGCTGTTGACCGTTGCCGCCGGCAATGGATTGGTCGCGCTCATCACGAAGTTTGGGGGCGGCGCCGGTCACGATTCCTCGGTGACCCCCGGGCGCTTTCTACTGTATGCGCTGATAACCTTTGCGGTGACGGTGGTGTTCGTCATCGTGGCGAGTCAGTACCGGTACCGGGATCTGCGGCCCGTTTCGAAGCCCGCTTAATCTCTCGCCGACGGCCCCGACAACGGATATTTATCTCCCGCAATCACGCAACCCATCGCCCCAGCCCATCGTCATATGTATCGCGTCAAAGGTGCGGATCAGAAGGAGTACGGCCCCGTCACAGCCGAGCAGGTCCGGCAATGGATCCAAGAAGGGCGGTTGAACCGCTACTCACTGCTGCAGAAAGAAGGAGATCCGGCATGGAAGCCGATGGAGCAGCATCCGGAGTTTGGCGATCTGCTGACGGCGCCCACGCCTTCCGCGCCGGGAGCGCCGGCCATTTCCGGAGGGGGAAACAGTGGATTCGCCGGCGTCGTCGCCGATCCCCAGCGGGCCGCCAGCCAGCTCAAGGTACCCGCCATCCTCATCCTGGTCCTGGCCGGCATTGGCGCGGTCCTGTCCGTGGCCGGACTTTTCCTGAAGAGCTTTTGGATCGACGCCGTGTTGAACGCCGGATTTCCGCTCGATGGTTCCATTCGCAGTGTACTCGAGCAGTCGCGGGCGGCCGGGATCGGCGTGTCGGAAATCTTCCAGTCGGTGTTGGGGGTGGGCATCAACGCTCTGGTCATCGTGGGGGCAGTGAAGATGCTCCGGCTGCAGAGCTGGGGTCTGGCGATGACCGCCGCCATCCTCATCATGCTTCCCTGCTCCGGCTGCTGCTGCCTGCTGGGGCTTCCGGTGGGCATCTGGGCGCTGGTGACTCTCAACAAGCCGGAGATCAAGGGCGCCTTTCGCTGATTCGTGACCCCCGCGATTCCCAATCCGAGGGAGGGATCGGGAACACCACCCACCTTACCCGCACCGCCCCAGTCCATCCCACTCTGGGCATGGATCGTCGCGGCGGCCGGGGTGATCGCCCTGGGAGTTCTCTGGCGGGTGGAGCCCTCGGGACAGGCGTTCTTCCCCCGCTGTTGGCTGTTCCAGACGACCGGACTCCAATGCCCGGGATGCGGCGCCACCCGCGCCGTCCACGCCCTGCTCAACGGCCAGTTCCGGGAAGCCTTCCACCTCAATGCGCTGGTGGTGCTCGCCCTTCCCCTCGTGGGGGGACTGGCCGTCCGATTCGGATGGGGCTGGCGAACCGGGCGCTGGTGGCCCAATCCGTTGGCCAATCCCGTGGTGCTGGCGCTGCTGACCGGACTGGCCTGCGGATTCGGCGTGGGCCGGAATTGGGGGTGGTAGGACCCGGAATCGGCGCGGGAAGCAGAGATCCCTCCGAAGATTTTTCCCCGAAGACATACAAATTACGCACTGGCAGTGTCTCCTAATTCGAAACCGTGAACGAGGGAGGCATCAACGAAGGATGGTGCGCGACGCTGTACGAGGCGTCGGCCGCCCGGCTGATTCTCTACGGTCGAACCCTGGGCCTGAGCCACGCCGAAGCGGAGGATGTGCTGCACGAAGTCTTCACCGCCCTTCTGGCCCTGAACGACATCCCGGAGAAACCCGACCACTACCTCGTCCGCGCCGTCCGCAACCGGGCCTTGAACTATCGGCGATCCTTCCTGCGTCGCCTGACGCGGGAATTCGAGTCCACCCGATGGTTCGAAGCCTCGCCCGGGGAAACTCCCGAGGAACGCGCCGCCATACGCTGCCTCCAGGGACTTCCTGCCGACCAGCGGGAGGTCATTGTGCTGAAGATCTGGCACGGTCACACCTTTGAAGAGATTGGCAGTCTTCTTGCCCTTTCCCCCCATACCGCCGCAGGCCGTTATCGTTATGGAATGAACAAACTACGGTCCTGCCTCCGCGAAACGAATCCCTCCGACGTCCATGAACTCGATCGATCCCTTGGAACATCACCTGGCCTCCTGGACCCCGCGTAGACCGGACCCGGAATTGAAAGCCCGTCTGTTTCCCGGCCGCCGCCCGCTGCCCGAGGTGACCCGGGTGGCCCGGGGACTCGCCTGGATGATGCCCGCCCTGGGGACCGCCGTCATCGTGGGCTCCATTCTCGTCCATCCCTCTGCCCAGTCAGGTCCGGTCCTGACGGGCACCAATAGCCCGCTCTTCGCAGCCCTGAATTCGTCGGCGGCACAGAGCTCCCAGAACTCCCTGCCCATGACCGGTTTTGCGTGGACAAACACCACGCAGGGCCCGTCCACTAACGGTTCTCTGGGTGGGCTGAACTGAGTCCGCAACGTCCCGTCGTTCCATTTCATTCCGTCCCCTCCCCTGCCTTTCGCTCCCATGGCGCAATCGAAACCGTCGTCCTCCGTCTCCGCTTCGGCGGCAACTTCCTTACCCGTCCGGAAGTCGTCCCCCGCCACCACCGCTCTCTCGATACCGCCCCCGTCGGTTCCCGAGGAGGGCCTGGCCGTGCGGAACTTCTTTCGCCCCGTCGACTGGCTCACCCTGGTGGTGGTCACCACGGTGATGCTGATCACCTACCTGTTCACCATTGCCCCAGACCTGACCCTGGAGGACTCCGGCGAACTGGCCGTCGGCTCGATGTACGCGGGGGTGCCGCATCCGCCGGGCTATCCGCTGTGGACGATCTACTCCTGGGCTTTCACCAAGATCCTTCCCTTCTCCAGCATGGCCTGGCGGGTCGCGGTCTCCTCGGCGGTCGCCGCCGCCTTCTCGGCAGGCATCATTGGACTGATGGTCTCCCGCGGAAGCAGCCTCATCCTGGAGAGCATCGACCTGTTCAAGGACCTCTCACGGAAATGGGAGAATCCGCAGTGCTTCGTGTCCGGACTGGTCAGCGGACTGCTCATCGGCTTCAACGGCTTCATCTGGAGTCAGGCGGTGATCGTGGAGGTGTACACCCTGGCGGTCCTGACCCTGACCCTGACCCTGGTCTATCTGATGCGCTGGAGCTATGCGCCCATCCAGAGAGGGTACCTCTATGCGGCATTCCTGATCTTCGGGCTCTGCTTTGCCAACCACCAGACGCTGATTGTCGCGGCCATGGGCATCGAGGTGCTGGTGGCGATGGGAGATCGCAAGCTGGGCCGGGACATGTTCCTGGGAAACACGCTGTTCTGGGTACTCGGCCTCTTGGGGCATCTCTCGGGAAAACTGCAGACCTTCACCCAGAATCCCTCCCTGCTGATCATCTTCAATATGGTGGGCCTGGGTTCCGCCATCGCCACGGTATGGCTGGCGGTGCTCACCGGTGGACTGGGTGACCGACTCCACATCGCCGTTCTCTGCGGACTCTGCTGGGTGGCGGGCGCGCTGGTGTACCTGTACATGCCCGTCGCCTCGATGACCAACCCGCCCATGAACTGGGGCTATCCCCGGACCTGGGAGGGTTTCATGCACGCCTTCACCCGCGGACAGTACGAGAAAACGACGCCCACCAGCGACCCGGTTCTGCTGGTGCGCCAGTTGTTCATGTATGCCGAGGGGGCCCAGGAGGAATTCAACTGGGCGAATCTGCTCATCGGCCTCGTGCCCTTCGCCTTCCTCGCCCGCATGCAGCGGCGGGAGCGCGGCTGGATCATTGGTCTTACCGCGATTTACGTCTGCCTCGCCGGCCTCCTTCTGTGGCTGCTGAATCCGAGCGTGGACAAGCAGAGCCGCGATCTGGTGAAGGTGTTTTTCACCACCTCCCACGTCATCATCGCCGTGGGTGTAGGCTACGGACTGTCGCTGATCGGGGCCCTGATCCTGACCCAATACGAGCGCTACCGGTTTCCGCTGCTGGTGGGCGCAGCAGTGGCCATCGCCTTCAACCTGTACGAGGTCGTCGCCACCTTCAATGACACGCTCTTCACCCTGCTGCGCATGGCGACGCTGTTGAGTCTGGGGCTGTCGGCAGTCTTCCTGGGACTCATTCTCCTGCAGCGTGTGCGAGCCGGACTGACGCCCTTCCTGTGCCTGTTTGCCCTGATCCCGTTTGACTCCGCCATGTCCCACTGGGGCGACAACGAGCAGTGGCACCACTATTACGGCTATTGGTTCGGACACGACATGTTCGAGCCGGGCATGGACACGCGGGTCGCGCCGGCTCCGAAGAAGGCGTCCGGCGAACCGGTGTATCCGTCGATGGCGCGGGACACCGTGCTGTTTGGCGGCACGGATCCCGGCCGTTTTGCGCCCACCTACATGATCTTCGCGGAAAGCTTCACCCCGCCGGAGGACCGGCTGAATCCGAAGTTCGACCGCCGCGACGTCTACATCATCACCCAGAACGCGCTCGCCGATAACACCTACCTGGACTACATCCGCGCCCACTACAACCGCAGTGCCCAGCGGGATCTGCCCTTCTTCCAGGGCATGCTGAACGACCCCCGGTCGGCCTCACGGGGTCGCACCAACTTCATGTCCCGCATCACCTCGCCACTGGATCGCTTCTTTACGGATCTGGGCGCCCGCATCGAGAAGGAGCGCCGGGCGGGAAGCTCCCTGTTCCGGGCCACCGATTTCACCGATTTTGCGCCCCTTCAGAACCGCCTGAAGTCCGGATCCGACCCGCTCTCCACCTATCTCCGCGAGAAACTCGGCTCCGCCGCCCTGGAGAATCCAGGGGAGTTGTCCTCAGCCCTGAACCGACTGATCCAGGGAGACTCGCTCTACGACGCCCCGGGACGCTTTGCCGGCGTGACCCTGAGCCCGCGGCTACTGCGCTTCGCCCAGCAGAACCCGTCGACCTTCAATCGCATCCGCCTCAACCGCGAACTGCTGGAGGCGGGATATCCGGGACTGGTCGCCATCAGCCAGGGCGGGCTCTATCCCGACCTGGAAATCCAGATTCCCACCGTCGAGGAGGCCTCCCGGTGCTTTCAGGAGTACACGGCTGATGCCGCCCGCCGCTATCAGGCGCGTCAACTGGATCCGGGTGAAATGGTCAACATGCTGCCCGACGGCCGGGTCTCGGTGACCGGCCAGGTGGCGGTCATGGCCATCAACGGACTCCTGACCAAGATCATCTTCGACAAGAATCCGGATCACGAGTTCTACGTGGAGGAGAGCTTTCCGCTGAAGTGGATGTACCCGCATCTGGTGCCCTTCGGGATCATCATGAAGGTTGAGCGGAATCCCCTGGAGGACCTCACCCCCGAGATGATCGCCGAGAACCATCAGTTTTGGAGCCAGTATGCCAAGCGCTTCATCGGCGACTGGATCACCTACGACACGCCGACGGCCGAGGTTGCGGACTTTGCCCTACGGACCTATCGCCGTCGCGACCTGACCGGATTCAAGGGAGACACCCAGTTCGTTCGCGACAAGCAGGCGCAGAAGGCCTTCAGCAAGCTCCGGAACGCGCAGGGAAAGAGCATCTTTGGCTGGCGCGCCCAACAGCCCACCGACAAGCCCGAAATGCAGCAGCGTTACATCAAGGAGGCCGAATTCGCCCTCAAACAGGCGTTTGCCTTCTGTCCGTACAGCCCCGAAACCGTCTTCAACTACGCCTCCCTGCTGGCCGGAATGGGACGTTATGACGACGCCCTGCGGGTGGCGGAAACCTGCGCGACCTTTGACCCGGAGAATGCCGGCGTCGGCGAATTGGTGCTCCAACTCCGGGGCCTCAAGGATTCCAAACCGCCGCCGGCCCTCAATCCGACGGAAATGCAGAGCATCGAGCGTCGGTTCCGGCTTCAACCCACCAACGCCGACCTGGGCTTCCAACTCGCCTCGTCCCATTTCCAGGGCAACCGCAGCAACGCGGCCATGTCCGTACTGGAGGAACTTCTGACCAATCCCGCCAGCGACACCCGGACCCTGATTTCCCTGGCGCAGGCGTATCAGACCATCAATCGAATCGACAAAATGGAGGACGCCCTGAACCGCTTCGCCCGGAAATCACCCGACAGCCCGGAAGCCTGGTTTGATCTCTCGGCCATTCAGGCCGCGCAGAACAAGGCCGCGGAAGCGCAGTCCAATCTGTCCACCGCCATTCAATTGAACGACGCGCGGATGGCCAAGGATCCCAAGTCCCGCAACCTCCGCGACCTCTACAAGAACGACCCCCGATTCGACCCCGCCCGCGATTCATTGAAATTGCCGTGAGCCGGGGCGGGGCGGGGGCGCGGGACCGGGACCAGGCGACGGCCGAAGGCCAGTAATCGCCCCCAAAGCCCCCGCCCTCGCCCTGCCCCTCCCCCTCTTTCCCCAAAGTCCTTCCTTGGCGACCCCCCGGCCCTGCCCCTAAAACCCGCCCGTGGCTGCGTCTGGCTATCTGCTCACCGCGCTCTTGGCCTATCTGATTGGATCCATTCCGACCGGATTCCTGGTGGCGCGCTTCAAGGGCGTGGACATCCGGGCTCACGGCTCCGGCAACATTGGGGCCACCAACGTGCTGCGGGTGCTGGGCAAACCCGCGGGAATATTTGTGCTGGTGATGGATGCCCTCAAGGGAGCCGCCGCCGTCCTGCTGGCCCCCCGCATGCTGGCCTCCTGGGTCAGTCCGGAGGAAGCCCACCTGTACCTCCCCCTCGTCGCCGGCATCGGCGCCATCCTCGGACACACCTACACCTTCTGGCTGAACTTCAAAGGGGGCAAGGGGGTGGCCACATCGGGAGGGGTCCTGGCGGCGCTGGTTCCCCCAGCGTTTCTGATCACCCTGGCCACCTGGATCCTGATCATCGCCATCACCCGCTACGTGTCTCTGGGAAGTCTGATCGCCGCCACCGTGCTTCCCTTCGCGACGGCGCTGACCGGTTACCCCTGGCCCATCTGTTCACTCACCACGGTCATTGGTTTGCTGGTCATCTGGAGGCATCGCGCCAATATTCAGCGCCTGAGGACCGGAACGGAGTCCCGCCTCGGCACCCCGCGTGCGGACGGAGGATCCCCTCCCCCTGACTCGTCGAAACCCCCTTCGTCATGAACATCACCATTGTTGGGGCCGGCGCCTGGGGAACGGCCCTCGGGCTCGTCCTCCATCAGAACGCCCATCGGATCACCCTCTGGGGACATGACGCCGCCCATCTCGCCGCCGCCGCCGAGGCCCGAGAAAACCGGCGGTACCTCCCGGGCGTCCCGCTTCCGGGGGACTGGATCTTTCAGCCGGACTTCGAGTCCGCCATGCGGGACGCCGAGGGGTTGATCCTGTCCGTGCCTTCCCGGGCCTACCGTGAAATCACGGCGCGCCTCGCGGGCTTCCACGGATTTGTGGTCAGCACCACCAAGGGATTGGAACACGCCACGGGACTGACGATGTCCGGTATCCTTTCCCAGACCATGCCGCATGCCCGGGTCGCCGTGCTTTCCGGTCCGTCCCTGGCGGCCGAGGTGGCGCGGGGAGCCCCCACCGCGGTGGTGGCGGCCAGTGCCGATGCGGATCTGGGCCTGCAGGTTCAGGGCCTGTTTCACCGGCCTTCCTTCCGCGTTTACAGCAGCCAGGATCTCATCGGGGTGGAACTCGGAGGGGCCCTCAAGAATGTCATCGCCATCGCCGCCGGCGCCTGCGACGGCTTCGGTTTCGGCGACAACTCCAAAGCCGCCCTGGTCACGCGCGGATTGTCGGAAATGACGCGTCTGGGAGTGGCCTGCGGTGCCCGGGCCGAGACCTTTGCGGGACTGAGCGGCATGGGCGATCTGACGGTCACCTGCTTCAGCAAACTGAGCCGGAACCGCAGTTTTGGGGAGGCACTGGGACGGGGCGGATCCCCCGAAGAACTGCTGGCCAAGAACCCCTCCGTGGTTGAGGGCTATCCCACCACGCGCAGCGCCCACGCCCTGGCCGGACGCATGGGACTCTCCGCCCCGATTACCGCCGAGATCCACGCTGCCCTGTTCGAGGGAAAGAATCCGCGCCAGGCCGTTGCCGACATTCTTGGACGCGGATCCCGATCCGAACAATAGCCCCCTTTCATGGCCCCGACTCGCTCCGCCCCCCCGCTCCCCATGCCCACCTCCGCCAGCGTGCGGGTCCCGGGCACCACCGCCAATCTGGGCCCCGGATTCGACACCCTCGGACTCGCCCTCCGCCTCTACAACCGGGCCACCGTCACCCGCACGCCCACCCGCGGGGTCTCGCTCATCTCGCCGATGTCAGACGCCTCCCGGGCTGCCGCCACCCAGATGCTGTCGGAGGCCGCCGGAAAATTCTTCCGCGCCGCCCGCGTCCCGGCCTTCGGTTTTTCCATCGCCCTCACCGGGGACGTTCCCATCGCGCGGGGCCTCGGCTCCAGCGTCACCGCCCGTTTGGGATGCGTGGGCGCCTTGAACCGGCTGTGTGGCGACCCCCTCGACCGCGACCAGTTGTTTCAGTTGGTGAGCGCGCTGGAGGGCCATCCGGACAACGCGGCGCCCGCGATTTTCGGAGGCTTCACCGCGGCCACCATGGTCTCTGGAACGGCGCGGGCCATCCGGTTTCCCGTCGCCCGCCGGGCGCAGTTCGTAACGCTCATCCCGCGCTTCGAGGTCAGCACCCCCATGGCCCGCAAATTGGTGCCGGAGTCCTTCTCCAAGGCGGACACCGTTCACTGTCTGACCCGGGTGGCCGTCATCACGGCGGCCTTCGCCAGCGGAAACCTGGAGGCCCTGCGCGGGTGTTTCGATGATCGGATTCATCAGCCCTATCGCGAGGCGCTCATCCCCCAGCTCAGTCGGGTGATCCGCGCCGGAGAAAAAGCCGGCGCCCTGGGCGGATGGCTCAGCGGCAGCGGATCCACCATCATCTGCCTGACCCTGGACCGGCCGGACGCGGTCGCCCAGGCCATGCACCGCGCCCTTCCGGATTCTGACCTGCACCTTCTCACCGCCGACTCCCACGGCCTGGCGGCTGCCTAATCCGCCACCTGTCCCGTCCCGCCCGGCAACCCCCTCCTTCCCCATGACCGACTGGTTTCGCCTGCGCGATGCGAGCGCCGTTCCGTCCCCGTCCCTGCTGATCCATCCGGATCGGATTGAAGAGAACCTTCGCCGAATGATCGCCCTCGCGGGGGGAGCGGACCGGCTGCGTCCGCACGTCAAGACACACAAACTGCCGCAGGTCGTCGCCCTCAAACGCGCCGCCGGCATCCGCAAATTCAAATGTGCCACCATTGCCGAGGCGGAGATGGTGGCGGACGCGGATGGCGAGGATGTCCTGATGTCGTATCAGGTCCTCGGCCCCAACATTGACCGCTGGCTGACGCTCCAGCGACGGTTCCCCCAAACCCGCTTCTCGGTGGCCGGCGATGATCCGGGGGCCATCCGCGCACTGGCGGACGCCGCCCAAGCCGACGGCCAGGTGGTGGAGGTCCTGCTGGACCTCAACGTGGGCATGAACCGGACAGGCATCACCCCGGGGAAGGATGCCCTGAATCTGGTTCGCTGGATCTTGGAGTCCCCTGCCCTGAGGTTTGGGGGTCTGCACCTGTACGACGGACACCTGCACCAACCCGACGCGGTGGAGCGGAAGACAGCGTGGATGGAGGCGGTCGCCCCAGCCTGGGCCTTCCGGGACCAACTGTTGGCGGCAGGCATCGCCGTACCGCGCATCGTCGCCGGCGGCACCCCCACGCTGCCGTTCTTTGCCCAAATCCCCGGTGTCGAGTGCAGCGCAGGAACCCCGGTCCTCTGGGATTCCGGACAGCCCCGGAACAATCCCGAACTCGACTTCCTGCCCGCCGCCGTTCTGTTGACCCGGGTCATCAGCAAACCCACACCCCACCGCCTCTGTCTGGACCTCGGGCACAAGGCCGTGGCGTCCGAAATGACACCCCCGCGCGTGTACCTGCCGGGACTGGAGGATGCCACCTTCGTCGCGCACAGCGAGGAACACCTGGTGATCGAATCCCCGCAGGCACCCGCGATGGCCGTTGGCGACGTCCTGTACGCAATTCCCCGGCACATCTGTCCGACCGTGGCCCTGCACGCGGAGGTCCTGGTGGTGCGCGACGGCGTGGTCACCGAGCGATGGCCGGTCACCGCCCGCGCCCGGCGGATTTCCATCTAACACGCCTCAACCAGGATCCCTCCCATCCCGTTCATGAAACCCCGGCTCATGGTGGATATCCACCTCGACCTCTCCTACAACGCGATCGATTTCAACCGGGACCTGCGATGGCCGTTGGAGCGGATTCGCCGGAGTGAACTGGGCATGAAGGACCAGCCTTTTCGGGCCCGCGGCACGGTGTGCTTTCCGGAGATGCGCCGCGGTCGCGTCGGACTTTGCGTCGCCACCCAGCTGGCGCGTTACGTGGATCCCTTCTCCCGCATGCCCGGGTGGCGGAGCCCCGAACAGGCGTGGGCCTTCACCCAGGCCCAGCACGCCTGGCACCTGGAAATGGAACGGGTCGGGGAACTCCGCCAATTGCGGACCGGAACCGAAGTCCGCCAGCACGCGGAGCGCTGGATCCAGTCCGAGGACGCCGACACCGCCCACCTTCCCATCGGTTATGTTCTCAGCCTGGAGGGCGCGGATTCGATTCTCAGCTGGAAACATCTCGAAACCGCCTTTGGATACGGACTCCGGTTGCTTGGCCCGGTGCACTATGGGCCGGGAATCTACGGACAGGGAACCGACGCCTTGGGCCCCCTGACTCCGCGGGGACGGGACCTACTTCGGGAAATGCGGCGCCTGGGAATCATCCTCGACGCCACCCATCTCAGCGATGAGTCGTTTGAGGATGCCCTGCGGCATTGGGACGGTCCGGTTTGGGCCAGCCATTCCAATTGCCGGGCTCTTGCCCATTGGAATCGCCAGTTTGACGACGACCAAATCCGGGAATTGGCCCGACGGGACGCCGTGATCGGCATGGCCTTTGACGCCATCATGATGGTGCACGGATGGATCCACCTGCAGTCCCGTCCCCAGGATTTTCAACTGCGCCTTGCCCGGATTGTTGAGCACATGGACCACATCTGCCAGATCACGGGCAGCGCCCGTCACCTGGCCATCGGTTCCGACCTGGATGGCGGGTTTGGCACCGAACAAACTCCCATGGACCTCGACAGCATCGCCGACCTGGGATTGATCGCCGACTTACTGTCTGCCCGGGGCTACGCGGCGGCGGATATTGAGTCCATTTTCCACGGAAATGCCGTTCGTTTCCTGGCCGAGAACCTTCCCCAATGAGTCCAACGGAGCGCCATTCCACAGCTCAATCTCGCCCGCTCCCTGAGGTTTATATTGGGAAAGTTCACCGGGGATTTTTATCAGAAATATCACCACATTTAACGATGCCGAAGTAGAGTCTTCCCCAAGAATTTCTGACTCAGCTCCCGTCGGCGGAACCATCTGCAATTTCGCGCATTAAGTCTTTGACTTTGCCGTGCTCCCTGTTGAAATGACTTCAGTTCGCCAATGAAAAATCTAATCAGCGCAGTGGCGGTAGGTTGCTGTCTCTCGGTGGCACAGGCTGCTACTTGGGACGTCACCCTGGATCTCAACGGGCTCAATGGCGGAAATGAAGTTCCCGTCAACACATCACCGGCAGTCGGTGGTCCCGTTGGTGTGGGCATTCGTTACGACGACGCCTCCAATGTCCTGACGGTAAATGCCGCCTACGGCATTTTCGGTTGGGCTCCGCTGACCGGAACCTACGGAGGCGCGCATCTTCATCTGGGTGCCGCCGGTGAAAATGGCCCGGTTCTGGTGGACCTCGCTTCCATTCACCTTCCGTTCAACGCGAACTCTGGATTCTTCTCAGGCAACGTCACCCTTTCGAGCGCTGCGGGATCTGCCCTGCTTGCCGGTAACGTTTACATGAACATCCACTCATCGGCTTTCCCCGGCGGTGAGATCCGCGGTCAATTGACGGTGGTTCCTGAGCCCGAAGTGATCGCCTTGGCAATCCTCGGTTTCGGAGGAATGGCCATGGCCCTGCGGCGGCAGAAGAGCTGAGCGACGGATCGCTGAGCGACTCAAAAAAAGCCCCGGTGATCAACCGGGGCTTTTTTGTGCCCTGATCCAGTCAGGGTGGCTCTCCACGTTTTCAGCCGCTGGCCTAACTCTGCAACACTTTCGCCACGTCCAGTCCACGGAGCTCGAACAAGCGTCGGATGGTGTCCTCGATCAAGTTATTGGGACAGCTGGCACCCGCAGTAATGCCAACGGTGACCTGCCCGTTCACCGGCAGCCAGTCGCGGGTTTCCACCTCCTGATTGATGTGCTGGTTCCAGTGCTGAATCAGCATGCCGGACTCCATCTTGGCCGCGTTCTTGATGAAGTAGGTGGGAAGCACCTTTTCCCCCATTTCAGCCAGATGGGAGGTGTTCGACGAGTTGTAACCTCCCACCACAATCAGCAGATCCATGGGCTGCTTGAGCATCTTCTCCAGGGCGTCCTGCCGGTCCTGCGTGGCGCCGCAGATGGTGTCGAAGACGCGGAAGTGTTCACCGAGCTGGTCGGCTCCGAATTTTCGCTCCATCGCGGAACGGAAGCGCCGCTGAACCTCCTCGGTTTCCCCGCGCAGCATGGTCGTCTGATTCGCCACTCCAACCGCCTGTAAATGAATCTCCGGATCGAATCCCGGCGAATGGGCTCCCTTGAACTTGGCCAGAAACTCGTCCTTGCTTCCGCCCTCCAGGATATACCGGCAAACATCGTCGGTCTCCACCAGGTCGAACACCACCAGGTAATGTCCGGTTCCATAGGCCGTGGCCTGCGAAGTGGTGGCCTTGGTCTCCTCGTGCTTCGCCTTGCCGTGGATGATGCTGGTCACCCCGTCCTTGCTGTACTGGCGAACCCGCTTCCACACGCTCATCACGTCGCCGCAGGTGGTGTCCACCATCTGGCAGCCGATGGCCTCCAGCTTGCGGCGTGTCGCCACCTCGGTCCCGAAGGCGGGAATCAGCACGACATCAATTCCGGACAACTGCAGCTGCGACAACTCCTCGTCGGTCGGTTTGGGCGAAATGCTCACGATGCCCATGCCGCGAATCTGATCATTGACCTCCGGATTGTGGATGATCTCCCCGAGCAGGAAGATCCGCGCCGGACTTGGGAACACCTTGCGCGCCGCATAGGCGAGGTCGATGGCGCGCTCGACGCCGTAGCAGAAGCCGAATTCCTTGGCCAACTTGATGGTCAGCCCATCATGGCTGATGCGGCCGCCATTGGCGCGGAGCCGCTCCACCAGTTCGCTCCGGTAGTGGGCGACCACTTGGGCGGACACCGCCTCCATGACGTCCGGGCGCCTCAGGTTGAACTTCTTGGGTGCGGGGGGAGCCGCCAGGGGAACAGTGGACATGGCAAAAGCAGTCTAATCGGAAGGTGGGGAGCGTCGAGAGCGTTGTCAGAAGGGCGGGCACCGGCTCTTACGCGAGAAGCCAGTCCACAATTGCCTTCTGGGTGTGCAGGCGATTCTCCGCCTGGGTGAAAATGGTCGCGGCATGGGCCTCCAGCGTCGCTTCATCGATCTCCTTGCCCCGGTACGCCGGCAGGCAGTGCATCACCAGCGCCTCGGGCCGCGCCCGGGCCACCAGGGCCGCGTTGATCTGGTATCCCGTCAGTTCCTGGATCCGGCGGGCGGACTCCGCTTCCTTGCCCATGGAGACCCAGACGTCGGTGTACAGCAGATCGGCATCGGTGGCGGCCCACGGCAAGTCGGCCGTCCGGATCACCCGGGCTCCGGTGGGAAAATACCAGTATGTGGCGTCCGCGGGGGCTGCCACCTCGGCCGGTCCCGGCGAGCCCCCTGCCCGGCGCAGGAAATCGTCCGTAGGCTGGTAGCCGGCCGGCGCGGCGAGACGCAGCTCAAATCCCAATCGCGCCGCCGCGAAAATCCAGCTCGCCGGAACGTTGCAGGCCGCATCCCCCACGAAGGTCACCCGGCGGCCCTCGATCGAGAAACCGCTCAATTCCTGGTAGGTAAAGATGTCGGCAAGAATCTGGCAGGGATGCTCGTCATCCGTCAGCGCATTCACGGTCGGAATCGCCGCAAACGTGGCAAAATCGACGACATCCTGCTGGGCAAAGGTCCGGACCACCGCCCCGTGAAGCATCCGTCCCAACACCCGGGCCGTGTCGCGGATGGGCTCACCGCGCCCCAACTGAATATCCCCCGCATTCAGGAACAAAACCTCGGCCCCCAGTTCCCGAAGGCCCACCTCAAAACTCACCCGGGTACGCGTGGACGACTTGCTGAAAATCAGCGCCCAGGTCTGCCCGGTGAGCGGGCGGGCGTGGGTGGTGCGGTTCTGTTTGAAGTGGGAGACCCGGGACAAAATGGCCTCCAGGTCACCCCGCGACAGGGCTTCCAAACTCAGCAGATGTTTCATCGGGCAAATCGCGAATCTCTCAAAAAGGCAGTATGAGCCGGTGGCCTCGTCCTTGTGAACTCAAAAACCACCTGCGCCGACTACTGGCAACGACCCGTAACCACCGCGCCATTCACCGCACCGATCAGCGCGCGAACCTTCGCCGGATCCTTGCGGCCGGGAGAACGTTCCACACCGCTGGAGACATCGACGGCATAGGGGCGGACCCGCTGCACGGCGTCCGCAACATTGTCCGGATTCAAACCACCGGCGAGGATCAGGGGGCGCACTCCGTTCCGGACGGCTACCGCGAGGTCCCAGTCAAAACGCGCCCCAGTACCTCCATGGGCTCCCGGCACCCAGGCGTCGAGAAGGAAGGCATCCACCGCGTCGGCATAGTCTGCCAGACGCTCGAGGGTCTCCGGTCCCCGGACCCGGAAGGCTTTGAGTACGCGAAATTCGTCGCGAAAGGACCGGCAGTACTCCGGGGATTCATCGCCGTGGAACTGGACGGTTTCCAAACCCGCACGCCGAAGGGTGTCGCGCACCGTCCCCGGGATAGCGTCCACAAACAGTCCCACCTTCGAAATCAGCGGCGGCAGCGTCCGGATCCAGTCCGCCGCGACATCGATGGAGAGAAAACGCGGCGTCCCCGGGACGAAGACGAATCCGAGCGCGTCGGCCCCGGCCTCCACAGCGACGAGAGCGTCCTCAGGGTTGGTGATCCCGCAGATTTTGACCCGGGTTTTCATGGCAGCAGACGGAGGCCTCGCGGCGTCTCGGCGGTCGCTCAGGGCAATGCCGAAATCTCCAGCATCCGTTCCACCGCCCGCCGCGCCCGTCGCGACACCTCGTCGGGAATCTCCACCTGAGGCTTCAGATGCGTCATGCAGTCGAGCAGCTTTTCGAGGGTGTTCATCTTCATGTACCGGCACTCATTGCAGGCACAGCGTTCCGTCGGCGCGGGAATGAAGATCTTGTCCGGACACTCCCGCTGCAGCCGGTGCAGCATTCCGGCTTCGGTGGCGATGATGATGCTTTTCGCCGCGGTGGAGCGACAGAAGGTGATCATCTTCTCCGTGGAACACACCTCGTCCGCCAGCATCCGGACCGCTTTGGTGCACTCGGGATGTGCCACGATCGGCGCGCCCGGATGATCCCGCCGGATGCGGGTGATGGCGGCATGAGTCCACTCGACATGGACGTAGCAGTTGCCCTTCCACAACGTCATCGGACGCCCGGTTTGCTCCATCACCCAGCCACCCAGGTTTTCATCCGGAACGAACAGCAAATCGCGGTCCCGGGGGGCGTGCTCGACAATCTTGCGGGCATTGCCGCTGGTGCAG
>JBDKKE010000372.1:0-12706 GCA_039796255.1 Verrucomicrobiota bacterium | reverse complement strand
CGGGTGGCGGTCGTCGGCGGTGAACGGGTCGCGCTGTTTCGTCATCAGGGTCGAATCTTCGCCACTTCCAACGTCTGCCGCCACCAGGGCGGGCCGGTGGGTGAGGGGCGCATCGTGAATGGATGCATCACCTGCCCCTGGCACGGATGGAACTACCAACCCGAAGATGGCTGCAGTCCGCCCCCGTTCCAGGAAGTGCTGGCGACCCATGAAACACGGCTTGTGGATGGCCAGATTTGGGTGAAGCGCCAGCCCAACCCACTCCGGACCCGATGCGCCGGAACGGCCGTCACGTGACATGGACGACGAATTCTACATCGGCTATCAGCCCAGCGCACCGGCCACGTTGGCGCGGCGTACCCGGAACGTGGTTCTCGCGCTTGGGGTGCTGGTGGTGCTGGTGACCGCACTGCTCGCCGCACGTCAGACGCCGGCCGATGTGGGGACGTTTGAGTTTGGGATCACCCATCCTTTTGAGGGGGTTCTTCGCGAGTCGCCGCTTCCGTTGCTGCGGACGGTTGCGCCGATGGGCGCGGTCACCAACTATCTGCTGGTCGGGGCGGGCAAGCACGGCCTGCCCGCGTTCGCCCGCGGCCATGATGGACAGCGGGTGCGGTTCCAGGGGTCGCTGATCCAGCGGCGGACGGCGGTGATGATCGAACTCAACCATCCGGCTTCGTTTGAGGATCTGGGGAGGCCTCCCGTCGGTGAATCGGCGCCGCGATCCGAAGTGATTGGAGAGGCGGTGCTGACGGGAGAGTTGGTGGACACCAAGTGTTGGTATGGCGTCATGCGGCCGGCCACAGGCAAGGTGCATCGTGCCTGTGCGGTGCGCTGCCTCAGCGGGGGAATTCCTCCGGGAATCCTGGTTCGGGACGGCGAGGGCAATGCCGTGGTGGTGTTGCTGACGGGTGACGCAGGGACTCCTCTCCAGGTTGACCCGCAGTGGGCCGCCCGCCTCGTCACCGCGTCCGGGATTCTCGAATATCGGGATGAGGTCCCGGTTCTGCGGGTTAAGGATCTGTCGCTGGTCCGGTCGCCGCGCTAACCGTTTAACTCCCGAGGGCCTGGTACAACGCGTGAAAACGCGCGTTGGGGGTGATGCCGTCATCCGAAAGTTCAGCCCGGATGGATTTGAGGAGGTACATGTCGAGCTCTCCTTTCCCCTTGGCCAGGATCCGGCCGCGGGGTTCACAGACGAAGAAGGCCTGCACCCGTTCGAAGGTGGCCGCGGAGATGTTGATCTCACCCGGGACTCCCGAGGATTCAATGCGGCTGGCGGTATTGACGGTGTCGCCCCAGACATCGTAGGCGAACTTCCCGATTCCCACGACCCCGGCGACCAGGGGGCCTGTGTTGAGGCCAATCCGAATTCTCCATCCCGGTCTGCCGGATTGCTCCTGAGCAGTGCGCAGGCGGTCGGTGGCGCGGAGCATCCCGAGAGCCGTGAGCGCGCTGTCCACGGCATGGGTGTTGTTCCGCCGGGGAATCCCACCCACCGCCAGGTAGGCGTCACCAATGGTTTTGATTTTCTCCAGTCCGTGCCTTTGCGTGATGTCGTCAAACTCCTGGAAGGACTGATCCAACAGGTCGATGAGTTCCGCGGGTGTCAGCAGTTCGGAAATGCGGGTGAAGCCCTCAAAATCGGTGAAGAGCACGGTGGCCGAGTCGTAGTGGCAGGGGACCACCCGGCCGTCGCGCTTGAGTTCCTCGGCGATCTCGCGGGGAAGCACATTGAGCAGGAGCGTGTCCGACCGGTGGCGCTCGGCGTTGAGCGTTCGGGCCAGGAGGAATACCAGGCCGCCGGTGAAGAGGATGGCAAAGACGAGGTTGCCGGCCAGATCCGTCAGCCGTTCCTGGGCGGATGCGTAGGGTTGAACCAGTCTGGGCCAAAGCTGCTCGACGACCAGTATGCCGCAGGCAGCAGCGCTGAACAAAAGGCCGGAGACGACCGCATCACGAGTGCGTGGAGCGAGCGTGATCGCGATCACCAGGGCCGGGGACAGGTACCAGACAGCCCCGCCCGACGATCCGGCGTTCAACAGCATGTTGGTGAAGAGGAACACGAGGATCGTCAGGACGAAGGGCCAGTAGAGCTGCCGGTGTTTGCCTGCGAAGCGGGAGGCGCAGTAGAATGCGAGGAAGACCAGGCCTATCCCCAGATTCAGCGCCACCAGAAAGCCCGAGTTCTTGAGCAGGAGGAGGCCGGGAATCCCGCCGAGATTGGTGACCGTATTCAGGAGGCTGACGGAATTAAACAGACGCCCATCCAGCGGCACATGGCGGTCATCACCAATGAGAGCGGCCAGGATCCGTCGTGTCGCGCGCCCCGGGAATGAAAGCCGTCCGGAGTTGTTGGGCGTTCCCGATGTCCGCGGTGATCTCATTTGAGCGCTGAGAAGTCCGTCGGCGTGAGCTTGTAGGCGGTGACGCCGGCGCGAAGTTTGCCGCTGGCTTCGGTTTCCTTCTCAACGCGCTGCCATTCGGGATCCTGGTGGAACTCACCAATCGACTTCAGGATTGCCGGGATGCTTTCGCCGGCGAGCAGGCAGACGAACTGATCATTTCCATCGGCATCCTTCTGCTCCGCGACCCACCAGCCGACGCTGGGCATGCCATGGCGCTCGTAGATCGGCGCGGCGAAGTCGCGCCAGCGATTCCGGAAGGCGTCGAGCTTGCCGGGCAGCACCGAGTAGATGCGCAGGTCGAAGGCGCGCGGAGACTTGCCCGTGGTGAAATCAAACGTCGCCGTGGCGTCGATCGGCATCGTCAGCGTCGTGATCGTGTCCACCGTCTTGCCATGTTTCGCATTCGAGGCGGCGTAGCCCTTCTTGAACTGCGGGTCGGCGCCGAACTCCTTCTCCTGCTTCTGCAACGCCTCTTTGCTCGTTGCCGCCATCAGGTAGGCGAACGTGCCGCCGTTGGTGATTCCGGGTGCCGACCAGTAGCCCACCGTTGCAATGCCGTGACGGCGCCGGACCGGTTCCACCGTGTCCCGAAAACGTTCCAGAACGCCGTCGAGTTTGTTGGAGGTGACGGTGTAGACGCGCAGTTCGTAATAGGCAGGTGCTGGTGGCGCGGCGTTGGCGTTTATGGCGAACCAGCACAGGAGGAGGAGTCGATTGAGAAAGGGCGTGGTTTTCATTTCAAACTTTGCAGGTAGGCGAGGAGATCGCGGAATTGTTCGCGTGTGAGCAGTTGATCCAGGTCTGCGGGCATGGCTGAGAGTTGCTGGCGGTCGAGCGAGGCAACGTCCCCGGGAGTGACGTGATGGATGATCCCGGCTCCATCCCGCAAACTCACACCCTGCGGCCCCTGCGAGATCAAACTGCCCGAAAGCTCCTCGCCGTTGCTCCGGGTCAACTGATAGGGCTCGTAGCCCTGTGCGAAGGAACTGCTGGGGTAGAGAATGGATTCCAGCAGATCGGACCCGGAACGAATCGCGCCAATGCGCGTGAGGTCGGGTCCGATCACGCCGCCACGCTCACCCACCCGGTGACAGCCGGCGCATGTTGCCGTGGTGAATCCCTCGCGTCCGCGGTCGCTGTCTCCGCCAGAGAGAAGCGGCTTGAATTCATCCAACCGCCGGAGCATGGCGGCGTTGTTCAGCTCCCACGCCGCAAGCAGCCGGGCCTGAACTGCCGGCTCGGCAGGAAACAGGGCGAGCACCTGGTCCATCGTGGCGCGGACGGGTGACCAGCCGGACTGGAGGCGCGCGAGGAGAAATTCGCCGAGCCGGGAACGTGTGTCGTCGTTTGGGGCGCGAATCAGGGCAGGCAGCAGGGCGTCCAATGCGATGCCCCCCGAGCGAGGCAACGCTTCCAAAAGGCGTTGCCATTGCGTTGGCGAGAGGCGGGCGTGAGCCAGCAGATCCACTGCGCCCAGCCGGTCCGGGGCGTTGGCCTGGGAATTCAATGAGTTTACGGCCAGGACGAACACTTCGTCGCTCAGCGCGGGCTCCTGGGCGGCGATGCGGGCGGCGATGCGGGCGGAGATGCGGGCGGCGAGGAAACGCTGTGCAACGGGCACCCCGGAATCGCTGGTCAGCGATGTCAACAGGGGTTCCAGTGCCGGCTGAGGGTAGGCCGTGGCGGCGCCCAAGGCGGCCTCCCGCAACGAGGGGTTCCCGAGCGCAGGCGGGAGAGCGTTCAGCCATTCGGTTTCCGGCTTTTGCGCGGTGAGCAAGGGCAGAAGGTTCAGCAGGAAAACCCGGGTGCCTGCGGAGGTGGTCGCCTCCGGATTGAGGAGTGCGGAGATCAGCTGGCGGACGGCGGGGTCGGTCTGGAAGGCGACCAGAATGCTGCCCAGGGCGGCAGCAGTGGACTCGTCGGCTGTCCCAGCCATGAGAGTGGTCCGCAACCAGGGTTGCGCCTCTCCGGCCCAGGGGCGGTGTCGTTCCAGCAGGCGGCGTGCGCCCGCGCGCAGATCGTCGTCTTGATCGCCAAGAGGGGTGACCAGATCGGAAAAACGGAGCGATGCGAAGGGTGCCTGATCGAGGAGATGCAGCGCGGCACGGCGCACGCGGGGCGATTCGTGCGAAAGCAAGCCGCGCGCAAAGGGTTCATCCGCCAGTGCCAACAAGCCGGCGATGTCGGCGTGCTGCTCGAAATCGTCCCCGGCGACTGCCAACGCGGTGACCAACCGCGGTGCGTGCGTCGGTGAACCACATGCCACCAGCGCCTCGGCGGCGGCACGGCGAATCGGGGCGTCGGTGGAATCCAGCATCGCGGCGAGTGCATCCCCGGCCGCCTTGTCCTTGCGGAACGCCAGCACGCGCGTGGCGGCGCGTACCAGGGTTGAATCGGATGCCGCCAGTTGCGCACGGACCGCGGGCAGCGCGTCCGCGTTCGGCCATCGTCCCAGCGACCCTAAGGCGCGCAGCCGGATCTCGATGGTTTCGCGGGAGTCGAGCGCCGCAACCAGCGTCGCGAGTTCCCGTCGGCGGATGAGTTCCTGTGCGGCGTGATCAGCGACCGTGGGACGCCCATCGCGGAGCCGCTCGGCGAGTTGAGCGGGACCGCCATCGCGCCATTGCAGGGAGCGCCCACGGGCATCCGAAATCCCCGGAGCTCTCGTCCACCGCACGCGGTACAGTCCGCCCGGTGCACGAGAATTGCGGATGCGTCCGGTCGGGCAGTGCTCCACGTACCAGCCGCCGGTATCCACCACCAGCAGCGAGCCGTCGGCGTCTTCCAGGACATCGGACGGATGAAAATCGGGATGCTCGCCCACCACAAAGTCCACGGTGGTTGCGGCGAAGGTTGATCCTTCCGGTCGAAGCTGGTGGCGGACGATCCTGCGCGTGTTGTGCTCCGCGACCAACAGGCTCTGTCGCCACTCGCCGGGCCACCCCTCGGTTCTCAGGCGCGTGAGACCGCTATGAGCCACAGCCGGAAGCAGAGCAAGGGGGGGGAGAGTGACTCCCGTGCGCGGCAGTGGCGTTCCGCGATCCGGGGCATACGGATAAAGTCCGCCCGGAGCGCAATCGATCAGCGCATCGCGATAACCCCCGGCCGGTTTCTGATACCAATTGTCCGTGCCCACGATCTCGCCGCCGGGCATGAACTCGATCTCGACGAGATTCTCAAACCCCCGGCTGATGACCTCGGGCCTTGAGCCATCCGGCCGGCAGCGAAAGAGCGCGCCCGCCACCCCTTCCAAAAACGAGCCGTCGCCCTGCGGCAGCCTCCAGCCATCCGGCTCGCCCATGGTGAAATAGAGCAGACCGTCCGGGCCGAAGGTGAGCCCGTGGAGGCTTCCATTGTCGGTGTGGCCAAACCCGCTGAGGATGACCTCGCGCTGGTCCGCACGGCCATCGCCGTCCGTGTCCGTGAGGGCGACGAGATTCGGCGGATCGGCGAGATAGAGCCGTCCCTCATGCCAGGCGAGGCCCATCGGAAACGTGACGTGATCCTGGAACACGGTGGCCTTCTCGAAACGGCCGTTGCCATCCGGGGCCTCGAGTCGCAGCACGCGGCAGTCGCGAGTGAGCTTCTTCAAGCCGGCGTACAGATCCTTGCCTGACGATTCGGCGACATAGAGCCGGCCCTGGTCATCGAAGCAGGCAAACATCGGGAAGCGGACCATCGGTTCGCCGGCGGCGAGTTCGATGGTGAACTCCGGCGGGAGACGCACTCCTTGGAGGAAAACGTCATAGTTGAAGGCCGCAGCGGCGGATGCGCTGCAAACAGAGGTCCACAGCAGGGCGAGCAGGGTCGCGGCTTGGAGACCAGGAAATCCATGACCGTCGCCGGCCAGTCGCCCGCCCGACGGGCGCCGGCGTTTGTGGGGCGCCGGCATCGGCCTGCGCCGGGCCGCTCCGTTCGCCGCTGGCGGCGGGCGGCGGGTCACTGGACGGCTCCGGCTGCGGTTGGCTTGAGGCCGCCCAGGTTGCTCCGCAGCCATGGGAGCCCTTCGGCGAAGGAGGGCATGAGCGAAATGGCGAGGTGGCGGCGCTGCCACCGGAGGTCTGCGCCCACGTCGTCTCGTGGACCGGGTGAACACGCTCGATCGGCTCGAGGAATGGTCATGGGTGGAGTGTTGCGACACCGCCCGGCACCGCGAAGAGTTGCCTGACTTCGGCCGCGGTCAGCGCCCGATTGAAGAACGCCAGTTCGTCCAACAGCCCGGTGTAACTGATCCCGAGCATGGCGATCACTTCGGAAGGTTCCCAGGAGACGGTGTTTCGCCATCCGCTCATGGTGCCCTGCGCTTTACCATCGAGGTAGAGCGTGGCCGTCCCGTCCTTCTTCCCGGTGTTGAAGTTGGCGAAGGTGAACACGACGTGCGTCCAATGATCGCGGGAGAAGGGTGGACGCGTGACGGTCACCACGGGCCGTTCGCTCGCCGGGAGCGCGTCGTAGTCGCGCTTGTTCGGATCCCACACCTCGCGATCGGCGAAGGCGCCGAGTCGGAAATGTCGCGGGCGCTCGTCCTTGCTGAAATCCACCCAGAACGCGCCGTCGTTCCATTCCCGTGGCGTGATCTGAAGGGGATCGCAGAAGCCGGCCTCGAGGTCGGTGTCCGGATCAAGCCGCAGCCAGAACGAGACGGCGCCGCTCCAGTTCAACTTCGCGTAGGAGAAATTCCTCTCGCCCTGAAAGAATACGAGCTCCGGCGTCTTGCGATGAAACCGCAGCGCGTCGCCGAACCTGCCTTCTCCCTTGGCGATGGAAACGGCGCCATTGGTGGGCAGACCGGGCGTGCCGGTCCGCGGATGCTTCATCGAAGGCGCGCTGAACAGGCGGCGATCGCCTGGCCCGAAGTCAGCGTCCGGCCCGTGGTCGAACGAGGCGTGGAACGTCAGGGCTTCCTGCAGGCTGGTGGGGATGGGCGCGGCGGGTGCTCCAGCGACGGCCAGCGTGAACATGACGAGGCAAAGGATGGGCTTCATGAGTCGTCGCCGATTCTGCCAAACGTCGAGGGCGGCGCGAGCAAATGGTTGGGCAAACGTGCCTCCGGCCTGGCGCGCCACGCTGAAAGCCGTTCGGACGGTCGCTTCGGACTTTGGCTGTGGCTGTGTTTTCGCAATCCAAGACTCCTGCTCCGCATAGGGGTGGCACAATTCCGATGCCTCGAAGACTTGATCGCCACGACATGGCCTGCGCGTGGCCAGACCGACAAGAACCAGAATGTTCGTAGCCATCCTTGGCGCAAATGGAATTGTCCGCTCCAAGCCCAGTGACGGGCCGCCAGCCGCCGTGGGCCGCGCGATCCCGTCTGAGGTGCCACGTAGCGATGTCAGCGGCGCTATCGCGATAAACTGCTTCGAAGGAATCCTCGTGATCTGAGTGCGAAGCCCGAAACGGTCGCAGCTCAAATCCACCAGTCCGGCCACCGCCTGCCAGTAGTCCTTCCCAGCGGCAACCGCGCGACTCGCGCGGTTGGTGAAGTTAACTGGCGTAATCTACAGCTTCTCCCAGGCAGGGAACCGTCCGACCAGCGAAAGCATTCGCGTGTCGCGAAATCCTTGATGCGCACGAAAAGCCAGGTCGCTCTCCAACCGCGCCGCATATCCTTGAGATGCATCAGGGCCCAGCGTTTCGGATACTGCGCGAGCGGCTTCACCGGATCCTGACACGTGTGCGTGACCCAGAAGAAATCCCTCTCGAAGCGGACGAACTCCGGTTTGGTTTCCTGCACGAGCAGATCGAAGTGTGTCCGACTCCCGACGCGGCCTGGTTCGATTCGGATTGTGCCAAGGAAGATCAATGGTCATTTTTGTGGCATTCCATAGATGAGAATGCCCGGAACTTTTCGCAATGGCGTGATGGCCACGAGCCTCATGGGTATTGCCTTCTCACTGGCCCTCATGCCCTGCGAAGCGGAGCCGGCAGAAGACGCGGAATTCGCCACGCTTCGGGCGGATGCCGGAAAGTCCTTTTTGGAGGGAGTCACCCCATTCATTGATACCTACTGCACGCGCTGCCACGGGCAAGACCGTCAGAAGGGTGGAATCAACTTCCAACCTGCGCTCAAGAATCCCGGCAACTCCGACTCCAGAAGGCGA
Source organism: Verrucomicrobiota bacterium (assembly GCA_039796255.1). Classification (GTDB taxonomy): domain Bacteria; phylum Verrucomicrobiota; class Verrucomicrobiia; order Limisphaerales; family UBA9464; genus UBA9464. The sequence goes on along the minus strand of JBDKKE010000372.1, from coordinate 4,197 downwards.
TGGAAGCAGGCGGTCGCCAACGTGAAGGCCCACGACATGCCGCCGGAAGACGCGAAAAAGCAACCGACGGATGAGGAGCGTCAACGATTTCTGGACTGGATCGGCAAGCTCAAGTTTCTGAGCCCGAAGGATCCCGGTTCCTTTGTGATCCGCCGTTTAACCAAGGTGGAGTATGGCAACACGCTCCATGACTTTCTGGGTGTAGATCCGGCTGTGGCAAAAGAACTGCCGGATGAAGTCTCCGGAGAGGGGTACCTCAACACGCTATCCCCCCTCCAGTCGGAGCAGTATCTCGGGATCGCCAATGAGGTGCTGGATCGGGTTCTGGCACCAGACGGCAAGCCGCCCACCCCGATGCAAAAACGTCTCTTCGGCAAAACGCCAGCACCCGGCACTGACATCCGGACCGCGGCGAGAAAGGTGGCCAGCTCGCTTGCCCGAAGCGCCTATCGCCGCCCGCCCTCGGCGGCGGAGTTGGATGTCCTGTTGCAGGTGTTTGATCTGGGGCTCGAAAACAAGCTCACCTACCAGGCGGCCCTGCGCTTGATGCTCAAGGCGATGCTCGTTTCTCCCCAGTTCCTCTTCATCACGCCCGTCGCGGAAGCTGAATCAGATCGCGCGATTGTTCCCTTGGATGACCATCAACTGGCATCCCGGTTATCGTATCTGTGCTGGGCGACCATGCCGGATGCGGAACTGTCCGCCCTGGCAGATCGCGGGAAACTCCATGAGCCCGCGATTCTCAAGGCTCAGACGAAGCGTCTGCTGTTGGATCGCCGTTCCCGGGCGTTGTTTGACGGTTTTGGCGCGCAGTGGCTGGGTCTGGGGAGCTTGCCGAGCAAGACGTTCGACACCGCCCTATTCCCTCAGATGACCAGCGCGATGCGCTCGGCGATGTATGACGAGGCCCGGCTGTTCTTCGAAAGCATCGTGCGCGAGAACCGGAGCGTCGTGAGTTTCGTGGAGAGTGATTACACCTTTCTCAACGGAACTCTGGCCACTCTCTATGGCCTGGAGAAAAGGGTCACCGGCCCGGAGATGCGCAAGGTGAGGCTGAGGGATGCCAACCGGGGGGGGATTCTGGGAATGCCCGGCATTCTGGCGACCACCTCATTTCCCAACCGCACCAGCCCCGTCAAACGCGGCGCATGGGTGCTGGAACAAGTGCTGGGGGAACAGGTGCCACCGCCACCGCCGGACGTTCCGGCCCTGGAAAAACAGGACCAAAAGCAGGTCGCCAATCTGACGCTGCGTGAGCGCACAGAGTTGCACCGCGTGAATGCCGTTTGCATCAATTGTCACAAGATTCTGGATCCCATCGGATTCGGCCTCGAGAACTTCGATGCCATCGGGCGCTGGCGATACCGGGACGATACCGGCGGTTTGATTGACGCTACGGGTGAACTCCCGGGGGGGGGACGCTTCACGTCTCCCAAGGAACTGAAAACCATCATCGCCGCACGAAAGACTGAGCTTGCCCGTAACCTGACGGAGAAATTGCTGGCGTATGCGTTGTGTCGCCAGCTGGAAGGCTATGACGAAATCGTGGTGGATCACCTGATGGAAACCATCGCCAAGGATGGCTACCGCATGCAGACGCTGATTACGGAAATCGTCACCAGCTTTCCCTTCACCCAGCGCCGGATCCAAGAACAACTCGCCTCCTCGACCCATGAAAAACAACTTACTGATTGATCGTCGCACCTGTCTGAAAGGGATCGGAGCCTCACTGGCGTTGCCGCTTTTGGACACCATGGGATGGGCCGAGGCCGGCAAGGGAAAGACTTCCAAACCACCGGTGCGCCTCGGCTTCATGTATATGCCTCACGGCGTCATCATGGATCAATTCTGGCCCGCGAATGCGGAGAGCTTTCTCTCGGCCCCGCCGCCAGCTTTGGATTCGCTGCGCCCCGTGCTCAGCCAATGCCTGCTGATGAAGGGCATCTCGGGAGTTCCGATTGCTCCGTTCAATGGCGCGCCGCACGCGCTCGAGTTATCAACCTGGCTCACGGCGGCTCTGCCGGATGCAAACCGGCGGAGTCAGATCCATATCGCGATTTCTGCGGATCAGATCGCCGCCAACTACGTGGGCTTTCTCACCTCACTGCCCTCCCTGGAACTCGCCACGATGCCTCAGACCCACAAGGAAAACCAAGATGGACTGAACGAGGGATATTACTCGCACTGCAGCTTTCGCTCGGCAACCCAGGCCGTCCCCGCAGAGATCAATCCACGCAATGTTCTGAATCGGCTCTTCGGAATATCCGGGCAAGGTGGCAACGGCCGTAAACCAGGAAAGGTCTCTCGGGCGGACGCACTGGATCGAAAGATGTTGGACTTGGTCATCGGTGGCGCAAAAGACCTGCGTCGGAAGCTGCCCCAGGACGATCAACACAAACTGGATGAATACCTGGATAGCATCCGCTCTGTGGAACGTCGCATCGCCGCCATTGAATATCGCCAGAAGGAAGCGGCGTTGGAGGCGGCCGGCGTCAGCGTGCGCAAACGCAACGATTCGGACTCCCCGCCCATCGAGATCAAAATTCCCGATGGCGACAAACGCAGCGAGTATATGCAGGTGATGTGCGACCTCAACGTGCTGGCCTTCCAGACCGACACTACCCGGGTCAGCACCTACATCGGCTCGACACCGAATGGCGTTTCCTATCCGGAACTCGGGTTCAAGGACGAGCATCATTCCCAGACCCATCACGAAAACCGGCCGGAGCAGGTCGACAAGGTCGCCAAGATCACCGCCTTCAACATCGCCCAGTTCGCCTACATGGTGAAAAAGATGCACAGCCTGCGGGAAGGTGACGGCACACTGCTCGACAACTGCATCATGATGTGGGGTTCCGGCCTTGAGGATGGGAACACGCACCGTCGGGAAAACCTTCCCTTCATCATCGCTGGCAAAGGTGGCGGCACCCTCAACACCGGACGCTTCCTGCCCAACACGAAAGGCAATCAAGGCGACCTGCTCACCACCCTCCTCGCCTGCAGTGGCGTTCCGCTGGATCGCCCCGTGGGCATCGCGACCCAGCAGATGAAGGAGATGATTGCCGACCTCTAAACCGGGTGGCGGAGTTTTACGCCATCCTTACTTCAGCGCCTGGTAACAGGCTGTGGCCCATTTGGCGAAAGAGTTGTGCTTGTTGAAAGGGAAAGTGTTGCTCGTAGCGGATGTCCCATGTTGCCTGTTATGCCATGACCCATTGCCCTGTTCTCCTCTGTGGTGAACGCCCGACATCGCCCGCTCCGATTCCAAACTGGCAAACATGAATCCGGATCCCAACGCTTTCCCTTCCCCACCGACACCTTTGCCGGGCACAGCGGAGGAACTGTTGCCATTGGTCTATGGTGAATTGCGCCGGCTGGCCGCGATCCGCATGGCGCAGGAGTCTCCTGGCATGACCATTCAGGCCACGGCCCTCGTGCATGAGGCGTGGCTGCGCCTGGAGCGGGAACAGAAAAAGTGCTGGGAAAACCGGGCGCAGTTCTTTGCGGCCGCCGCTGAAGCCATGAGGCGAATTCTCATCGAGCAGGCGCGGCGGCGGGTTTCGGAAAAGCGGGGGGCAGGCGCGGGGCACGATCTACTCACGGATTCCATCATTGAGATCACCGCCAGCAACGAGGAAATCTTCGCCGTGCATGAAGCGCTCGACGCCCTCGCCGTCGAGGATCCACAAGCCGCGGACCTCGTGAAGCTCCGCTTCTTCGCCGGCATGGGAATGCAGGAGGCTGCGTCGGCGCTGGACTTGCCGCTGCGCTCAGCGGAACGGCTGTGGACCTTTGCCCGGGCAAGGCTGCGCAGCGTGATCACGGAGGCCCGTTGAACTCTTTGCCGAAAGTTGGCGGGATTGAGGCCGGTTTCACGCGCTGGAATAGAGAGTCATGAATCCGAGTTCCCCTTCATCTGCTCCGCACCCGCGCGACCTCTTTCTCGAGGCGCTCGAGAGGCCGTCGCCCGCAGAACGCGCTGCTTTCCTCGACGGTGCCTGCCGGGGCGATGCCGCGCTGCGCAGCGCGGTGGAGGTGCTGCTCGCCAATCACCACGAGGATTCGTTTCTGGAAGCTCCGGCGCTTTCCGTGCCCACGAGCATTGCGCCACCCTCCGAACAGCCCGGTCAGAGGATCGGCCACTACAAGCTGCTCCAGCAGATCGGCGAGGGCGGATTTGGCATCGTGTGGATGGCC
>JBDKKE010000371.1:0-8648 GCA_039796255.1 Verrucomicrobiota bacterium | reverse complement strand
CCCACTGACCCACCCCGCTTCACGCCGTAGGCCTCCTTTCCCTGGGCATCGCCCCCCATCCTGTGGTTCTGGCTCCATCAGGCCGAGCAGGCCCGACTGCAGGCGGAGTTCGCAGTGCGCGAGAAGGACGCCGAAGTGGAGCGGAGCCTGACTCGTCTGAACCGGCTTCGTCTCGCCCTGGACCGCCACGCGATCGTCGCCATCACGGACCCCGAAGGCCGCGTTCTTGAGGCCAATGACGCCTTCTGCGCCATCAGCGGTTATTCCCGGGGCGAGCTGGTCGGAAAAATCCACTGGCTGTTCAGCTCCCGCAACCCGGAGGACACCCTGGTGGGCGAACGGGTGCGGACGCTGCGGGCCGGACGGATCTGGCATGGCGAGCTCACCAACCGCAGCCGGGAAGGTACCCAGTTTTGGGTCGATTCCACCATAGCGCCGTTCACCAATACCGCAGGGGTGGTCGAGACCCTTGTGGCCATCCATGACGACATCACGGCGCGGCACCAGCAGACCGAGATCCTGCGGAGTAGTGAGGTGCAACTTTACGAGCACAACCTCGCCCGGGAAGCCAACGCCGCCACCCGGGCCAAGGCGGAATTCCTGGCCAATATGCGCCACGAAATCCGGACGCTCATGAACGCCGTCATCGGTATGGCCGACCGGCTCCTGCCTCGCGCAGTCGCTTCTGGGTGTGTCCGTTCGCGATACGGGAATCGGGATTCCGTCCGACCGTGTGAACCGGCTGTTTCAGGCGTTCAGCCAGAGGGATGCCTCCACCACCCGCAAGTATGGCGGCACCGGCCTTGGACTGGCGATCTGTCAGCGCCTGGTGACCCTCATGGGCGATCGGATCTGGGTTGAGTCCCAGTCCGGCGAGGGATCCGATTTCCAATTCGAGATCCCGCTGCATCCCGCCCCAGCGTCCCCAGTGGCCTACCGTCATGCCCCGGTCGCCAACATCGCCGGACGGCGCCTGCTCCTGGTGGACGACAATCCCACCAACCTGCGCATCCTCGCCCTCCAGACCCAGCGTTGGGGATTCCTGACCGCTGTGGCCTCCTCCGGAGTGGCGGCTCTTGAGCTTCTGGACCGGGATGATCCCTTCGATGCCACCATCATCGACGTCCAAATGCCCGAAATGGATGGCTCCACCCTGGCCGAGGAGATTCGTCGCCGCCGAACCGCCGCCCAACTTCCCATCCTGGTACTCGCCTCCATCGGCAACGACACCGCCCCTTTTTGATCGACTGGATGTCGCGCAGAACCGCAGAGAACGCAAAGAGCACAGAGAAGGACGGCGGGAGAAGCTGCCGTACTCGTCGGGAGTTCCTCCGTGAAATGAGGCGTCCCCTGACCTGCCATCGATCGGAAGTCACCGTCTTTGTGTTCTTTGCGGTGATTTGAAATGCCGTTTTCAGACTCATCCCTCTATGCTTTTCACTTCAAAGCAGAAAACGCACCCACGCCTCACGCGGAAAACGACAGCAAAAATCGCGATTAAAAGCCTGGAATCGAAGATAGACTGGAGTTGATCAAAGATTCTTTGAACAGATTTCCAGCGACCTCATCAGCTACTTTGAAATGCAAAGTGGAGCCAGATGAGCCAAATCACCGACATCCTCGCCGGTGAACTGCGCCAGGCCAGTGTCCGAGGGGCCAGGTCCCGGACTGCCACCCAAACCACGGGGTTGCGGTTCGATTCCCACCGGAGCGGCCTATGAAATTGGAGACGCCTCCTTTCCCGGCCCTTTCCTGTTGGCGATGTCTTCCGGAACTGCTCCGGGGCAAGCCGGCCTTTCTTCGCGAATGGATTGAAGGCAGCGGCGGGTTTCGCTGGCGGATGTGCCTCGCCGTGATCGTTGCCGGGGCGGGATTGTTCGGAGCGGCCGTCGGCTGGTGGCGATCCGAGGCCCAGGCCGTCATTACCGCCATCAAGCTCCCCTGCATTCTGCTCCTCACCGCGCTGGGCAACGCCGTCCTGAACGGACTGCTGGCACCCCTGTTGGGACTCAACCTGAATTTCCGCCAGTCAGCTCTGGCGGTCCTGCTCAGCTTTACCCTGGCGGCAATGATTCTCGGCTCCCTGGCGCCCCTGGTGGCCTTCCTCGCCTGGAACCTCCCCACGGTGGGCAGCGCCCCGGGATCCCTGCGGGTTGCGCACGGGGTGGTCCTGCTGATGACCGTGTTGACGGTGGCCTTCGCGGGAGGGGTCTCCAACCTCCGCCTCTTCCAACTCTTGCAGTCGGCTTCCGCCAACCGGGCGGTGGCTCGCCGAATCCTCCTGGCCTGGCTGTCCACCAATCTATTGCTCGGAACGCAGCTCACGTGGATCGCCCGTCCGTTCTTTGGTGACCCGAGACTGCCCGTCCAATGGCTCCGGACTGACGCCTTCGCCGGCAACTTCTTTGAGGCCACGGCCACCGCCGCGCGCCGCGTATTCACCCCCTGATTCTCCAATCCCATGAATCCCTCCGTCGCAACGCCACCGCCACTGCCCCGTCCCCAACTCTCATCCCCTGAACCCGATCCCGCAGACCTCGAGCCGGTGCGGGGCATCGGCGGCACCATTGAAGCGCTGCTTCGCCGTCCGGGCGGCGTATTGCACCAGCTGCATCAGTCGGACGGATCGCGTCTGGTGGCCGTGATGATCCTCGTCGCCACCCTCGCCGCCGCGGCCTACGGATTTATCGTCGGCACCTTCTCGGGCGGCTCCCAGTTGTGGGCGGCCCCACTGAAAATTTCCGCCGGCCTGATGTTCTGCGGGGTCATCTGCCTGCCCAGTCTCTATGTCTTCGCCTGCCTTTCCGGATCCACCGCACGCTTTGTGGATGTTGCCGGGATGGTGGCCGGACTGATGGCCCTGATGACGATGTTGCTCGTCAGTTTCGCGCCGGTGGCCTGGGTCTTTTCACAGTCCACGGAATCCCTGGTCTCCATGGGAACCCTCCACCTGGCCTTCTGGCTGATCGCCACCTACTTTGGCGCGCGCTTCCTGTACCGCGGCATGGCCCGGTTGGGTGCCCGGGGCGAGGGCGCCTTCTATTTCTGGATCTGCCTGTTCATTGTGGTGGCCCTGCAAATGACCACGGCGCTGCGTCCGATCATCGGCCCCGCCGGTCCGCTGCTTCCCGCAGTGAAGCGCTCCTTCCTGCAGCATTGGTCAGAGCAACTGCGCAGCGAATCGGCCAAGGACAACCCGGCGGCAAATCCGTAAGAACCCTTAAAGACGATCCAGACTCGGCGGGAGGTCCGCGTCCTTCCACGCGCTCTCAAACTCGCGACGCACCCACCCGGCAGCATCCGCGCGGCCCTGGGCTTCCAGCGCCTTCATCAGCCCGAACAGGGAACGACCGTTGCGCGGATTGCGTTCCAGATCCTCGCGAAAGACCCGTTCCGCCCCGGCGGCATCACCGGCGCGCAACAGTGCCGCGCCCAGGGATTCCCGCACCGGATAGTAAAAATCCGGCGGCTCGTCGTAGGCGAGCGCATCCTGCGCGGCGACCGCCGCGCGAAGGTGCCGCACGGCACCCGCCTCGTCCCCACTCGCCCGCGCGAGGTGTGCCTCAATGAGGGCGGAGGTGACCTGGAGGACATGGGTGGCCGGACTCAGTCCAAAGGTCGCGTCCGGCGACAAAGCCGCCACCGCCGCGAGGTACGCACCGCGTTCCGCCTCCACCTTCGCCACCTGCCCGAGGGCGGCCAGCGCCAGGACCCGCGCAAACCGGGCGAACGCGATCGAGGTGGGTGCGTTGGTCGGGGGCAGCGGAAGCGCGAGAATTTCCTCCCAGCGTTGGAAGCGGGCCAGGACCGACGGTTCCACCCAAAGAAATCCCTCCAGCATGGGCATGGTGTTCACGTAGGGACGAATATTCTCACTCACCCGGACGGCGGCGCGCCGGGCGGCTGTTTCGCGGCCACGCATGCTTTCGCCATGGGCCACAAAATGCAGGTTGTGGCTCAGGTACAGGGCCGGGTACCAGCCGGTGACTCCGGTTTGGGCGACATAGGCCTGATCCACCGCGGCGGCGGCTTCGTTGATGCGCACGGCGGCGGCAAAATCGCCCACCCGCAAATAGACATGCGAGGGCATGTGAACCAGGTGGCCGGCATTGGGAGCGAGGCTCTCCAGCCGGCGGGCGCTTTCCAGGGCCATCTCCGGATGACGGGAAGCTTCCACCGCGTGAATGAACAGATGATTGGCCCCCGGATGGTCCGGAGCCCGCTTTAGCACCGCGGAGAGGATATCCACAATCTCTCCGGTTCCCTCGGCCGGCGTTCCATCCAATGCATAAAGTTTCCAGGGTCGAAGATTCATCAGGGCATCGGCCAGCAACACCGCGGCGTCCAGATCATCGGGATGCCGTAGCACCAGGTCGCGCATCGCCTGGGCGTACTCGACGGCATGGCGGGTCACCGTCTCGGCGTCGGCATTGGCATCCGCCGGATAGCGACGGTCCAGTGCGTTGAGGTACTCGCGCTCGACCAGCGAAGCTTCCATCGCGAGCCCCAGCGCCTGCTGAATGGCGGCATGGGCCTGCTTCTGGCGATCCGGAACCGCGGGCAGGTTGATGTTCGCGCCCAGACAGAAGGCGATCCCCCAGTGGGCCATCGCCAGACCGGGATCCAGATCGGCCGCCCGCCGGAACGACCGCTCCGCCTCGGCATGGTTGAAGGCAAAAATCAGCCGCAACCCCTGATCGAAGAAACTCTGCGCCGCCCGATTCGTCGTAGTCACCGCATGGTGATGATCGCTGAGGCCAGAGATCAGCAGCGCCGGCCCCACTTCACCCGGAGGGCGCGGAGGGGGGCCGCAACGGGGATCCGGCGAACGAGGATTGGGAACCTGTGCAACGACCGTAACAGCGGCGGCCAAACCTACCATCAGGGCAACGACATTCATGGCAACGGGCAAGATGAACCGGAAGGCAGCGGTTGAAAGCAATTTGCCATTATCCCGAATTCTTAATCCGCTCACGACGAAGGTCCGATGTAGGCCCGGGCAATGACCACGTTGTCAAAGCCGACGACGTTCACCGGATGACGGGTCCAACGGTCCGTAATGTAGCTCTCCAACGTCAGCGCGTTGGCCCGCAGTCCCGCCGTCTTTCGCCAGTGGATTCCCTTCCAGTGTCCCAATAGGCGGCCGTCGATCCAGAAAGCCTGCTCGCCGTCCGCCACCCCCGGCGTGTTGTGCTGCAGCATGAACTCCACGCAGATCCAGGCGCCGCGCGGAATCACCGGCGCGTTGGTCACCGCAAATGAATTCCCCCAGTACTTGCCGTCCGGAGACGGAGTCATCTCGTGCCAATAACTGTAGAAATTCCAGCGTCCGGGTGCGGGCCAGCGTCCCCAGTCGCCCCAGGGCTCGATGGCGGTGGAGAAACGCTCCGTGCCGTCCGGCCTGACTCCGGCGCCGCCGAAGCCGCTCCAGCGATCACCACCGCTCAAGCCCCGGTTGGCGCGCAGGGTGACGAAGTGATGGACGTAATCGCACTCCGCATCAAACCGCGTGTAGAAGCGGACGAACACCCGGTCCGCCGGCTCGAACCACCGGGTGAGGCCGCCCCCGGTGTCCTGTCCCAAATGCGCCTCGACCCGGAGACTGCGCGATCCCAAGGCACTGCTCCCAACCGGCGGGACCAGGCTGAGCACGTTCCCGTGGGGATTCCCCGTTTCGTCCCAACCCGCGCCCAAGGCTCCCGCTTCAAAGTTGTCGGCAAAGATCACCTCGGGCGACGACGACACATTCACATCGCCGGGAAAGCGGGCTGCCAGGCCGGGTCCTCCGGACAACTGCCCCAGCGACGCGAGGTTGATTCTCACCACCGTGTCGGCAGCCCAGGCCCCATAACTCATCCAACCGGCCATCCACAATGGAACCCAACAGGAGAGGCGCATGGCTTCAGGAAACCCGCGACCCGCAGGGAGGTCAATGCACGCCACAAGCGCCGAAGTCGCGCAAAGGCGAACCGCAGAGGAACAGAACCACGGATGGCACGGATGAACACGGATCCCCCAAGGGAGGGGAGAGTCCTTTCTTCCGGTACTTTGGATATCTCAGAATTGATTTCGCCCTATCCGTGTGGATCCGTGCCATCCGTGGTTCAACCACTTCAGGGTTCCGATCTGGAATTCTCCATGGCGCCGGAAAGCAAACCTGCCGCTACAGTCGTCCCATGAACTCCGTGGAAATGGCCATTCGAGAACTTCGGCAAGCGGCCCTCGCCGCGCTGGCCGAGGGAACCTCCCTGCCCCCGGGAGTTGCCTGCGTGGCGGAGCGCCTGACCCTGTCTCTGGCGGTGCGCTTCCATCCCTCCGACGACGACAGGGAATCCGGCCGCTGCGACGTTGCCAGCGACGCCGACAGTGCCCTGCACCATCTCACCCTGGAGTTTCGACTGGGACCACCGGCGGCCGTCAAGGCTGCGGGCCATCCCACCGACGCCACCGAAACTCTTGCGCCCGTCGGGAAACTCCCACCTGACGTGTCCGCAGTGGCCATCCTGTCAGAAATTCTGGGCGCCCCCGGCTTCGACAGTTCGGCACGCGCGACCGTCTTCCGCGAAACCCTGGAGGAACTGGGTGAGGTGCAGCGGCGGCAGGTGTTGGCGTCCCTGGGGAGTCCCGCCTCCGACAGCGAGGATCCGCCGGTGACACAAGCCCGGCACCGGATTCATCGCCTGTCCGGAACCGGGCCCGCTGGAAAGGACCGCGGCCCGAAGCTTCTGCGTGAACTGGCTGCCCGGCACCCCGCCGAATCCCTCATCCAGCTCGCCAAGACCCACTGGCGCACCCCCTCCCAATGGGCCACCGAAGCTCCCACGATATCGTGACTCGGTAGGGCTGTGCCCTCCCGCGCGGCCCCATTCAATTCCGCCCAGCGCCGGGGAATCCTACCGTGGAACGCGGGAAGCCCCGAAACCGAGCGGAAATTCGTTTCCCGAGAAACCTGAGAACTCGGTGCTGCGCCGACGGGCCAACCTCGCTCCCAGCCCCGCGCCTTGCCAAAACGGACGCGCCCGGCAGCATCGCAGGATGCACTTTCCGATCCCTGTTGCCTGGTTGCGGCGCCTGATCGGCGCCGTGCTGCTGACGCCGGGCGCGCTGGGCGACTCGGCGGTCCACTTCGAGGCGGTGGCTTTGGACGGCTCGGGACCGGTCGCGACGGTGCATCGGATGTGGTGTGCGGACGCCGCCGCGCCGCCGCGCCGGCCAGTCATCCTCATGCTGGGCTCCCTGGACTCCAATACGCCGCCCGCCTGGAGCACGAATCTGTTGCAGGAAGGCTGGATGCTCTGCGCCTTTTCAGTGGCGCATCCGCCGGATCCGGATCCGACGCGCCGCCCGCAGTGGCTGGTCTTCGATGAACGGTTTGCGCACAGCTATCCGCTCGGGGCGCAACGGGCCGTGGAGGACAGCCAGCGCGTGGCGGACTACCTGCGTTCCCGACCCGATGTGAACCCGGAGAAGCTCGGCTGGTTCGGCAGTTCCTCCACCGGCATTCCCGGACTGGCGGTGGCCACGCAGGGTCCCCGGCTCGCCGCCGTGGTGGCCTTCGTCAGCACCGGCGCCTATCGCGCCTGGCTGGACACCTGGAAACCCAACGGGCTCTGGACCGGCGGCGGGGACGGCCTTTGGCCGGAGACGGAGCGCCTCCTGGCCACTGGGGATCCCCTCCTGCACGCCACCAATCTCTGGCCCACCGCCACGCTGCTGGTGAACGGCGGCGACGACAAAGTGGTGGACATCCACTCCACCCGCGCCTTCGTTGAGGCCGCTCGACCGGCATACCAACAGGATCCCGCCCGTCTGCGACTCGTGACCTACGAGGGATTCAGCCACAACCTGCCGGTCGACGTGGTGCGCGACTATGCCGAGCGTTGGTTTCGGCTGTATCTGCATCCGGTTCATGCTCCGCCCGGCCCGCCGCCGGAAATTCGGTTGCTCGCCGAGGCCGCCCGCCAGACGCAGATCAATGCGTCCCCGCACGCCGCCGTGGTGGGAGCGGAGGCTCCGGTGAATGCCGCGAGTCCCGTGGACATCGGTTCGCGCCTCGAACTGTTCGCCGACGATCTGATTGTGGAACGACTGATCGGATGCTCCCTCAAACTGCACGAACCCCACGCCGCCAACATCGCCCTGCGTTTCGACGCTCCCTGGGAAGGTTCCTTCAGCGCCTACGTGACCGTGTTTCAGGATGGAGACCGTTTCCGCTGCTATTACCGCGGCACCCCGGTTGCCGGACAGGATGGTTCCACCAACGAGGTCACCTGCTATGCGGAGAGTCCGGACGGCATCGCCTTCTCCAAGCCGGCGCTGGGGCTCTTTGAAGTCCAGGGCACGCGCAGCAACAACGTGGTGCTCGCCGGACAGGCCCCGTTCTCGCACAACTTCTCGCCCTTCCTGGACACCCGTCCCGGGATACCGGCATACGAACGCCTCAAGGCCCTCGCCGGCACTTCAGAACGCGGTCTGTACGGATTCGTCTCCGGCGACGGTCTGCACTGGAAGCCCCTCCGTGAACAGGCGCTGATCACCCGCGGCGCCTTTGACTCACAGAACGTCGCCTTCTGGTCAGAGAACGAACGCTGCTATGTGCTGTACCTGCGCACCTGGACCGGAGGCGACTTCCGGGGATTCCGCACCAT
>JBDKKE010000370.1:0-3394 GCA_039796255.1 Verrucomicrobiota bacterium | reverse complement strand
CCGGGTTCAACGCTAAGCCATCCTGCTGGAAAGTGACGAAATCGCTGCTGATTCTTGGCAACACTTGGGAACACAATTGCTTCGCGAATTTTCGCCTTGGTTTGCTCAAGTCGAAAGGCATGACCCTCGCGTGAGCGAAGCAAACCGCTGCGACGCAACGTTCCGCGCACGGACGCGAAATACGGGTCGATGTTGACTCCAGGTGGCCCGCCCGTCACCGGGTGTTCCTGGGGCATTGCCATCAGCGATCGGAAAGGAGCGGCTGCCGAACGGCATCGTCTTTCAAAGACCTGTTGGGTGACCCGTCGGCCCAGTTGGTCCGGAGGAGCGAGGCTAGGGACAATTAAGGACAGAAACCCTTCGCAAACCTGCACGTTCTTTCCGTTCTCGCCCCGGAGCCGCTGCGAGAGCGATGCGCAGAAATACAAATGTTTACGCACCCCGAACGCAACCTGGCGCAGATTTGCCAAAGGCAATTGATGGTTTTGAGCCCTGCCCGCGGCAACAAACTCACTGGAAGGCTTCAGTTTCTGGCGCAGCGCCCTCCGGGCGGACCCCCGGAGGGCGGCCACGTTGGGCGTATTCGGGCACTCTTGGACGTGAAACCCGGAATGTGCGTCTCGACGAGGTCGTCCGGAGGACCTCTGACCTCCCCTTTGACGGCAGGGATTGTTCGCTGCCGATAAACTGGGCGCTCCAACACGCGAAGTCCTTTGGCGGCTTCGTCGATTACGCCAACTCGGAGACCTAGGGCGGTGACATCCATCCGGCGCCAGCGCCGCAAAACTACCGCCGGGAAGTTCGTGCCGACGCCCGCTGGGCAGTGGTGGGCATGACGTCCACGGGTTTCACCATCGCCGACCCGCCGGATCGCGGCATGCTAGGCGTGGTGGGCTTCGATGCCGCGGCCACGGCCATCATCGCCGACTTCCTCTGGGCTGAAACTTCAGTGCAAAACGGCTGGCGAGGGCAGCATTGGGTTTAGGCAAGAGCGGTAAATACCATTCTCGTCAGGTCCCGCATCAGCGATCCTGAACTCAGTCGGAAGGACCAGACTCAATGGCGGTTACAATTCACCATCAGGCGGACATCTTCCATGCATGGGCGGGCACGGCCAAAAGAGAGCTGACACCAAAACTGACACCGCCTTGGTTAACACCGGTTAAGCGGGGTTACGCCAATTTCGCTTGAAGGCTTTTCAGCAGCGGCGGATTATACGCAAGCCGTTATCGATAACAGGGGTTGCAACTGACCAAGTCCTACCTCTGGAGCCACACCGTTCGGGGATTCTGGACAGCTGACAACGCAGCATCCGTAGCCGGAATATTCACCGCCCTCCTCAAATTGGGATTCCCCTCCGATTCGACACTTGGCGTGAGCTTTGGTTTTTTGGGCGGTTACCCCAACGGTTCGCGAGTCCAAGCCGGGCAGATTCAACTTGCCGCACGTGGCATCCGTAAACTGTCGCCAAACACCGACGTTACTGGGATGGACGTCGGCGCCTCAGGCTCCGCGGAACTGCCTGGGAGTCATTCCGGTAATGGTGCGGAAGGCGCGGGTGAACGCACTTTGGGCATAGTAGCCACAGGCCAGCGCGATGTCCGCCACCGATTGGTCGGACTCGCGCAGGAGACGTGAGGCTTCGGCGATGCGCGTCTTGGCGATGAACTGTCGGGGGGTGATCCCGAAAAGGCGCTTCAGCAGGCGCGCCAGCCGTGGCGGGGGCATCCGGGCGCGGCGGGCGAGTGAGGACGGCGTGAGCGGTTCGGACACGTGGTTTTCCAAATGGTCGAGCGCCGCCGCAAGCGCGTCGGGAATGTCCCGGTTGCGAATGGGAGCGCGAACATCGCGGGAGATGCCGATCAGTCCCAACACCGTCCCATCGGCGTCACGGAGGGGCAGCTTGGTGGTCAGGCACCAGCCCGGCTGGTTGGGGGCATACCAAAGTAGTTCCAGATGATCCAAGATCGGACGTCCGGTCTTGAGCAGCCACGCATCCTGCTGGGTCGGAATCTGCCCGAACTCGCCCGGACAAATCTCGCAGGGCCGCTTGCCCAGCACGGCGGACTTGTTCCGCAGGCCGTGACGCTGGACCAGCGAATGGTTGACGGACTGGTAGCGGCCGGCCGCGTCCTTGATGAAGAAGACCACGTCCGGCGCCTAGTCGAACAACGTCTCGAGCCGGGCCGTCTCCACCAGTCCCGGCCCGGCCTTTGCCAGCGGGGTCGGCGGCCTTTTTGTGCGGGTTTTCACGTCGGTGGCAAATTTTCGGCCAAGAATCCGGATGCGGCCATGAGATAGTGGGGAGCATTGAATCGTGCTGAAAAATCCCGCGGTCGCCAACCGATCCTCAGCCGCCGCGGGTTTTTCCGCCGGCTGACCTCCGCCGGGGGGCTGGGGCTCGGACTGCTTTCGGTCGCGGTCGTGACCTGCCCCATGAGGTTGGTAGCGAACGGCACCAATTCGCTCCCCCGGACCTTCGCCGAGCGCCGGATTGTCGAGGGCTGGACGGTTCATGTCAGCGGCCAGCTGTTGGCCGCGGAACCGGCCGTCACAGCCCGTGCGCTGGAGCTCCTCCGGGAGCAACTCCGGGAGATCATCCGGGTGGTTCCCGGCCGGGCGGTGACTGAGTTGCAACGGGTCCCGCTCTGGTTTTCCCCGGAGTATCCCGGCGTGCCGCCGCGCGCCGAGTATCATCCGGGTGCCGACTGGTTGCGCGCCAACCGGCGGGATCCCGCCATGGTGCGGGGAGTCGAATTCACGGACATCAAGGATTTCGAGGCGGAGACCCGGCGGATGCCGAACTTCACCCTGCATGAATTGGCCCACGCCTACCATGACCGGGTGCTGGCGGGCGGGTTCGACAACCCGGAGATCAGGGCGGCGTTCGATCGCGCCAAGGCCGGGGGCAAATACGACCGCGTGCAGCGGCAGGACGCGAAGGGGAATCTCGCTTGGGATCGGGCCTACGCCCTGACCAATCCCATGGAATACTTCGCCGAAACCACCGAGGCGTTCTTCTCCCGCAATGACTTCTACCCGTTCAACCGGGACGAACTCAGGCAGGCCGATCCCGAAATGGAGGAATTGTTAGGCAAGCTTTGGGGAGTCAGTCCGTAACCGGGAAACCCGCCTTTATCCGAACATGAAAATCACCCGCATCTTTGCCCATCGAGTTGAGCTCCCGCTGCACGAGACCACCTACAAGTGGTCCGGCGGCAAATCCGTGACCGTGTTTGACAGCACCATCGTCGGCGTCGAGAATGACACCGGCCTCATCGGCTACGGCGAGGTTTTCGCGGAGGGCGTGGCTTAGCCAGCGGAGGAACTTCACGGAGCGCTGGGTGGCCTATTTGTCAGCCCCGGCCAACCGATTCCGCGCCGCGCTCGGCCA
>JBDKKE010000369.1:0-3886 GCA_039796255.1 Verrucomicrobiota bacterium | reverse complement strand
GACCCCCGATGCGGGCTAACTGATATACATCGGCGATCTTCTTGTCGTCGGCACGGATCCGTTTTGCGAGAGTCTTCGCGAGTTCGAAGAGCAGCGGAGTGGCCAATTCTGGCTGTTCGCGGCAGAGGTGGTCGAATCGTTGCGCGGTGATGCGCAGTAATGTCGATGGCCCATTCGCCACAATGTCGGCGGACCTTGGCCCGCCGTCGAACAGGCTCATTTCACCGAAGACATCCCCCGGACCAAAACGCGCAAGCTCTGTCTCTTTGCCGCCCGCCATGATCCTAGCCCGGACTTCACCATCGAGGACAGCGTACATCGCGTCACCCGGCGCTCCTTGTTTAACCACCAACTTGTAAGCCTCCACCCTCGTAATCTCCATCAGTTGGACGAAGCGCCCCAACTGTTGGTCGTTCATCGTTGCGAGTGCCTTTACGCGCCGCAGCATTCCAGGACGGAGACCAGATACCAGCAATGGGACGTCAGATGCCGCTGTCTCGGATTTAGTCGTTCCTCGACCGGCAAAGGCGTCTGCCAGTTCAGGAAGCTCGCCAGCTTTACTCCACCGGTTTCCAGCCACCGAATAGATCCAGGTTTCGCCCAAGACACGCTCGTCACGAATCCACTGAACCAGGGTATCCATGGGAACGGGCCCGTAAACCACGTCGTCGGCGGCCCAGACTTTGTATTCGGTGGCAGGGGATTGGTCGGACATTGCACAGGGATCAAACCGTCGAGCGCTTGATTTTGGGAGAGAAATTTCGCGGTCAGAACCCGGCGCAACTTGAATCTGCCTTCGTACGTGGAGGTTGGCAGGCGCGAGGTTCTGGAGTGGCGCTGATGGATTGCCCCCAAGCCCGCACCGCCTGAAGTCAGGACGACGGGCACGGTCATGCCGCGATGAGCTCGTCAGAACCATTGTGCGACGTCGAAGCTTCCCCTTGTCGTAATGATTGTGGCAGGTTTGGGTTTCCTCCAATGACTGCTACAGACTGGAAGATGATTGTCCTGGCGCTGGCGTCGATCGGCGCACTCGTCCTACTAATCACCCGGTTCAGAGTAAACGCCTTCATTTCGCTTCTACTGGCGTCCATGGTGGTAGGTAGCGGAGCCGTGTTGTATGGCCGGGTAGTTCGGGACGCCAGCGGCAGGGATTCGGTTTACTCGATGCTGGGTGTGGTGCGGTCCTTTTCCGATGGGCTAGGAGCCACGCTGGGGAGTATCGCGGCAATTGTGGGACTAGGCACGATGCTGGGAAAATTGTTGGCGGAGTCGGGAGGGGCTGAGGTGCTGGCGAGGCGATTTGTTCAGATCTTCGGCCCCCGACATATCCAGTGGTGCATCATGGCGCTGGCCCTCGCGGTTGGTTTGACCACGTGGTTTGCCGTCGGATTGGTGCTGCTGCTTCCGATCCTGCTAACACTAACCCACGAGACAAAACAGCCGTTCCTCATCCTGACTCTCCCATTGCTTTCATGCCTGTCGGTCATGCATGGGGTGATGCCACCGCATCCGGGTCCGGTTGTGGCCGTGGAGCTTCTCCATGTCGACATGGGTTTGGTGTTGATTTGGGGGTTTGTTATCGGGATTCCGACGGCCGCAGTGGCCGGTCCCCTGTTTGCCCGCTGGGCGGTTAAACGCGTTGAGGCCCATCCGCCGCCGATCCCGCGGAAAACTGGAGCGTTGCCGCCGGGATTTCGTCTGCCCGGGTTTGGACTCACCCTGTTCTCGATACTGCTTCCGGTACTGTTGATGCTCATCGCGACGTTGGCGGAACTGCTCCTGCCCAAGGGGAATCAACTACGCGACGCGGCCACTTTTGCTGGCAATCCAACCATTGCCCTGACTGTGGCGGTCCTGTTTGCCACTTGGTCTTTGGGTCTGTCGTGTGGATACCGGCTGGTTGAAGTGTTGAAGTTTACCGAGTCATCCATTGCGGCGGTGGGAATGACGATATTGGTAATCGGCGGCGGCGGCGGTTTTGCGCGGGTCTTGCGGGACAGCGGGGTGGCCGAGTCCATTGGACGTTTGGGAGAGGAGGCTCATCTCTCGCCGCTTCTTTACGGGTGGTTGGTCTCCGCGTTTATTCGCGTGGCCACGGGATCAGCCACCGTCGCCATCACGACCGCTTCCGGATTACTGATTCCGGTAATGGCTGCCCATCCGGAGCTCGGACAGAACCATAAGGCCCTGATTGTCGTGGCGGTTGGCAGCGGTTCGCTTTTCCTTTCCCATCTGAACGATGCTGGTTTCTGGATCGTCAAGGACTCGCTGGGGCTGACCGTCAATCAGACGCTGCGCACGTGGACCGTCTGTGAGACGATCGTAGGGTTGGTGGGAATGCTTCTGTCCCTGGCAATTTACCGCATTCTTTAAGCCGGTTTATGGTCGAGGTGCGCCTGCTCCCTGTGAGTCGTGCAGGGCCTCGGCGATGCGTTGGCTGAGGCGATCAGTCAAACGGCTCAACGTGGCGGCCACGGCCTCGGGATGCTGGGAGGGCGCGGGTCCAGGCTGGATCTCCTGAAACGCGCCGCTCACCGGGGGGCGGCCGGTAGAACGGGACGCAATTCGCCACCATGCGATGAGGGTGCCGGTCCCCTCGGAGTTGACTTCGAACCGGTCGACGCTGACATAGACTGCGCAACTCACTTCATCACGTGACCAGGAAGAAAGACGGATTTTGTCGGTCGGCAGTAGCACCGAGAGATTGGCAGCCAGAGTTCGCTGGAAGCAGGTGTCGAGGCGTTCAGCCCAGAGGGATGACTCCAGGTAGGAGATCTCGTTGGTACCCGAGCGCACTGCCAGCGAGGGCTTCATTAGGTAGTCAGGCAGTTTGACGATTCCGATTCCGATGGCGGGTCCGACGGATGCCGACGCTGCCGTAGGCGAGGTTGCGGGAAGGGGCGAGAGCAGGAAACTGCGTGTCAGGAGGGTGCTGGGTTTGAGCAGACATCCTGGCAACCATGGAAAAAACAAACCGGCCGCGAGAAGAATTGGAATGCGGAGGAACAGTTTCATGGCTTGTCGGAAGGCTGCTTACGGCCGGTGATGAGGGCGTTGGGATTTCGTTGGAGGAAGTCGGCCAGATCCGCCAGGGCCCGAGCAGCGTTGGCTACCTGATCCAGGGCCATGGTGGCATCGGTTCGAAATGGGGCGTCCGGTTCGATCAGGCCGGAAAGGGCTTCCAGACTGTGGCGTAATTCCCTCAACGTGCGATCCGCCTCTGCGAGTGTATTGGTGGCACTGCCCGATAGGGCAGCGAGATGACCATCGGCGTCTCCGACCAGCCCGCGGGCTTCGGAAAGGGTCAGCCTTAGTTCGGAAAGGGAATTGGTCAGGTCCGGTGAGGCGAGCACCGTATTGGCAGAGGCGAGCAGAGTCGTGACTCCGGTATTGATCTTCTTGAGGTCGAGCGCGGCGAGGCTTTCCTCAAGGCGGGTCAACAGGGAATTGAGTTTCTCTGAGATTCCCCGGAAGTCCACCCGCCCCAGATTAGCCAACAATTCCTGGATTCCGGTGGGAACCGTGGGGATCTCCGGAAATTCCGCACGAAGTTGATGGAAGACTGGAGGTGGGGAATCGCTGAGGATGGCCAGTTCGACGTAGAGCACTCCAGTCACCAGGCTTTCAGCGTCCAGTCTCCCGCGCAGACCGCGCTGGATCCGATTCTTGAGAAATGCTGGATCGTCGAGATTCATTGGGTCATCCGACTTCTTCTTCACGGTCTCGAGGTCGACTTCGATGATTACCGGATTACTGAAGTCGTTGGATGCTTGATTGTGGCGGATCAGCACCTCGTAGACGGAACCTATGGTCACCCCGCGCCATTTCACCGGAGCCCCGGGGTTGAGCCCCTTCATGGAGGAGTCAAAGAACAGGATCATTC
>JBDKKE010000368.1:0-4791 GCA_039796255.1 Verrucomicrobiota bacterium | reverse complement strand
CTGGCGGGAGTTCCTGCCCCGGATGGTGGCGGAATTGGAGGCGACCGGACGGTTGCACTCGCAGTTGTTGAAGGCCGAGGAGCAGACCGACGAGGACCTCGATTCGTTGCGCCGCCACCTGATTCAACAGGGTCTGACGACGCAGCAAGCCCACGACCGGGCTTGGGAGATGGTGCGGGAGCGCTACCTGTTCCTCCCGCCCGAGCAGTAGAAACCGAGATACCGGCCGACGAGCCGCCGCGCGTCCGCAACGCGCGGAACTATCGCATCACCGACGACGACCAGATTGGCGTCGGCTCGCTCAAGCAGAAGGCCCGAGACAACCTCGCCGCCATTGAAGTCCTCCAGCGCGTGGAGCGCGAAACCAGATCCCCCACCGCTGACGAACTCCGACAACTGGTCCGCTTTGTGGGCTGGGGCGGGCTGCCCCAGGTCTTTGATGCCTGGAACAAGGAGTGGAAGACGGAACGCGAACGTCTGGAAGCGCTGCTTCCCGAGAGTGAACTGGAGTCCGCGCGCGCCAGCACACTCAACGCGCACTACACGGCCCCGGTCGTGATCCGGGCCATGTTCGCCGCCCTGCAACGGTTCGGTTTTGAGCGGGGTCGGATTCTGGAACCCGCCTGCGGGTTGGGCCACTTCTTCGGCCTGATGCCGGAGGAAATGCTTAGGCCGTCGCAGATCACGGGCATCGAGATTGATTCGGTCACCGCCCGGTTGGCGAAGCAGTTGTATCCGGACGCCGACATACGGCGGCAACCGTTTGAGGAAACCCGTCTGGCCGACTCCTTCTTCGACGTCGCCATATCGAACATTCCGTTCGGTGACTACCGCCCGTTCGACTCCCGGTTCAAGCAGTGGAAATTAGTCATCCACGATTACTTCTTTGCCGCGACCTTGGAAAAGGTTCGGCCCGGCGGACTCATCCTGTTCGTCACTTCCAAGGGCACGCTCGACAAGGTCGAAGGCGGTTTGCGGGAACTCATTTCCCAGCAGGCTGACCTGCTCGGAGCCATCCGTCTGCCGAACGACGCGTTCAAAAGGAACGCGAACACAGAAGTCACCACCGACATCGTGATGCTCCGCAAACGGTTTCCTGGCGAGAGCCCCAAGGGATCGGCGTGGAAGGCCCTCGGCGAAATCACCAACTCCCACGGGGAGACAATTCCCCTCAACGAATATTTCGTCGCCCACCCCGAGATGATGCTCGGCGAGATGCGTCTCGAAGGCGGTCTGTATCGGCGTGGAGAACCGTCGTTGATCAGCAACGGTCGCGATTTGGGCGAACAACTGGCCGAAGCCATCGCAATGCTGCCCCGGAACGTCTTCACCCCGCACCGGACGGCGATCCGACCGCCGACGTTGGACCAGACCGTTCCCGCTCCCGAGAACATCAAGCCCAACGCCTACGCCGTCGTGAATGACCGGATCGGTATCCGTGAGGGCGACAACATCACGATACTTGAGGGGCTTTCCGCCCTCCGAACCCAGCGAATTCGCGGGCTCATCCGCGTCCGGGACGCGGTGCGCCGTTGTCTGCGAACCCAACTGGAGGCCAACGTCGGGGTTCGGGAGGACATGACCACCGGGGCGCTTTGGACCAACGCCCTGTACGAATTCAAAAAGACCGTCGGTCACCTCCAGCGGTGTGAGCTGGCGTCGTTGCTTCGTCGGGATCTCCAGTGGCCCGTCAAGCAGGTGGAGAGTTGGTTCGAGGTTGAGGGAGTGAAGCCGGAACTGATCGACCGGTTTTCGACGCGCCGGAAGGAGGTTCTCGCCCAGTGCAAGGCGATGGGAGACTACAGCGCGGTGGCAGCCGAAGAGGCGGTCCGTGTGACCCGGCAGGCGAAGGAGCACGTTCCGCGGGAGCAGCTGTTTCCCCAATGGCGGGAGGTCGGCAAAGAGTTCGGCTGGGCGGAAAAGGAGGTGACTCAGCTGAGGGGGGCCGCCAAGAGCATCGCTGCACGGAACCTCGAATTGGGCTTGCTCGCCGAAGCCGTCCGCACGGCGATGGGAAAGCACCAAGGGACATTGACCCGGGCGGAGGTCCTGGAGGCGGTCGCCAGTGTCACGCAGGACTCCGGACTTTCGGCCCGGCAGATCGCCGCCGCCGTTTACTCTGCCGCGCCCAAGTTCCGGAGGTCAGACGGCGTCAAGAACGAGCGGCAGTTGGCCGAGTTCGCCGAGGCGATCAGGGCGGGAAGGAAGGAAGCCCGCGAGCAACTGCGAACCATCAACGAGGCACAGCGGCGAATGATCCACCTCGAAGCCCGGCTGAAAAAGGCGTTCGAGTCGACCCAGAAGAAGGCGGAGGCCAAGGCGCAGAACCGCGAACACCGGACGGCGCAGGACCAAGGACCGTCTCCCGAACAGGCAAGGACCGACCAGACTTCCGATAAGAAGACCCCGGGCACCCATGAGGATTCCAAGGAGAAGTCTCGGGCGGACAAGCGGAAGGAACAGGGGGAGAATCCAGGGCAGAAAGACGAATCCAAGGAGGAGTCCCGCCGCGCTCGTGAACGCAGCAAAGCGTCCAAGGGCCAGGAGCAATCGGCCGAGAAAGAGCAGGCCAGCCAGAAGAAGGGGCCGTTCGCGAGTTTCAGGATTCGGAAGGAGGAGCCTCAGCAGGGACCCCCGCGTTGGGCAATTGACCTCCGCTTCTTCCGTCTGGAGGTGCGGGATGTGCACCTCTTTCGGAGTGCTCCCAACTGGAATCCGGTCTCCAAGCTCAAGCTCCCCGGGCTCGTGGTGACGCCGAACCCGGATCCGCTCGGACTCAAGCGCCGCTTCGTCCTGCCGTTGGACCGGGCTCGCATCCGGATGCAGCGTCAGATCCGGGAGACCCTCGCTGCCGTGCTTGCCACCGGCGTGAAGCGGATTCTCTTCCGCGATGACCGGTTCAATTCCACCCAATGGAAACCGGGTGAGTGGGGCCTGGGGGACAAACAGCTTCGTCGCTCGCAGATTGTGATCGCCGACACGGACTTGGCGGCTTTTCGAGGCCTCCTCAACGACTGGACCGGGAAGGCCATGAAGTATCCCGAGGACAACGTGATTCTGACCCAGACCCGCAAGCGGGCCGATGTCTTGAACAAGGCCGCGCAAAAGCGTCGGAAAAAGGGCGGTCACATCGCCAAGACCGGAACGTTGGTCGGTGGCACCATCGTCCACCAGAACGACCGGATCATCTTCCGCCGAGGGAAACGCAGCTACGGCGTCGAGCCGGACGACCTTGGCACCGTCACCAAGATCAACTCGATCCACATTCGAGTGGCGCTCGATTCTGGCAAGACGGTCACCATCCCGACCGGGAGCTGTCCTACCGTCGATCTCGCCTATGCCGTGACCCATCGGGATGCCCGGAAATCTCGGTCCCATTTCGCCCATGTGCTGTTCGAGGCCAATGATTCCGCCCAGGAGTTGGCCGCCATCGTCAAGCAACGGACAAAGACTCCCGTCCGGATCTACGTGGCCTCCGGGCACACCAAGTTCTTTACCGCTGATGGCCATGCCCGGATGCGGGACCAATACGGTACCGAGGAAGAAACGAAACGCGCCGAACAGGAGAAGTTGCGTGCAGCCCGCGAAGCGGAAGAGAAGCGTCGGAAGGAAGACGACATCCGGCGGGAGGAAGAGAAACGGCGTCGCGCTGCGGGGCCGTCGAATTCCCAGTCCAACTCTCAATCGCACGGACATTCCCACTGACCCGAAGGGAGCGGCGCCGGAACCGCGAATCCCAAGAAACCGCCCCCAACGGGGCCCCGGGCGCTACGCTGTGGACCGCGACCTTGCGGGTCGGCAGACCGGTCCACAGCGGCGCTACGCCCGTTGGGGACCGGTTTCCTATCGGTGACAGCCTGACCCGAAACAGAGGGAGGATGACGCATGCCGGTCACGGTTCACCCCCTTTCGGGAGGTTGCGGGACCGTGGTAAAAGACAGGGATGGCCCCAGAAATCGCCCGACCACCGCTCACCGAACAACCATGGCTGAAGGAATTGCTCGAAGCCCGGGGCTTTGAACGCACCGCCCCTGCGTCGTTCACCAACGGCCGCGCCACCGTCCGACTCGATGGCAACGTCCTCGTCGCGATTCCCGGCGACGGCACCAAGGCATGGCGGACGGAACTCAAAGA
The DNA here is from genome assembly GCA_039796255.1 of Verrucomicrobiota bacterium. GTDB lineage: Bacteria > Verrucomicrobiota > Verrucomicrobiia > Limisphaerales > UBA9464 > UBA9464. The sequence continues at coordinate 657 of JBDKKE010000368.1, read as the reverse complement.
CGCGCAACCCGAAGCCATCTGCTACTTGCTGACCAACGTCCTCGCCGCGCCGCCGTTCCTGTCACAAGCCGAACTCGACCTCCGGGCCACCCGTCAACGCACGGCCGAGGAGGCCCTGCAAAACCTGGCCACCATCATCCGCGACAATCCCGACACCCACAGCGGGCAGCATCTACGGCGCTTCGTTTGGTCCATCTTCAACGGGAACCACGCCATCAATCTCTGGCGGATGAAGGATGTCCTCGATCCCCAGCAGAACGCCTGGGTCACCGAAGTCTTCACCGCCTGGATGCAAGGATTCGTTCCGGAAGCCACGATTCGCAGCTCACTGTTCGACTCCGGTGAGATGGACCGCTGGGACACCGTCCGCCTCCACGCGCCTGAACAAAAGCGCCTAGTCGAAGGATTCGACGCCGTCACCGACCTCCTGAACTCGCTCCCGCCGGGCAACGCCGTGCCCCACCTCACGCGAGCCAACGGGCTGCTCCGGCAAGTTATCGACCTACTCCGCCAGGCTGGAAAACCCTCCGGACCGGCGTGAGGAACCCCGCCGTCAAAGCTGACAAGTGCGCTAAAAACCTCAAACAGGTCGGTCTGACCCAGGAACCTGCGTCGACCCTCACTATCGAGACGGCGTGTGCTCTTTAACTGTCCGTT
>JBDKKE010000367.1:0-4755 GCA_039796255.1 Verrucomicrobiota bacterium | reverse complement strand
CGGTAAGCAGTTTACTCATGGGCAAGCCGGTGTGAGGACATCGTCGGGACGGTGGGCCAGCCTTGCGCACCTCGCAATGGCATTACGGAATCCCTGGACGGGTCGTCTGCGAGAAGACTTGTCAACCCGCCGGGAGGCGCGCTAAATCGCCGCCGAAGAAGATCACCATGTAACACCACCACCAAACACTTTGCGTAGCTTCGGCTGCGGGTCTCGATCGAAAACCGCGAATTTTCACTGCAAGAGACCAGCCCGAGCACGCGCCCCACCGGGCGCGGCTTGGTGCATTCTCTTGCAAGGCGCTTCGCGGTGCCTCGATCGGGGGTGCGTTAAGTTCGCGCCCCTTTTGTTTCCGTAGGCGTCATCAAGGCTACTCTCCTGACAATTACGGAATTATGAGCACCTCAAACAGTTCACTTCACAACCGCGTCAGCGACGACCTCGCGCTGCTCCAAAAACTCGTAAGACTTCACGAACTCGTCAAAGCCCGAAAACCGGAGCTGAAAACTCCCAACAACGAGGAGTTTGCAGACCTCGGCCGTCGCCTCGGTTCTTTGGAGAAACGTGCCAAGAAGCAAGGCGTTTTCACGGTAGTTCTCGTCGGCAAAGAAAAGCAGGGCAAGAGCACGCTCTTGAACGCCTGGATCGGCAAGGAACTGCTGCCAACCGCAAAATCCCGCTGCACCTTCGTCGTCACCGAGATTGCCGCAGCGGCCCAAAACGAGGAGCACGTCGAGATCGTCTTCAAGACCGACGCTGAATTTGCGAAAGACTGCGAGGATTTGGAGGACATGAAGAAGAATCCCGAACCAAAGGTCTCCAAACCGGCTGCGGATGAGTTGGCGCGAATCGAGGCCAACAAGAGCGAACTCGCTCTTTACATCGGCAAAGCTCCGAAAAAACTGCCGGGGTTGTCGAAGAAGGACATCTGGGAGTGGATTGCGAATCCAGAGCTCATGGAGAATGCGTTTGGGGTTGCCAATGCGCCGGCTCGCTACCCTGCCGTCAAGAAAGTGCGGGTATTCTCGTCACGTTTAGGAGCGGCCGAAAATCGAGTTCTGATTGATACCCCCGGTTATGACTCAGTCTATGAATCGCACCGTCGGATGGCGCGTGAAGCGATCGAGGAGGCCGATGCGTTCATCTTGGTTTCCGGCGTCTATAATCGCAACAATTTGACCCAAGCTGAAGCGGAGATTCTTCAACTGATTGACAGAACCGGACCGACGGCCAGCAAGGCGATGGAGCGTGGCTTCGTCTGCCTCACACAACTCGACAGCGAACTGTCCCGGGAGGCTGTCCAGCACCGGCAGAAGGCGATCATCCACGACGAGCTTCACGGCAAGTATCAGGTTGCTCCGGATCGGGTGATCGTCGTGGCACCTTTGATCTACCTCGTGAAAGAGGGACACAGCACGCTCCCGGAAAATGACGAGAAACAGTTGTTGGCTGGCTTGGCGATGATCGGCGGGGACACGGGCGTGCCCACCCTGATCAACAAGGTAAGCCAATTCTTGCAGCAGGACTTGGCCGGTTTGCGCGAACGGGACGAGCAAGACTTACGGAAGAGGCTCGGGGAAACTGCCTCCCCGCTGCTATTGGCCGCCCGCGAGGCATTTCCCGGGAGCACACGCGAAGCCGAGGCGGAACTGGCCGCGCTGGACGACCGCGCTTGGAACGATTGGTTCGACGTGGAATGGAAGTCGATCACCAACGACATCAACCACTGGATTTACTCCCATCACCCGGACAAAATCGGGATGATGCAGCCGTGGTGGGAAGAATTCGCGCACGGTGTCAAAGACTTGCTGGCACAACCCAAGGCGATGACCTCCGCGGATCTGACCGAGCAGCTAAACCAGTCGCCAACGGAATATCACGTTCATGACACCGAGGAATTGGAAAAGGCAGAGCGCCAGCGACTGGTGAACTTCTATGACCGGGGATTCGACCAGATTGCGGACCGACTTGCGCATCAAGCCCATGAGCATCTCGAAGAATTGAAGCGTGAGATTGTCCGTCGCTGTTTTGGCTTGGAGGGCGTGCTGGGCGAGAACAATGTTCGGCAACAAAAGGTGGCCAGCGACCGTTTTGAGCATGAAGTCGCTGGATTCGTAAAGAAGCGCGTAACCGAGGCATTGCAAACCAACCTTCGCTGGCGTCGTTATTCCGCCACACGCGACGAGATCCAAAAAAAGTTTGACGGCCATCAAAGCCTGCACTCGCTCACGAACGATTTCAACTGGCCTACCGAAGTCGAGCTACCCGAATGGGTCGGAGCGCAATCAAACGGCTGGGAAGAGCGTAGAGTCGGCGTGGTGCCCAACTTTGAGCCGGCGATGACCCTTCAGGGCGGGGGCGTCAAGCTGGTCCTCCACGGTTCAGGAGTTGACCTTTATAGCCAGCCAAAGCAGAAGGATAAGGACGAGGTCGATCACGACGACTGTAAATTTGTGACGCAACAGTGTGCCGGTGATTTTTCCCTCTCGGTGCGATTGGAGAGCCACGCTCAACAAGGAAAGACGGGGTTGATGGTCCGAGAGTCCTTGGAGCGAAGTGCTTCCCGATATGCCTCGCTGGCGGTGGCGGCCAGTCAGGAGTTGGAGTGGCTGTGCTTAGAAAAGCCGAAAGGAGAGATGGCCTGGAACCTGTTCGAGAAGGAGCCAAATGTGGCCTTGCCCTGCTGGCTCAGGCTTCTGCGGCGTGGCCAGCAAGTCAGGGGCTTTTATTCAAGAAATGGCCGCGACTGGTTCTCTCTTGGCAAACCCATGGTGTTCGCTTCGGACAAGGTCTGGCTGGGCGCGTTCGGCTGCTCGCACAGCCACGAGCGAACCACGAAGTTTGTGTTCAGCTACTTCAGTTTGCAGCGGGGAACGCTTTGGGATAACCAGCAATCCTTGGTTGAGTCCGTAAAGTCAGACATCACCGGCGATCTCCAACGCTTCGCCGTTGCAGCGTGCGCTGAAGTTTTTCCGGGCAAGGACACTTGGACACTGCTGAATCGGTTGATCATCGGGTTGCGGAACGCGCTTCAAGCCGACCGGGCCAACATCCGCAGCCTGTTCGCCCGGCAACGTGACCGCATCCCCTCAGCGCCGAAGCGTGGAGCAATACCGAGAGTTGGATTCGAGGCCCGTCAACTCCGGGAAGAATTGGAGCACGCACTCAAATGAACTCAGGACGCCTGTCATTCGCACTCGCTGGGTTCCAGAGCGGTCAATTCCGCTGAGGCACCATGAACGGGCGGTTCCGAAAATCCATCAGTCTCGGGAAGGGCGTCCGGGTCACGGGGTCAAAATCCGGTATGGGGATGAGTTGGGGCTTCCCCGGATTCCGAATCGGCAAGTCCGTCGCCGGTGAGTGGGCCGTCACCGTGGGCATTCCCAAGACGGGCATTGCCTTCCGTCAGGTAGTTTGGAAACCCGGGGAACCAAAGGCCACCGACGTGGAAAAGACCGGCGGTGAGGCCAATCACCATCCATGAACTATGAACGCTTCCGAGCCTTGCAGCGGATGCGGACCATCGCCACCGGGCTGCTGGTTTGTATGGGCGTAACCTTCGTCGTGGCGCGGCTCAATGAAGCCGCGCATCCCGGCCTGGGGTGGGTGCGGGCCTTCGCCGAGGCGGCGTTGGTGGGCGCGTTGGCCGACTGGTTCGCCGTGGTGGCGCTCTTCCGCCACCCGCTCGGGCTGCCCATCCCGCACACGGCCATCATTCCTCGGAACAAAGACCGGATCGGACAGACGCTGGCCACGTTTGTGGTGGAGAACTTTCTCTCCCGCGAGGTCGTTGGCCGGCGCTTGGAGAACCTGGACCTGATGGGGGCCACGGCGCGCTGGCTCACGGCGAACAAGATGGCCGTGGCGGACAAGGCGGCGCAGTTCCTCCCCCGCGTGCTCGACGCACTGGGCGACGAGGACGTGAAGCGGTTTGTCCACGCGCAATTGACCGCCGCCTTCAAGTCCATCCAACTTGCCCCGCTCGCCGGCAACCTGCTCTCGGTGCTCACGGCAGAAAATCGGCATCAGGAGTTGCTCAACGAGGCGCTGGCGCTGGCCCGCGACCTAGTGGATGAAAATTGGGAGTTCCTGCGGCAACAAGTGCGCGAAGAGGTGCCGCTGCCGGACTGGCCAGGCATCAGCAAGGTCAAGGATGGGCTGGCTGATTGGGTGGCGAACAAGGTCGTGGCGAAGGCGCACGCCACGTTGACGGCCACGGCGCAGGATCCGAAGCACCGGCTGCGGCAGCAGTTTGAGGCGAAGCTGAAGCGGTTCATCGAGGAGTTGAAGACGTCGCCCGCGTATCACGCGAAGGGCGAGGAGTTGAAGGCCCGACTGCTGGAGCACGCGGCACTGCGGGAATATGTCGGCGAGGTCTGGACGGGCTTGAAGGAGCGGATCAAGGCGGATTTGGCCCGGCCGGACTCGGAGGTCCGCAGGCAATTGACTGGCGTGATCGAACGGATGGCGCAGGCGTTGCAGGACGACGCGGAGTTGCGGGCCAAGCTGAACGTCTGGCTGAAGGACGCGCTATTGGAGTTTCTGGAGCAGCATCGGCCCGAGCTTCAGCACCTGATCGAGGACACCGTGCGGCGTTGGGACGCGCAGGAGATCAGCGCGAAGCTGGAGTTGGAGGTTGGGCGCGACTTGCAGTTCATCCGGCTGAACGGAACCCTCGTGGGTGGCCTGGTCGGGCTGGCCCTGCATTTCGTGAGTGGTTGGATGGGAAAGTAGGGCCGCCGCGAAGCCGCTGCT
>JBDKKE010000366.1:0-5697 GCA_039796255.1 Verrucomicrobiota bacterium | reverse complement strand
GAAATCCATGCGGCCATCCCCATCCAGATCGGCGGCGGCCACCGAGGTCCACCATCCGGTCAGTGCCTCCAACTCCACTCCCGCGGAGGGCAGTCCAGCGCCACGCACCGACGGCACCCACGGTTTAAGCCCTCCCGGTTCTCGGCGCAGGAAGCGCAGCGGGCCCCACTCGGTCGCCAGCAGCAGATCCAGATCCCCGTCACCCTCCGCATCGGTCATCACCGCACTGTTGACCAAACCCAGTGCTGGGAAGCGCCGGGACACCACAAAGCGTCCTCCCTGCTGGGTCAGCAGCAGCGACGGCGCCGCTTCCGGATACCGCCCGGCAATGGCCCGGCCCCCGACGAAAATTTCGGGGGTTTCATCGCCTTCCAAGTCCCCCTGGGCCAGCGGACCGACCGCGAAGTCCGGTCCCAGCACGCTTTCGCCGGTGACGTTCCGGTCCAGGTCGTAGACCCGCAGGGCCCCGCCGTTGGTTCGGCCGTCCCGATAATTGCTGGATCCGGCAAACAGAGTGTTTCCCGACGCCAGCACCGTGGTGAGATCGCGGCTCAGCGGCTTCTGCAGCGGGGCATTGGTCTGGCGGACAAATCCGTCCTCGGAGTTTCGGAAGACTGCAGGAAGACCGCCCGCGCCGGTCCCAAGGACCAGGTCGTCACGACCGTCCCCGTCGAGATCCGCCCAGGTCGCCCCCGGGGCCGGATAGGACAGGCTCCAGGGCAGCAGGGGTTGTCGATCAAAGTCATTGAAGGGGCTGACGGACGACTCGTGGGCGAGGCGATGGGAAAGGTCCGCGAACAGTGCAGAACGTGCCGGCTCAATCGCGGGAAGGCGTGGCGATCCGTCCACTTCCACGACCTCCACCACCGAGTTGGGCGGGACATTGGACACCGCCGAGCGTGCGCCCGATGGCCAGATCACCTCGACCGTCAGCGCCGTTGCCGTGCCCGCGGCAAACACCCGCAGCGCATCATCGCCGCTGAGGTAGCGCCCCCCCGACATCACCACCTGGCCCTGCTCCGGAACCGCACCGCCGCGCAGGCGGATTCGGGCGCCGATGCCCGCGGTGTTGGCCCCCGCTCCGCGGAGTCGAACCGCCACCCGCGCCGCAGCGGCGTCGTTGCGCAGCAGCGTGGGCGGCGCGTTCAGGTTGTTCTGGATCAGGTCCAGATCCCCGTCGTCGTCGAGATCCGCGAGCGCCATGCCGTGGGTGACATTGCGGGTGTCGAAGCCCCAGGCCGCCGACTCGTCGGAGAACGAGAGATCCCCCCGATTGCGAAAGGCGGCGTCCGGACTGTCGAAGCGCCGAAACATCCGACGCAGCTCCAGCAACTCACGCGGGGACATCCGCCGCCGCCCCTTGAGCGCCTCGGCCTCCTGTCCGGCATCCGCGTCCATCATCTCCATTTCGTGCCCGTTGGAAATGAGCACGTCCTCCAGTCCGTCCAGATCCACATCCAGGAACACCGGCGTCCACGACCACTCACTCGCCGCCAAACCCGCCAGCCGGCCGATCTCGGCAAAGGTGCCGTCTCCGCGTCCCAGAAACAGGGTGTTGGCCGAGAACTGCAGGACGTCGTTCATCGCGGCCGGCACCGGATCCAGGGGCGTGAAGGGCAGGCCGTCCACCTGGAAGTTTCGCTCGCGGTGATCCCGGCTCAGCATGTCGAGAACCAGGAAGTCATCCACTCCGTCGCGGTTGATGTCCGCCGCATCCACTCCCATGGCAAAGGCCGGCATGTGCCGCAGGCTCTGCGGTCCGGCCGCGCGAAACCGGGGGGGGCCGCCCGGGACGGTCTCGTTGATCCAGAAACGGTCCGGAGATTCGAAGTCATTGGCGACATAGAGATCCGGACGCCCATCGCCCGTCAGATCCCGAAACAGCACGCTCAGCCCCCAGTCATGCGGCGCGGCGATCAGCGCCTTGCCCGCCGCATCGAGAAAGACGCCCCCGGTCCAGCTCACCGGGGCAAACCGACCCTGGCCTTCGTTGAGAAAGAAGGCATCCGGTTCCCCGTTTTCCTTCACCCCGGACGGCGCGAGGTAGAAGCGTCCGATGAGGTCCGGATCCGAGGTCGAACGCCCGTTGTAGGCCACCACCCGGGTCCTTCCGTCCTCGGTGCGCATGGTGAACTTGGCCGCCGGATCATCCCTCAGGGTGTTGGCCCGGTAGTTCGCCAGGTACAGATCGAGGTCGCCATCGCCATCGGCGTCGGCCAGCGCCAACCCCTCCCCGGCTCGCCCCTCATTCAGCACCGGCCCCGCGGAGAAGACACCCCGTCCGTCATTCCACCGGATCCAGGTCCCCTGGCCGACCGTATTCACCACCAGATCCCGGTCGCCATCCCCGTCCAGATCGGCCAGCACCGCTCCCGTGGCATCCACGGGCGGAAGCGGGGGAACCAGGGCCTTCGCGGTGACCTCGGTGAAGTGCCATCCGCCGTCGTTGTGGAACAGGGCGCTCCGGCCCTCGGGCGCCGCCAGGAAGACGTCCGGACGCCCATCGCCATCCACATCCCCCAGGGCCACCCCGGATCCGTTGAGATAAATCTGGTTGGTCAGGTAGCGTTCCGGGGCGACCCGATTGGTGAATTGAATGCCGGCTTCCCCCGCTGGGACTCCGGTGAAGCCCACGGTCCGGGAACTGGAATTGGGGGTCACCGGGTGGATTCCGCTCATGGGCGAATCCGGCCGGGCCAGGGTGCCGACGGCGCCCAAAACCAGGCCGGCGACGCCGGCGATCCTACCCCTGGAAAACACGTGCCCAAGATGCGCAGACCCGGCCCGTCCGTCGAGACCCCGAATTCCCCTCGGCTCGCCTGCCCTCCCCCCTTCAGCCAAGCAAAAGGGCCGGTCTCAGGACCGGCCCCCGGTGACGAGGTCATTGACGCGCTCACCCGCGCGCTCAGTTCTGCGGCAGCACCCACAACACCCAGTCATCCTTCCCTGCCGCGGCAAGACCCCTCTGCCAACACTCGAAGGTGACCCGTTGAACCATCGGTGTAGTGGAATGCCGCAGCACTGGGGATGTTCAAAAATAGGTGACTCGAATTGCCTTCCCGCCCTGGCCGAGACCCTGTTCGCAAACGCGAACCCTCTGGGGCAACAGGTTGCACCAGGCGACCTCCAACCCTAGGGTGGCCAAAAATCCGCCTTAAAGCGCTCGCCCACGAGATTTCGGGGCAGTCCTCCGGCGTTCCATGCTCTACCCGCGCCCCCCCATTCCTGCGCTTTCCGAACCGGTCGTGGTGACCGGTGCGGGCATCGTGACCGCGCTGGGCCTTGGGTGGACGCCCAATGCGGAGGGATTTCGTTCCGGCCGGACGGCCTTTCGCCCGGTCACTCTCTTTGATGTGTCCCGTCAGCGGGCCCGCATCGCGGCGGAAGTGGACCTCCCGGAGCGCCTGCCCCGCACCCTTCTCACCTCCCGCCAGGAGTCCCGTTTGGATCGCGGTGCCCGGATGCTGCTGCTGGCCGCCCATGAGGCCTGGCATCAATCCGGGTGGACCCGCGACGGGGAGGTGCTTCCCCAGGTGCTGGGGACGACCAGTGCCGGCATGATGCTGGGGGAGGCCTTTTATCGGCAGGCCACCACGGCGCCCGGCTCCCGGCGAAAGCAGGGTGCCCGGGTCATCCACTACCAGCCCCAGCGGCAGGCCTTGGACCTGGCGGACGCCTTCGGATTTGAGGGCCCCGTCACGGTCATTGCCAACGCCTGCGCCTCCGGGGCCAATGCGGTGGGACACGCGTCCCACCTGATCCGGACCGGACAGGCCCGCCGCGTGCTCGCCGGGGGATACGACGCGCTGAGCCAACTGGTGTTCGCTGGTTTCGACTCCCTGCAGGCGCTTTCGTTGACCCAGTGCCGTCCCTTTGCTGCGGATCGGGACGGTCTGGCCCTGGGGGAAGGGGCGGCTGTCCTGTGTCTGGAAACCAGGACCTCCGCTCTGGAGCGCGGCGCGGAGATCCTCGGGGAAATCGCGGGCTACGGAAGCGCGACAGACATTCATCATCTGACCCAACCCCAACCCGACGGAGTGGCGGCGCAGGCCACCATGACATCCGCCTGTTGGCAGGCAGGACTGGCCCCCGCCGACATCGGCTACCTCAACGCACACGGCACGGGCACACCGCTCAATGACCGGGCCGAGGCCGAGGCCATCAACCGCTGGGCGGGCGCGGCTGCCGTGCGGCTTCCGGTCAGCTCCACCAAGGCGTGCATCGGACACCTCCTCGGTGCTGCCGGCGCGGTGGAGGCGGTGGTCAGTCTCATGGTGCTCCGGGGTGGATGGCTGCCGCCGGAGGTGGGGCTGGGGGCGGCGGATCCGCAGTGCACGTTCCCCATCGTTCGAACGCCGCAGGATTGCCGTGTGCAGACCGTGCTCACCAACTCCTTCGGATTCGGCGGTGCCAATGCCTCCCTGATCCTCCGCCGATGAATCCTCCCTCCGGGCCACGAATCTTCGTCCACGGCACCGGCGCCGTTTCCCCGGCGGGCTGGGACGCGGCGGCCCTGTCCGCGGCACTCGCCGCGGGAACGCCCTATCCCGTCACGACCGTCGACGGAGGCGCCGGTCGGCAATTTGACCTCCGGAAAGTTCCGGTTCCCACCGTGCGTCCGACCGCCCTGCAGCATCCGCGACTCCGGCGTTCGAGCGTCATTTCCCACTTCGCGGTGAGTGCGGCCCTGGAGGCGCTGGGGGGATCCCGCCTGCCGGACGGGGTGGCGCCGGAACGCCTGGGCATCATCTGCGCCGTGATGGGCGGGGGAGTCATTTACTCGCGGCGGTTCTTCTCCGAGGTGCTGGCCAATCCGGCGACTGCGAGTCCGCTGCTGTTTCCCGAAACGGTCTTCAACGCTCCGGCGGCGCATCTGGGAGCAGTGCTCGGCGCCACCGGCCCCAACTATACCTGCGTCGGCGATCAGACCGGGTTCGTCGCCGGAATGGGATTGGCGGCCGACTGGTTGTCCTCGCATCTCGTGGATGCCTGCCTGGTGGTGGGCGCCGAGGAGGCGGACTGGCTCACCGCCCGGGCTCTCAGCCTGTTCACGCCCGGGCTTCCGGCAGCGGAGGGCGGCGGGGCCCTCCTTCTGCGCCGCGAATCCTCGCCGGTCGAACTCGACTTCATCACGGCGCCAGTCCCGTACCTGGGAACCCGTTCCCGGACCGCCACCGCGCGGCAGGTTCGCGACCAGCTCCCCGCGGGTGATGCCCGGGATCTTCTTGTCGATTCCCTGGGCGCCGTTCGCAGCGATGCCGCGGAGAAGGCCGCCTGGAAGGAGTGGCCCGGGGCGCGGGTGTCGCCGCGCCGGATCCTGGGCGAGGGATTTGGTGCTGGCGGCGCCTGGGCGTGCGTCGCGGCGGTTCAGTCCGTGGTTGCCGGTGCGCATCCCCGCGCCTGGGTGCAGATCTCCGGCAGCAACCTCCAGGCAATGGCCACGGGATTCGCCTCCACGCACCGGTCCTGAATCCGGGTCGGCACCCCTCAGCCAAAGTTCACGCTTCGCGCCGGAGACAGGACTCCGTTTACTGGTGTCCGTGCGGGTCATTCTCATCACCGGAGGCAATGGAGGCTTGGGACAGTCCATCGGTCGGGCCTTCCTCGAAGGGGAAGCCGATGCCCAGGTGTGGCTGGGGATCCGAAGCCACCGGGAGCAAGCCGATGCCCTGGCCCAGGCCTTTCCGGGTCGCTGTC
>JBDKKE010000365.1:0-2868 GCA_039796255.1 Verrucomicrobiota bacterium | reverse complement strand
AGTCAGGGCGTTCCTCGGAGCACCGCGTCGAACTCCGGGAGGCTGAGCGCCCCGTTTCCATCCGCGTCGAAGGCCTTCATGTCCGCGCCGTCCCCCTTCCAGGCCTTCCACTCGGCCGAGTCGATCCGACCATCTCCATTGGCGTCCCTTCGCTTGAAGAGGAGTTCCAACGCCGGCGGCACGACCCCGTCGGTCACCGCAGCTGGCTTCCTGGGCCGCAAGCTTCGCACCGCCTCCGCATGAGGTGAATCGGGGAACTCGGCGAAAAGCCGATCCAGGAATGCGTCCCGTCGGGCGGGTTGGTTGAGTCCAATCGCGTCATGGGCGAAGGCACGAATGAACAGGGACTCCGCATCGGCCGAGGTCGCATCGAGCAGTTCCACGGCCCGCTGGGCGTCTCCGGCGAAGAAGGCGTGCACGGCCCGTTCCCGAACCGGCAGTTCGGCCAACTTCGCCCCCAGTTCATCCGGCCGGATCTCATCCGGAACCCACCGGGTTGCAGGAATCGCCGTCAGCACCCGCTTGTCGAGTCGGACCACCGGCGCAGCATTCGCGAGACTTCCTGTCTCCGCACCAATCCACAGATGGGATTCGTCCGCAGCCAGCGCCGAAACCGGCAGGCCAAAGTGGGCTTGCCCCACCCACCGCCGACTCGAGGCATGCCACAGCAGAATGCGACTGCGGGTGGAATTGGTCGGATCCTCACACGCCACCCAGAAGTAACTCCCGTCCCGGAGCAACGCCGTGACCCCGCCCGGAATCCGACTCCCGGGCTGCATGGGATCCACACTTCGCCCCGTCTCCACCGCCATCCGACCCAGCCTTGCCCGGACGCGCATCCGTTCGCGGATTCCTTCGGCCTGACGGACCCGCGCGGTGGCATAGGCCGCGGACGATGCCTGGAAGCCAACCGGCACCTGGACTCCCAGTCCGCCGGGCACCTTCACGGAACGCACCGCGAGTTGATGCTGCATGGATCCCGTTTCGGCCGTCACAAAGTGCAACCCGAGATCGCTGCCCAGCCAGAATCCTCCGTCCCCATCCGCTGCCACCGACGTCCATCTCGGCGGCGTTGCCGACGGAATGGCACTCCACTGTTTTTCGTCGATCACGTCCCACTGGGGAGCGGCATGATGTCGGACGGCCAACTCATCCGGGGCCAGCGCCAACAACCAATCGCCGGAGCCGCCCAAACGTTCGAAGCGACCGGCCCGACGCGCATTGACGCCCGGGATGCCGGGCAACCGGGACCACGAGCGCCCGTCGGCGTGCATCACGAACAGGGCTCCCGAATCCGAGATCAGAAACCAGCGCCGCCCCGCGTACGCAAAGGCGACCCCGCTGCCCGTGGTCAGTCCTTCGGAAGCCGAAAACGGGTCCAGGACCAAGGTCCTGGGATCGAGTGCCGCAGCCCCACCATCCACCGCCAACCACAAGCCGTCCGGCCCCGCGTGGAGATCACGGATTGCGTGCCGCTCCAACTGACCCCGCACGGGATCCAGACGCCCATCCGGAAGCGACAGGGACCAAAGAGCGACGCCTGCGGCGTTGGTGCCGCCACGCATGCGGGCAGCGATCCAGAGGCGTCCCCCCATGGAAACCATATGCTCCACCCGATCCGGCCGGACGGAGGCCGGGAAGCGTACCGGCTGGAACGGCGCCTTGACCGGAGCTGGCAACCAATCGAGCGAGCGCAGCGCGAAGACATCAGGCACCCCATTCGTGGGCGCGGGAGCACTCCAGGAGACGTGTGCTGCAAGGAGTGCAGCGATGGCCGTGGTCACGGCTTGGACAATCCGTTTCAAGAAGCGGAGGTTCCTCTGGCCCACGGACGGAGTCAACGCGAGCCCGGGAATCCGACCGGTTCAGCCGACGTTCCTCACGCCGCTCAGGGTCTCGCGTCGCTGACGCAAGCTGCGGAAGAACTCGAATCCTTCCCGGCAACGGCGGACAAAGATGTCCTTGTCCTCCAGCATGGTCTTGATGATCCGGAGCACGGGCTTCGGCCGCAGGTAATACGTCCGGTAGAAGCGGTCCACCTCCTCGAAGATCTGTTCCTTCGACAGGCCGGGATACTCCAGCGTCGACTGCTGGAAACCATCCCCGTGAACAATGTCCGTCTTGTCCTTCTTGGCGAACCAACCGTTCTGACGCGCCATCTCGTAGAGCTCGGTCCCCGGGTAGGGAGCGGCCAAGGACACCTGAAGCGAGAACACGTCCAACTCCTGGGCGAAACGGATGGTCTGCTCGATGGTCTCCGGAGTCTCGATCGGCAGCCCAAGGATGAACGTTCCGTGGATCACGACCCCAGCACGGTGGCAGGCGGCCGTGAACCGCCGCATCTCGTCGGTCGTGACGCCCTTCTTGATGCGGCGGAGGGTATCCTCGTTTCCGGATTCATACCCCACCAGAAAGAGCCTGAGCCCGCAGTCGCGGAAGTAGCGGATGGTGTCGTAGTCCAGGTTCGCCCGGCTGTTGCAACTCCAGGTCAACCCGAGCGGCGCCAGTTGCCGGGCAATCTCACGGGCCCGCGGCAAGTTGGCCGTGAAGGTATCGTCATCGAAGAAGAACTCCCGGACCTGCGGGAAGATCCGCTTCATGTAGGCCATTTCGGCCGCCACGTTGGCTGGCGAACGGACCCGGTAACGATGTCCACCGATGGTCTGCGGCCAGAGACAGAAGGTACATTGTGCAGGACACCCCCGCCCCGTATAGAGGCTGACGTACGGGTGAAGCAGGTAACCGATGAAGTACTTCTCGATGTCCAGGTCCCGCTTGTAGACGTCGGCCACCCAGGGAAGGACGTCCATATCCTGGATCAATTCCCGCTCGGGATTATGGATGATCCGGCCTTCCTTCTTGAAGCTG
>JBDKKE010000364.1:0-2582 GCA_039796255.1 Verrucomicrobiota bacterium | reverse complement strand
ATGGTCTACCGGCCGCCGAAGTGGATGCGCGATTGATCGAGCGCATCAAGCGGGAACTCGTCAGAGGCCCCGCGTTTAACGAAGATATCAGCACCGTCAACGGCCAGCCGCATGGCAACACGCCGTATGCGGATTATTCCGTCTACATCTGGCTTCGCGCACAAACCCGCAAGCGTCTCGGTCATACCGACCCGGACCCGGTTGGCATCGCGATCGACGAGCACCTCGGCGTCGTTCGCGACAACGGAACGCTCAGGCTGGAATTAAGACCGAGCAAATAGAACATCATGGTTGCACCGACGCGACGAAAGGAACCTCACCATGAAGCGAAAACCAACGTCCATCCTCCTGCGGGGCTGACTCTGCTCATCTCCGGCCTCAACCTCTGTGGTCAGGCGTTGGCGCAGGAAGTGGGCAAGGACTCCAGTCGGATCCCGTTGACCATTTCCGCCGACGGCACATCGCACTATCACGCCCCGTACAAAAACTCTGGCACACTGCCGTCAGAGTAAACCCAAGGAACTCTCTACATCGAGATGACGTGAAGTGATGTGCGAGACTTGCTATTTGGGCACAGTTAAGTTTCGGGTGACTCGTGCTTCCAGCATTGGTTGTGGGCCACGTGCGCACGGCGAGCCCAGTTGTCAGTATGTTGAAGCACTGATGCGGCTCGGGAGTTCTACGCCGCCCGGCGCGAGTAGGACTTCAGCACGCCACTGAGTCGGCTCTCGCACACAACATCGTTCAATCTGATCGCGTCCCGAGGCTCGGGTGGAGACTCACCTGCCGGCGGCATGTTCGGAAATCCGACGGCGAGTGCGGGAGCAGATGGTTATAGCCCCACGAGGGTGGATTTGGCTTAAAATCAGCTAGAGTCAGAGTTTTCTTACCCCGCTGGAAAGCTGGCCAAAGTACCCGAATTTGGCCCCCTTGCCGACAGCCACGGTACCCCCGCAGGTGGGCTCGGCCAGACTCGTCCTCCGCTGATGGCGCGACCGGCAAATCTTCTCCAGGTCCGCGCCGACTCCGCCCATCCGGGCAGTCCCTTGACGGGCTGTTGAACGAAGCCGCTCCGCGGCAGCTTGTTCAGGCGCCCCCTGCGTGTCGAACGCCGTTTATTGATTCAGCGCTGCCTCGTCTCTGAACGATGGCCAATTGACAACTCGCCGAGCATCATCGTGCGGCTGGTGTGAACGCTGGAAGTTCCTTCGCGGAACCCCAACAATTCAGGCAGTTTTGTTCTCTTGGTTTCCGCCACCAGTTTCCCCACACGAATGTCCCCATTCGGTTCGTATCTTGCTCCCGACCATGTGGTTGCAGGTCGAATGGTCTTCGGGATTGAGCGCATTTTGAATGGCATCGACCAGCATCGCCATTGTGTTGACTAAAGCGTGCTACCATCCTACGATTGTCGATGGGAGATCGCAAGGACCACACGATGACCTTCGGCAGTCGGATTCGAGAACTTCGACAAGCAAAAGCCCTGACGCTCAGAAAGCTGGCGGAAAAGGTCCAGGTCACGTTCACCTACGTTTCCAAGATAGAAAACGGCAAATTGTCGTTCGGCGAGTTCCCCAGCAACGATTTGATAATGAAACTGGCCCGCGCCCTGGGCGGCGATCCCGACGAATTGCTGCTGCTGGCGGAAAAGATACCCGACGCGATCCGGCAGCGGGTTCTTCAGCGACCGGACGTGTTCAGAAAAATAGCCAGCCTGGACGACAAGGGCATGGACTCGGTGCTGGAATTTTTGGACCGTGGGGCGAAGTGAAAATCAGCCGTAGCGATGATTTGAACAGAAAGTCGCAGATGCGATGGATCATCGCTGCCTTTGTTCTAGCCTTCACGGCCACCCTTCAAGCCGACGAAATCCGTGGCAAGGTGGTGAGCATCGCCGATGGCGACACGATCACGGTACTGGACGCCGAGAAGGTTCAGCACAAGATTCGGTTGGAGGGAATCGACGCCCCGGAGAAGGGGCAGGCTTTCGGGACAAAAAGCAAAGAGAAGATAAGCGAAAAGGTCGGCGAGAAAGAGTTGGTCGTTCGGTGGACCAAGAAAGATCGGTACGGTCGGATTCTCGGTGACGTTTACCTGGGCGACCGGCACATCAATTTGGAGATGGTCCGGGACGGGATGGCGTGGCATTACAAGCAGTATTCCAAGTCAAAGGAACTGTCGGATGCCGAAGATGAAGCCCGGAAGTCCCAAAAGGGGCTGTGGGTGGAAAAGGAGCCTGTGCCACCGTGGGAGTACCGGAAGGCGGAACGGGAGAAGAGGAAAAAGGCCGAAACTCCCTTGAAATTGCAGAGTTTGTTCGTATCAGGTGTAATTGATCGTCATCTCTTTATGATTGGCTCTCCTGGTACAGGAAAAACCATGCTGGCTAAAAGAATGGCAACAATCCTGCCCCCGCTCACCCTAGAGGAAAGCCTTGAAACAACTCGCATTTACAGTGCCTTAGGCAGACTTAATTCAGATCAATCTTTACTTACCACAAGGCCCTTTCGATCCCCTCATCACACCATTAGCGATGCCGGAATGGTGGGAGGTGGCAAAACCCCTGCTCCAGGTGAAATCAG
>JBDKKE010000363.1:0-9459 GCA_039796255.1 Verrucomicrobiota bacterium | reverse complement strand
CATCCGGACAGCCTGGTCTGGCAGTGGGTCGGTCGTCACTGTGAGCACGCTTCCTGGGCGGGATGCACCCTGTGGGATCTCATCCAACCCGCGTTCATGTTCATGGTCGGGGTGGCCCTGCCGTGGTCGCTGGCGAACCGCCGGTCGCGGGGGAGCCGCACGGCGTCGCTCTTCGGTCATGCCCTGTGGCGGTCCCTGCTGCTGGTGCTGCTGGCGATTTTCCTGACCTCGGCCTGGAGCCCCCGGACCGAGTGGATCTTTCCCAATGTTCTCGCCCAGATTGGTCTCGGATACCCCTTCCTTTTCCTCATCGCCCTGACCCGTCCGCGGACGCAGGCCTGGACGGCTGCCGTTCTGTTGGTGGGCTATGGACTCCTATTCGCGCTGTATCCCGTCCCGACCGCCGGCTCGGAACCTGCCTCTCCGGAGGCGCCCCTTTTCACCGGATGGGAGGCGCATTGGAACAAGGGCACCAATGCGGCGGCTGCCTTCGACCGCTGGTTCCTCAACCTCTTCCCGCGTTCAGAACCCTTCATTCGCAATGAGGGTGGCTACCAGACCCTCAACTTCATTCCCTCAGTGGCCACCATGATCTTCGGGGTGCTGGCGGGTCAGCTTCTGCGCAGCGGTCTGCCGATGGGAACACAGGTCCGCCGCCTGGTCCTCGCCGGCGTCGCGGGAATCGTGGTGGGAGGTCTGCTGGGATGGACGGGGATCTGCCCCATCGTGAAGCGGATCTGGACGCCTTCCTGGGCGCTCTACAGCGGCGGTTGGGTGACCCTGATCCTGGCGGGATTCGTGGCCGTGGTGGACGGTCGCGGATGGAGGCGCTGGGCATTTCCCCTGATCGTGGCGGGGACCAATCCCATCACCCTCTACTGCCTCTGGCAGCTTACCGGCGGCTTCATCAAGGAGAACGTCCGGCGGCACCTGGGCTCCGGATTCTTCGACCTGCTGGGACCCGCCTGGGTTCCCGCCCTGGAGCGCGGCACGGTGCTGATCGTTCTCTGGCTCATCCTGCTGTGGATGTACCGCAGAAACCTGGTGATCCGGATCTGACCTGACGGCACCTGCCGCCCGGGTTCAGCCCACCTCCAGCAGCTCCACTTCGAAGATCAGCGTCGCATTGGGCGGGATGGCACCGGGGTAGCCATTGCGTCCATAGGCCAGTTCGGGCGGGATGGTCATGCGCACCTTGTCGCCCACCACCATGGTGGCAACACCCTGATCCCAACCGGCAATCACCTGTCCGGCACCGAGCAGGAAGGAGAACGGTTCGTTGCGGTCGAGGGAGCTGTCGAACTTCCGGCCGTCTTGGAAGGTTCCGGTGTAGTGGACGGTCACTTGGCGACCGCCTTTGGCGGCGGCTCCGGTGCCCTGGGTGAGTTTTTCAATCTTCAGATCGGCTGAGGCCATGCGGCCAGTGTCAGCAGGCGGAGGCCCCGAGGTCAAATGGAGGCTGGGTTTGCATTGCGGCGGCGACCCTTCACGTTGGCGCGTGTCGTTGGCCCGTCCGTCCCCCAGTCCATCATCCGCCGCCCCGGTCCCGCCGTCCCGCTCCGAGTCCCTGCGACAGGCTGCCCGCATATTCCGCTATCTCCGTCCCTACCGGGTCCGCTTCACCGGAGCCTGGATGGCGCTGCTGTGCTCGACCTCGCTCGGATTGGCCTTTCCCTACCTGACTGGGCAATTGCTCGACGCGCCCACCGGCAAGTCCACTACAGAAGCCTTCGGAACCGGACCCGCCGCCCTCAACCGGATCGCCCTGTTGCTGGTGGGGACGCTGGCGGTGCAGGCCTTCTTTTCGTTCTTCTCCTCCTACTGGTTCAACCGCTGCGGTGAAAGTGCACTGGCCGATCTGCGCCGGGAAACGTTCGGACGCATTCTCGGTTTGCCCATGACCTTCTTCGCGCACCGCCGGGTGGGCGAGCTTTCCAGCCGGTTGTCGGCGGACCTGACGGTCATTCAGGAGACACTGACCGGCACCATTCCCCAGTTTCTTCGCCAGGCGGTGCTGCTGACCGGTGGCATCACGCTGATCGTGGTGACCTCGTGGCGACTGGGCGGGGTGATGATCTCCACCTTTCCGGTCCTGCTGTTCGCCGCCGTGCTCATCGGACGCCGCATCCGGGGACTCTCCCGCTCGGCGCAGGACCACCTGGCGGAGGGGGGCACGGTGGTCGAGGAATCCCTGAGCGGCATCGTCAACGTCAAGGCCTTCGGCAACGAGCGCTTCGAATTGGGCCGTTACGCGAGTCATCTGGACGCCTTCCTTCAGGTGGTCCTCCGCACCGCCCGGCTCCGGGCGTCGCTGGTTTCCTTCATCATCTTCGGCGTCTTCGGTTCCATCGTGCTTGTCTTCTGGTACGGAGCGCGGCTGATGCAGGCGGGGGAAATGACCTTCGGCGAACTCACCCGCTTCATCCTGTACACCACGTTTGTCGGTGGCTCCGTGGCGTCCTTTGCCGAGGTGTTCACCCAGGTGCAGAAGACCCTGGGCGCCACAGAACGGGTCCGGGAGCTTCTGGACGAAACGCCCGAGATTCCCGTGCTGGATCCGGCTCCCGCCGGGCCAGTGCCGCGGCTGCGGGGCGAGGTGTCCTTTGAGGATGTCGAGTTTCGCTATCCCTCGCGCACCGATGTGACGGCCCTCCACGGTTTTTCCCTGCACGCCCGCGCCGGTGAAAAAGTAGCCCTCGTTGGACCCAGCGGCGCCGGCAAATCCACCATCGTCTCCCTGCTGCTCCGACTTTACGATCCCACCTCCGGATGCCTCCGCCTGGACGGGCGTCCGGCGACCGAACTTCCGCTGCACGTCCTGCGCGGCAACATGGCGATTGTCCCGCAGGAAGTGATGCTGTTCGGAGGAACCATCGAGGAAAACATCCGCTACGGAAAACCCGACGCCTCGCACGACGAGGTGGTGTCCGCAGCGCGCCAGGCGGCCTGCCATGAATTCATCGAACGGTTTCCGGAGGGTTATCAAACCCGGGTGGGGGATCGCGGGGTAAAACTGTCCGGTGGCCAGCGCCAGCGCATCGCCATTGCCCGGGCCCTGCTCAAGGATCCGGCGATTCTCATTCTCGACGAGGCCACCAGTTCCCTTGATTCCGAGAGCGAACAACTGATCCAGCAGGCGTTGACCGCCCTGCTGGCGGGCCGGACCGCCTTCGTGATTGCGCACCGCCTGTCTACCATCCGCCAGGTGGACCGCATTCACGTAATCGAGGAGGGACGGGTTGCCGAGGCGGGGACGCATGAGGAACTCATGGCCCGGGAAGGCGGCACCTACCGCCGGTTGGCTGAACTCCAGTTCGGCACCGAGGGGGCGTGAGCCAAGGGATGGGCCGGGGGATGGGCCCGAGGTCTTCCTCGCTCAAACTCGCGCCAATCGTTCCATCACCTCTCGGATTCCCTCCGCCGCCCCCAGGGCGATTCCCAGATGCCCGGGAGGAACGCCGTGTTCGCGGGGATTGAAGCGGATGAGGCGGGCGTCGAATCCGGTGGCGACGGACTCCGAGGTCAGGCGCACGGTGGGCACCCCGGTTCCGGCCCCAAACTCCAGGACGGTCAGCCGCGCTCCCGATGCACCCAGCTGTTGGAGCCAGGACTGGAATTGCGTCTCCTGCGCATCCGACCGGGCGTCCAGCCACGCGTTATCGCCAAACATCAGGACATTCGGACGTGCCATCCCGCCGCAATGCAGGCACCTCGGCAACGGTGGCAACGCCCGAAACGCGGCTTCGTCCACCGCCACCGGTTCGGAGCCGGCACTCCAAATCTCCCTACAACACGGGGTCGCGCACTGGAGGTGAAGCAGGGAGCCGTGGCATTCCAGGATCCGGTCCGGATCGAATCCAGCCTTTTGAAACTGGCCGTCCACGTTCGAGGTGAAGACGAAGTGTCCCGCGGGCTTGGCTCGGGCGAGGTCGAGCAACTGGTGAAAGCCCGCGTGGGGCGTGGTCTGGCGATACAGGTTGAGGCGATGTCCGTAGAAGGCCCAGGCGAGCCCAGGGTCTTTGCGGAACCAGGCTGGATTCGCCAGGTCGGAGAAGGACAGCCCGAGCTTCGCCGCCATCGGATACGCCTTCCAGAAACCCTCGGTGCCGCGGAAATCAGGCAGGCCGGAATCGACTCCCATGCCGGCGCCGGCGGTGATCAGGAGCGCGTCGGACTCCCGCACGGCTTCTGCGGCCTCGTCGAGCAGGGCATCCGTGTTCATTGAATTCTGCACGGGAGTAGGGGAGCGGCGACGGCGCCAAGGCACCAGCCACTTTTGGAGCGGAATGGAACGCACCCCTACCACCCCGCCGCCGAGCCCTCGCCCCGGGGATCGGCAGACCCCACGAAGCCCCGCCCCTCCGGATCCACACCCACGGCCTGAGCCGCTCCCAGGGAACGTTCAACGATGACCGTGTGACCCTGCTTCCGCAGGGCGGCCACCACCGCATCGCCCAAGGCCGCTTCCACGTGGAGTTCGTCCGGACGCCACTGATGATGAAACCGCGGGCCCGCGAGCGCCGACCGGGGATCCTGTCCGAAATCAATGGTCCGGAGGATGGCGAGCAGGGTCTGCGAAATGATGGTGGGTCCGCCGGCCGCGCCCACCGAGAGCACCGGACGCCCATTCCGCAGCACCAGCGTGGGACTCATGCTCGACAGGGGACGCTTGCCCGGGGTGATTTCGTTGGCCGTGGCCCCGACCAGTCCAAAGGCGTTGGGCGTTCCGGGTTTTGCCGAGAAGTCGTCCATGTGGTTGTTGAGCAGGATCCCGGTGCCGGGCACCACCACCTTGCTGCCAAAACTGGTGTTCAGAGACGCGGTGCACGCCACCCAGTTGCCCTCCGCATCCGCCGCCGAAAAATGAGTGGTGTGGCGCGCGGCCTCGCGCCCGAAGACGTCCGTATCCGCCCCGGGGGGAGTTCCGGCGGTCGTCACCGGCGTGGCGTGTCCGGCGTGAATGCGCTTGGACAGACCGGCCGCATACTCCTTGGACACCAATCCGCGCGGCACCGGAGTGAAGTCCGGATCGCCCAGCCACTGCGCCCGGTCGGCGAAGGCGAGCTTCATGGCCTCGGTGACGGTGTGGACGAACTCCGCCGACCGGTCCCCCATGGCCTTGAGATCGAAGTTCTCGAGAATGTTGAGAATTTCCACCACATGGACCCCGCCCGAACTGGGGGGAGGAAAACTGACGATTTCCCAGCCCCGGTAGGTTCCGCGAACCGGCTCCCTTACCCGGGTCCGGTACCCTGCAAAATCCGCCGCAGTCAGCACGCCCCCATGGGCCGCCATCCATTCCGCCGTGTCCCGGGCGAAGGGCCCCCGGTAAAACCAGTCCACACCCGCTGCCGCGAGTGACCGATAGGAGACGGCCAGATCCGATTGCCGGAGGAACTCGCCGGCCTTCCAGGGTTGGCCATCCCCGCGCAGAAAGATCGCCTTGGACGCTGGGAAGGCGGCGAGTTCGACCCGTGTGGCGTCCAGACGGGAGGCGTAGTGACGATCCAGAGGGAATCCATCGGCCGCCACGCGGGCGGCGGCGTCCAGCAGTTGTCGGAGGGGCAGGCGCCCAAAGTTGGTGCTCGCGTACGCCAGCAGCGCCAGTTCTCCCGGCACCCCGACGGACAGAGCGCCGTCCTGACTGAGTTTGGCGTTGGCCTCGCCATTCCGGAGATACATGTCCCGGGTGGCGCCCGCCGGTGCGGTCTCCCGTCCGTCAAGGGTCATCACCCGCCCGTCCGCCAGCCGCAACGTCATGAAACACCCGCCACCGATGCCCGAGTTGTGGCCGTCCACCACCCCCAGGGTTAAAGCGCAGGCGATGGCGGCATCCACCGCATTGCCGCCCGCTTTCAGGGCATCAAGCCCCGCCTGAGTGGCGACCGGCTGGACCGTTGCCACCATCCCGCGGCGAGTCGGCGGGACCTCCCGGGCCGTCGCCGCACACACCATCACCAATCCCACTCCCCAGCGAAGAGCACGCAGGAACTTCATGCGCCCAGCCTATCGAAAAAGCCCGTTGACCACTGCGTCAACTTTCGTATCGTCGCATCAAGATACGTCAATACGTCGCTTTTCAATCGTCCGTACCAAAACACATCGTCCATGAGCAAACGCTTCATCTTTTCCTCTGAGTCCGTTGGCGAAGGCCATCCGGACAAGGTGGCTGACACCATTTCGGATGCCGTCCTCGACACCTGTCTGGCGCAGGACAAGAACAGCCGGGTGGCCTGCGAAACGTACGTGAAGTCGAACGTGGTGGTCATCGGTGGAGAGATCACCACCAAGGCCAAGCTCGACTACGTGCAGATCGCCCGCGAGGCCATCCGTGAGATTGGTTACGTCAATGACGACGACGTGTTCCACGCCGACAAGGTGTTTGTGAACCTGTTGATCACCCAGCAGTCCCCGGATATCGCCCAGGGCGTGGATGCCAAGGCGGCCAAGGGCAAGAAGAAGGCGGAACAGGGTGCCGGCGACCAGGGCCTGATGTTCGGCTACGCGTGCAATGAGACGGACGAGCTGATGCCGAGTCCGATCATGTTCGCGCACCGACTCGGACGGACGCTCACCTCCATTCGCAAGGCGGGCAAGGCGGCCAAGTGGCTGCGTCCTGATGCCAAGTCGCAGGTGTCGGTGGTGTACGAGGATGACCAGCCGGTGGCCATCTCCAACGTGGTCATCTCCACCCAGCATGCTGCGGGGGTTGCGCACTCGCTCATCGAGGAATTCTGCATCGAGGAAGTCATCAAGAAGGTGCTGCCGAAGAACCTGCTCACCAAGGACACCCAGTTCCTGATCAATCCCACCGGCAACTTCGTCGTCGGCGGGCCCCAGGGCGACACCGGCCTCACCGGACGCAAGATTATCGTGGACAGCTATGGTGGTTGGGGACGTCACGGTGGCGGGGCCTTCTCCGGCAAGGATCCGAGCAAGGTGGACCGCAGCGCCGCCTACATGGGCCGCTACGTCGCCAAGAACATCGTCGCCGCCGGACTGGCCAACCACGCCGAGATCCAGTTCGCCTAC
Organism: Verrucomicrobiota bacterium; assembly: GCA_039796255.1. Lineage (GTDB taxonomy): Bacteria > Verrucomicrobiota > Verrucomicrobiia > Limisphaerales > UBA9464 > UBA9464. The sequence goes on along the minus strand of JBDKKE010000363.1, from coordinate 2,427 downwards.
GCGATTGGGTATCCGGACCCCGTCAGCGTGTACGTGAACACCTTCGGCACCGCCCAGGGTGGCCTCACCGACCAGGCCATCACTGATGCCGTGCAGAGCGTCTTCAGCTTCAAGCCGGCGGACATCGTCAAGCAGCTCAACCTGCTGCGCCCGATCTACTCCAAGACCACCAACTACGGCCACTTCGGCAAGACCGACGCCGATCTGCCGTGGGAAAAGACCGACAAGGTCGCCGCGCTGAAGAAGGCGGTTCGCTGAGAAGTTTTCAGTTTTCAGTTTCAAGTGTTCAGTGGGGAGGAATGCCTCCCCCTGGCTTGAACCTGAAGTGGAGCGATGCCCTACCAGTCGTTTGAAGAACTGGAAGTCTGGAAGCGCGGTTGCCGGCTTGCCGTGGAAGTAAACCAGGCGGTCGGCGAGTTTAAGAACTATGCCCTAAAGGATCAGATGTGCCGGGCGAGCATCTCGATACCATCCAACATTGCCGAGGGTCATGAGCGCGACAGTCGCGCCGACTTCATCCGCTTTCTTCGGATTGCCAAAGGTTCCGCTGCTGAACTGCGAACCCAATGTTACGTCGCCCGGCAACTCGAATACCTGTCTCCGACGGATACCGAGCGTTTTGTCCGCGAATCCCGCGAACTGTCCGCGATGCTTCAAGGCCTGATTCGTTCGCTGTCCTCTTCTGAAAACTGAAAACTAGAAACTGAAAACTTATTTTATGGCCAAAACCAAAGTTAAACCCGCCGCCGTGATCGCCGAAGTGGCGGCGGCGCTACCCAACCTCGCCACCTACGCCGCTGGAACGCCGAAGGGATCGGACTACATCGTCCGCGACATCGCGCTGGCCGAGTGGGGCCGCAAGGAGATCGCCGTCGCCGAGCATGAGATGCCCGGCCTGATCTCCGTCCGGAAGAAGTATGCGAAGACCAAGCCCCTGAAGGGCGTGCGCATCACCGGATCGCTGCACATGACCATCCAGACCGCGGTGCTCATCGAGACCCTGGTCGCCCTCGGCGCCGACGTCCGCTGGGCCTCCTGCAATATCTTCTCCACCCAGGACCACGCCGCCTCGGCCATCGCCGCGACCGGAACTCCGGTGTTCGCCTGGAAGGGCGAGACCCTGGAGGAGTATTGGGAACTGACCCTCAAGGCCATCCTGTTCCCCGGCGACCAGGGGCCGCAGTTGGTCGTCGACGACGGCGGTGACGTGACGCTGCTCATCCACAAGGGATATGAACTCGAGAAGGGCTCCAAGTGGGCCTATGAGGGCAAGGACGACAGCCACGAGGTTTCCGTGGTCAAGGCCCTGCTCCGCCGCCTCGCCAAGGAGAAGCCCGGCATCTGGACCCGGATGGTCAAGGAATGGCGTGGCGTCTCCGAGGAGACGACGACCGGCGTGCACCGCCTGTATCAGATGAAGGAGGCCGGCACCCTGCTCGTGCCCGCCATCAACGTGAACGACTCGGTCACCAAGTCCAAGTTCGACAACCTTTACGGCTGCCGCGAGTCGCTTGCGGACGGCATCAAGCGCGCCACTGACGTCATGCTCGCCGGCAAGGTGGCCGTCGTCTGCGGTTACGGCGATGTCGGCAAGGGTTCCGCCCACTCGCTGCGGGCCTACGGCGCACGCGTCATCGTCACTGAGATCGACCCGATCAACGCCCTCCAGGCCGCCATGGAAGGTTTCCAGGTCAACACCATCGAGAGCACGCTGGGCGTCGGTGACATCTACGTCACCACCACCGGCAACTGCGACATCATCACCGTGGATCACATCCTTAAGTTCAAGGATCAGGCCATCGTGTGTAACATCGGCCACTTTGATAATGAGATCCAAGTGGACAAGCTCAAGGCGACCAAGGGTGTGACCATTGAGAACATCAAGCCGCAGTACGATCGCTATTACCTGCCTGGCAACAAGAGCATCTACCTGCTCGCCGAGGGCCGCCTGGTGAATCTCGGCTGCGCCACCGGCCATCCGTCGTTCGTGATGTCCAACTCCTTCACCAACCAGACGCTCGCGCAGATCGATCTGTGGTCGAACAAGGACAAGTATGAGAAGACGGTGTACCGCCTGCCCAAGAAGCTGGACGAGGAGGTCGCCCGCCTGCATCTGGAGAAGATCGGCGTGGTGCTGACCAAACTGACCAAGTCGCAGGCCGAGTACCTGGGGGTGTCCTCGGACGGCCCCTACAAGCCCGAGCACTACCGCTACTGAGCGATTCGGTTTCCCAAGGCGGACGAACCCCGGTTCGTCCGCCTTTTTTGTTTCTGGAGGGCACGAGCTTCGCGAGTCCCCAGTTCAATCCGCAGCGCGCGGGAATATCAACTCAGGGAACGGGGGAAGCTCCAGGGCGCCGGGGCTTCCCACGTTCCACGCCGTTCGGCCACGGGCTGGACGGGGGATTTCAGGGACTTACGAAGTTC
>JBDKKE010000362.1:0-8737 GCA_039796255.1 Verrucomicrobiota bacterium | reverse complement strand
CCGCAACTCGGTCCGGACGCCACCGGACTCGGCTGGGTGTACCAGTACTACCTCCACGTGGATCCGCGGAAAGTAGACGAGGGAGGATACGATCTGGGCCGGCTCCGGGCGATACAGGACTGGTTTGTGCGCTATCAGCTCAACGCCGTTCCCGGTGTGGCGGAGGTGGCCAGCATCGGCGGGTTTGTCCGGCAGTATCAGATTGAGGTCAGCTCGCTGAAGATGCGGGCTCTGGGCGTCTCGCTGCAGGACGTCCTGGGTGCCGTCGCCGCCAACAACCTCAATGTCGGCGGCAAAACCATTGACGAGAACGGAATGGAGTTCGTGGTGCGCGGCGTTGGACTCATCCGCGACATCGGGGACCTGGAGCGGATTTCCCTGCGCACCGGCACCAACGGCACCCCGGTTTATTTGAACCAGGTCGCCACCGTGCAACTGGGAGGCGAATTCCGGCGCGGGGCCCTGGATCTGGATGGGCGCGAAGTGGTGGGCGGCATCGTGGTGATGCGCACCGGCGAGAACGCGATGGCTGTGATTCAGCGGGTTAAGGAGCGCTTGGAACAGATTCGCCCGGGACTGCCTGCCGGAGTTTCCATAGAACCCTTCTATGATCGCAGCGACCTGATCGCCCGCACCCTGGCCACCCTCAAGGACGCGCTCTGGGAAGAGATGCTGCTGGTCACCCTCGCACACATCCTCTTCCTCTTTCATTTCCGCAGTATTCTGATTGTCACCATCCCGCTGCCCCTTTCGATCCTCGTCGCCTTCATCCTCATGCAGCAGTTCGGGATCTCGTCCAACATCATGTCTCTGGCCGGCATCGCCATCGCCATCGGCGTGCTGGTGGACGCGGGAATTGTCATGACCGAGAATGTGATCCGGCACTGTGAGCTGGCCGAAAAGGAAAAGGGCCTTGCCGGAGCTGGTTCCGGATCAGAGCGCCTGACACCGGGCGAGACATGGCAATGCACCCTGGCCGCGGCGCAGCAGGTGGGACGCCCCATCTTCTTCGCCATGGCCATCATCATCCTGGCCTTCGTTCCGGTGTTCGTGCTCGGAGGACAGGAGGGCAAGCTGTTCCGTCCGCTGGCCTTCACCAAGACCTTTGCCTGCATCGGCGCCACCCTGCTCGCCGTCACCCTGGTCCCCGTGCTCTGCTCGGTGCTGGTTCGCGGCCCGTTTCACGCCGAGGAGGACAACTGGATCATGCGAATCCTGCTCCGAGTGTATGATCCCGCCCTGCGCTGGGCGCTGGATCACCGACGGTCCGTACTGGGAGCGGCGGCCCTTCTTCTGGGCTCTGCCCTTCTGCTGGCCTTCGGACTTCCGCAACCGCTCCACGACCGGCTGCGCGCCGCCGGTCTTCCCTCGCCCCTCCTGCGGGCAACCGCGGGCATCGGCAAGGAATTCATGCCGCCACTCAACGAGGGATCGCTGCTCTTCATGCCGGTCCTGCTCCCGGCCACCTCATTGAGCGAGGTGAATCGCATCATGGCCTGGCAGGATCGCGTCATCAGTCAGGTGTCCGAAGTGGCCAGCGCAGCCGGCAAGCTGGGACGCTCCGACACCTCTACGGATCCGGCGCCCGTGGAGATGATCGAGACCACCATCGTGCTGAAGCCGGAGTACCTGTCCACGAACCGGACCGTGCTGGGATTCCTTTCCATTCCCTGGACCGTCCGTAACCCGGCGTGGCGCACGGGAATGACCCGGGAGAAGCTCGTCGCCGAACTCACCCAGGCCCTCACGGTGGTCCCCGGATACGTGCCCGGCTTTCTCCAGCCCATCGAGAATCGCGTCCTCATGATCTCCACCGGCATCCGGGCTCAACTGGGGGTGAAGGTCCTTGGCGACAACCTCGACGCACTCCAGCAGCAGGCGTTCGCCGTGCAGCGGGTCGTCGAGTCCGTGCCCGGTGCCGTCGGCGTGGCCCCGAGCCGCGTGCAGGGCAAACCCTACCTGGAATTCACGGTGGACCGGGAGACCATGGCCCGCTACGGACTCGACGCCCAGCGCGTCCTGGAGGCGGTAGAGGTGGGCATCGGAGGACGCAACGTCACCACCACCATCGAGGGACGCCAGCGCTTCCCGATCCAGGTGCGACTGCAGCGCGATGAACGCGACGACATCGAGCGTCTCGGGTCCATTCTGGTGACGGCAGCGTCCGGACTCCAGATCCCCCTCGCCCAGGTGACCTCCATCCGTCGCGTGATCGGACCCAACGAGATCGCCAGCGAGAACGGACGCCTCCGCGTCTTTGTGCAGGCCAATGTCCAGGGACGAGACCTCGGCAGTTTCGTCACCGAGGTCAAGCGCCGCGTGGAGCGGGACATCCTCCCCAATCTGCCGCAAGGCATGACCATCGAGTACAGTGGACAGTACGAGGAACTGCTGCGTGCCGAGCGCACTCTGCGGGTGGTCATCCCCATGTCCATGCTCATCATCTTCCTGCTGCTCTATGTGGTCTACCACTCCGCCAAGGAGGCCGCCCACGTCATCCTCGCGGTCCCTTTTGCGCTCAGCGGCAGCGTCTTTCTTCAATACGCCCTCGGATACAATTTCAGCGTCGCCGTCTGGATCGGCTACATCGCCCTCTTCGGCATCGCCATCCAGACCGGTGTGGTGATGGTGGTGTACCTGGAGGAGGCGCTCGTAAAGCGCCAAGCCGAGCGGGGGGCGCAGTTCAATCGCACTGACCTGCTGGAGGCCATCCGCGCCGGAGCCCGGCTGCGATTGCGTCCGAAGGTCATGACGGTGGCCACCACCATTGCCAGCCTGCTGCCCATCATGTGGAGCACCCGGGCGGGTGCGGAGGTGATGAAGCCGCTGGCGACCCCGGTCATCGGCGGCAGCATCAGCTCCCTCCTGCACATCCTGATCGTCACCCCAGTCATCGTCGCCTGGCTCCGCGAGCGCGATCTGCGCCGTAGCCGCGAACACGATGGCACGGAGGGATCGTCACTCGTTAAGTGACTCCATCGAGGGGGCCGTCCGTCCGAATCAGAATCATCACCATCCTTCGAAAGCAGCCACAGGATATCGCCGCAGTTCGCATGATCCAGCAACCACGGAACTTCCCTTTTCCTGCCGGATAAACTCCGTGTGCGATTCGCGCGCGGGCGGCGATAGAAGAGGTATATGACGATCACGGAACCCGAAGGATCCGCCGATACAGAACTCCTGAGAAGGCACCTCACCGGAGCGGAACCCGATGCCTTCGCCCGGTTGGTGGAACGCCATTTACCGATGGTGTTGGGCGCCGCACGTCGCCAGACGGATGGCGACGCTGCCGCAGCCGAGGACATTGCCCAGGAAGTATTCGTCCGTCTGGCGCAGCAGGCCCGACGATTAACCCACCATTCATGCCTGGCTGGCTGGTGCTTCGTCACCACCCGGAATGTCAGCCTCACCCACCAGCGATCCCTGACCCGACGGCAACACCGGGAACTGCTTGCTGCAATGACACCTCCACCTGATTCGGTCATCGATTGGAATGGCATAAGTCCCCTACTGGACGAGGCCATCACAGAACTGCCCGAGACCGACCGTGAGGCGGTCTTGTGGCGCTATTTTCAGCAGCAGACGCACTCCGAAATCGGGAATCACCTGGGAGTGAGCGCGAACGCCGCGCGGATGCGGGTGGACCGAGCCCTTGACCGGTTGCGCGTGATTCTTGAACGCCGGGGAATCACCTCCACCAGCACCGCTTTGGGAATCGCCCTGGGCCACCAGGTTCTGGCCGAACCGCCCGTTGGATTGGTTGAGCGGATTGCAGCACGGGCGTCCGTCCAATCACCCGCGATGACGGGGACTGGTGTGTCGATGACGAGTCTCGTGCAGTGGTTGGCTCACCCCGCACGCCTGGCCTTCGTTGCGGTGAGCCTCGGTGGCTTTCTCTGGTGGATGCTCCCGCCGGACTCCCGACGTCTCATCCGCGTCGAGACCGCTGAGATCAAACCCCCGGGAACTGCGAGCCCTTCCGACGACCGCAACGCCGACGCCTCGCCCGGTCCCGCGACGGATCGCCAGCCCGACGGGCTCGCGCCCACCACAGAACCAGCAATGCTGCTCCTTCGAATCCGAAATGCCGATGGCCAGACCTTGACCGGTGTTCCTCTTCAAGTGGTTCAATGGAGTGCTGCCGGAGTCACAACAACGGAGTTGACCAACGGCCCCGGTGGAGTGGCCAGGATCGTCTGTTCTCAGCCGCTTCAAACGCTGGAAGTCTTCACAAAACAGGAAGGGTACGCGGACGTCCGCCTTCGATGGCGACCGGAGCGGGGCGATGTCATTCCCGCGGAGTATCCTCTGGAGTTGGAAAAGGGGATCCGTCTCGGAGGTCGGGTATTGGACGAGAACGACGAACCAATGCAGGGAGCGGAGGTGCGGCTTCTGGTCCTTACCGACTCCGGAATCGGAAACGTGGGGCCGTTGTCCGTCTTACCCCGAGTTACCGTTACGACAGACGCAGACGGCCGCTGGGAAACGCGCCGCTTGAGTGAAGCCAGTCTAGGAATCTCCCACTGGAGCGTCTCGGCTGCGGACCACGAATCCGCCTCACCGAACGATCCGCTCCGCGATCCAATCCGTCTCAGTGAGCTTCGCATGGGCACTCACACCGTCCGCATGCGGCCGGGACGAACACTTTACGGCCTCGTCGTCAACCCGGGCGGGAATCCGGTTCCAGGCGCCCAGGTGTTTTGCGGTGGGAATAGCGCGGACTGCGATAACTGCGCGAGGACCAACACTGCAGCGGATGGATCCTTTGTCCTCCCAGGGGTGGCTTCGATTTTTGAGACCGTCTATGCCGAGGCCGACGGGTATGCGCTGAGCAGCGCCAGTATCACCCATCGGGAACTGAATCATCGGATCACGATTGTCCTGCAACCCGGACGCACCCTGAAAATGCGCCTGGTGGACCCACAGGGAAACGGCATCGAAAACGTCTGGTTTCAGCCCCGCTCCGAGGATACGGCGATGTACCTGTTACCTGATCCATTGCGCTCAGCGATCGACGGCCGCGTGGTGTGGAGCAACGCCCCCAACTTCTCGGTGACTGGAGACTTCTCCGCAGAGGGCCGCCAACAACGCCTTTTGGTTCCGCTCACCGGGGAGAGTGAGGAACAGGTCATTCGATTGGATACCCCGTTGGTTGTATCCGGAGCCGTTCGCAATCGTCAAACAGGGGAACTCGTTCCGCGATTCCGCTTGGAGCCAGGATTCTTGAGGAACGCTGGAATTTGGAGGAAACCCTACGGTTGGTTTCCCGGTGAGAACGCGGACTTCAACGATGACAGCTATCGCTATCAAATCTCCCTTGTGAACTCAGAAGCGGAGGCGATGCCGTACGTCCTCCGCTGCAGCGCCGACGGATTCTCCGCTTCAGTAAGCCGGTCGATAACGATTGGGGAAGGAGCAGTGACCGTGGATTTCCTCCTGGATCCAACCCACGCCGTCGAGCGGTGGATTGTGGATTCCGAAGGGAAACCTGCCTCTCAAGCCACCGTGGCGCCACTGACCGCCGAGAGCCACGTGACGCTGGCCAATGGTTTCCTGAGGGCCAAGTTCGCGGAGAATCTCCTTCTGACCACAGATTCCCAAGGGCGGGTGACAGTCCCGATGTGGGCAGGCATCGAGCGGCTGGCGATTTCCGCAGCCGCCGGATTCGCCATGGTGTCCGCGAGTGAGTTCGAATCTCAACAGTCCATCACGCTAGGACCATGGGGCCGCCTCGAAGGACACCTCAATCTCGCCGCGCATCCGTCTCGACCGGATCGACTCCAGCTTGGAGACGGGGAAACATTCCGGTTGAATCCGATCTTGGGCTGGGAGGATTCGACGGCGAGCATCGACAGCGCAGGACATTTCATTTTCGACCGGGTGCCTTCAGGAACGCATCCGCTGTTCCTGTCACTCCTCGAGGGGCAGAGACCCGGCCATCAGTCGCGAAGCCAGCAATTCCTCCGCGACGTCACGGTCCGAGCCGGCGAAACCACAACCCTGAGCTTGGATTCCCCGCAGCGAGTGGTGACCGCCCGCGTTCGCTGGGCGGACAACGTTCCTCCAGAATGGCGCGCCAAGGCCAGAGCCCAGCTCAGGCTCCCACAAGCCAGGCCCCCTGCCGGTATTGTCCCGGGCACGACCGAGTGGCAGGACTGGTTTCAGAAGACGCTTGGCGGGCGGCCATCGCGACGCAGTCGAACCTATTGGGGTCCGATCGACACCGAAGGAAACGTCCGATTCACCCATGTAGACACCGGCCACTACGAAGTGCACGTCAAGGTCGTCCAACAGCACCCCACGATCTTCAACATGGAAGCCGGTCTCGCCACTGGGTCGCTTCCGGTTTCAGTTCCTCCCGAACCGTCCGAGGAACCCCTGGCCGCCGGAGAAGTCCTTGTGGAGGCAGTGGAAACGCCTCCCCAGCCGTATACGCGCATTTCCTTCTGAAGACACCCCTCCCCGCGCCCAGAGAATCCAAGGAAGGGATCGCAGCCTCGGATCAATGACTCCGCCAGTTTACCATTTCAGCAACGGGAATGCCACTGACGCCCGGAGCCTGGAGCCATTCTGAGCCTCCCAAAGTACGCCATTCCTCCAATGGCGAGGGAGCCGCGAAGAGACGGTGTCGTTCGATGGATTCCCAATGACGACGGACGCACTTTACATTGAATCAGCTCACAAGTAGAGAACCCGCTGTGATCAAAGCATGGATACCGTGCGCTCCCCGGCAGATTCTATGGTCTCTGATGATTGGATGGATCAGCGCCCTCCCGTTATACGGTGATCCGGCGGCACTGGTCAGCCAGGGACGAAAGGCCTTCGAAAGCGGCGACTTCAGGAAGGCTGCCACCGACTGGGAAAAAGCGGTCGAGGAATTCCGCACTGTGGGAGATCCCCGGGGTGACGTGGCGGCATCCGTTTCCCTCGCCGGAGCCTACCAGTCGCTGGGACAACAGCGCCGGGCCGTTCAGATTCTGGAGGAGGCGCTGAAACGTGCGGAGAAAACAGGCGACTCATCCGACCTGCTTCTCGTTAAAAGCCGTCTGGGAGCCTCACTGATTCTGACCCTGGATTTTGATCGGGCACAGGTGCTCCTTAGAGAGTCCCTGGAAGCCGCGCGGGTCGCCGGGAATCTCCAGCGATCCGGGGAAATCCAGAACGACTTGGGCAACTTGCTGTCCGCTCAGCAGAAGTTCACCGAGGCTTCGGCAGCCTTTGCGGAAGCTGCATCCCTGTCCCGGCAGGCCGGAGATGCCTGGTTGACCGCCCAGGCTTATTGCAACGCAGCCACGTCTTCCGCCCGAGCAGGCTCGCTTACGGAGGCGGAGGCGTTGAACTCGAAGGCTCTCCAAGAAATCGCGGGGCTGGGAACCTCTCATGCGAAATCGTTTTTGCTCCTGACCGCCGGGCAGACAGACCGTCAGGTTCGAACGACCAACGGTACACCGGCCAACCATCTCCTGCTCCGGGCAAACCAATCCTTCCGGCAGGCTCTGGAGGCGGCGGAGGGGATGGGAGATCTCCCGGTGACGACCTACGCCCTGGGATATCTGGGACAGCTGTACGAGCAGGATGGACAACCCGACGTCGCCCTGGATCTCACTCGACGTGCCATCTTCGCGGCCCAGCAGGCACAGATGCCTGAGGCCCTCTATCAGTGGGAATGGCAGTCCGGACGTCTGCTCAAGGCTCGAAACGAAATCGAACAGGCCGTGGCCGCCTATCGCCGCGCAGTGCAGTCACTCGAACCCATTCGCAATGACGTGGCCCTTGGCTACGGCAACCACTCCATCCGGCGTTCCTTCCGCGAAGCCCAGGGGCCCCTGTTCTTTGAACTCGCCGATCTGCTGCTACTGCAGGCCACGGCTGCGAAGGATCCGCATGCCGAGCAGGTCATGCTGCGGGAGGCGCGGGACACGGTGGAGCGGTTGAAGTCGGTGGAACTCGAGGACTACCTTTGCGATGATTGTGTCAACGTCCAGCGAGCCAACACCAAGGACGTTGAGGCAGTGGACCAGCACACGGCGGTGGTCTATCTGATTCCGCTTCCCAAGCGGACCGAGATCCTGGTCGGGGTGACCTCCGGTCTCAAACGCTTCACGGTGGATATGGGAAGCGACGCGCTTACCACGGAGGTTCGCCAATTTCGACGGAATCTTGAAACCCGGACGACCTATGGCTATCTCGCGCAGGGCCAGCAGCTGTATGATTGGCTGATCCGGCCCATTCGACCGTTTCTGGTGGAACACCACATCGACACGCTGGTGTTTGTGCCGGACGGCGCCCTCCGAACGATCCCTTTTGCCAGCCTGCACGATGGCGAACGGTTCCTGATTCAGGAGTTCGCCGTGGCCGTGGTTCCCGGGTTGTCGTTGGTCGAACCGCTGCCTCTGGAGCGGGGAAAGGCGCGGATGCTGCTCAACGGACTGTCCGAGTCGGTGCAGGGCTTCCCCGGGCTCTCCTTCGTGCCCGGTGAACTAAAAGCCATCGAGACGTTGTATCCGGGCGACACGCTTCTCAATCAGGGGTTTTTGCTGAAGGATTTCAGCCGGCATTTGACCGAGGACCAGTACTCAATCGTCCACATCGCGTCGCACGGGCAGTTTGATCGGGATGTGAAGAAGACGTTTGTCCTCACTTACGATTCCAAGCTCACGCTCAACGACCTGGAGGCGATGATCCGCCCAAGCCAGTACCGGGGGCGTCCGGTGGAGTTGCTGGTCCTGAGCGCATG
>JBDKKE010000361.1:0-2825 GCA_039796255.1 Verrucomicrobiota bacterium | reverse complement strand
GTGCGGGCGACCACCGGATCGGAGGTCCCCGATCTGCGGCCGGTGCTGTCCACCGAGGAGATCGTTTCCATTCAGAAACTGGTCCGGGCCATGCCGGTAAGCGACGAGGTGATCCGCTACGCGGTGCGCCTGGTGGCGGCGACCCGTCCGGACGATGCCGCGGCGCCACCCTACGTGAAGGAGTTCGTCCGCTGGGGTGCCAGTCCGCGCGCCTCGCAGTTCCTGATCCTGGGAGCCAAAGCCCGCGCGGCGGTCACTGGCCGCCTCTGTGCCGACTATGAAGGGGTCCGCTCCGTCGCCCGGCAGGTGCTGCGGCACCGGGTGCTCGCCAACTTCAACGCCCGGGCCCAGAAGGTCAGCGTGGGCGATCTCCTGGAACGGTTGCTCAAGGATGTGCCGGCCGACGGGAAGTGATTCTCGCGGAAGGAATCGCCCAGTCCTGAATCGCCACTGAATCGCATGCCCTCCTCCCTGGCTCTGGATTCCCGCGTGCTGGCCGCGGTGGAGGATCTGCCCCTGCTGGCCAATACCATTGTGGAGGGGTTTCTCGACGGACTCCACCGCAGTCCGTTTCTCGGCTACAGCACGGAGTTCAGCGCCTACCGTCCCTACACTCAGGGGGACAATCTTCGCCACTTGGACTGGAAGGTCTGGGCGCGGACGGATGCGCTCTACATCAAGCAGTTTGAGGACGATACCAACCTTCGTTGCCAGATTTACCTCGATACCAGCGCCTCCATGGATTTTGGCGCTGATGGGGCCAACAAGTATCGCTACGGACGCCTGTTGGCCGCCTCCTTGGCGCAGTTGATGGTGAAGCAGCGGGATGCGCCGGGCCTGATTCTGTTTGGGGCGGAGTCCCGTCAGGCGATTCCCGCCCAGGCGACGCGTCACCAGGCGTTCGAGATCTTTTCGCTGCTGGCCCAGACCCCCGCCGCCGGGGGGACGAAGATCGGGCAGGATCTGATTCATCTCGTGCAGACCTTCACCCGTCGGGGCCTGGCGGTGGTGATCTCCGATTTCTTCACCGAGGACGACACCGTGCTGGAGTTGCTGCGCCAGTTGCACGCCCAGCGTCAGGAGATTCTGGTGCTTCAGTTGCTCTGCCCCGAGGAACTCGACCTGCCGTTCGAGGGGGAGTTCATCGTTGAGGACAGCGAGGCGTCCGGCGAGGTGGTGGTGCAGATGGATGAATTCAGGTCCGAATATCGCCGCCGCCTGGAGAGCTTTTGCGAGGGGATCCGGCGGGAGTGCATTCGCCTGGAGGCTGACTATCTGCGTCTCCGGACGGATCAACCGCTGGACCTGGCCCTGATCGCCTATCTGGAACGCCGCATGGCCGTTTAGTCGGAACCCGCATGCCCTTCCTGTTCACCAACGCCTTTCTGCTGGCCGCCCTCGCCGGGCTGGGCATTCCGGTGGTGATCCACCTGCTGCTGAAGCGGAAGACCCAGCGTCTGCGATTCAGTACCATTCGTTTCTTTGCCCGCCAGGAGGAACAGGCGTCCTCACGACGGAAGCTGCGCCATCTGCTGCTGCTGGCGCTTCGATTATTGATCCTGGCCCTGATCGTCCTGGCCTTCGCCCGGCCTTACCTGCCCATCGGCGCCGCATCCGCCGGCGAGCGGCAGCGGCGCCAGGTGGTGCTGGTGCTGGACCGGTCACTGAGTCTGCAGGCGACGGACAGTGGCGGTTCCCGCTGGGCCCGGGCGCTGCAGGGGACGCGGGAATTCCTTTCCCGGCTGCATCCGGAGGACCGCGTGGCCCTAGTGACCTGTGCCAATCCCGCCACGGTCGTTTCCGGCTTCGCTCCGCCTTCGGTCATCCAACAGCAGGTGGCCGCCCAGACCCCGGGCCATGGGGCGGCGGACCTTGCCGACGGGTTGCGCGAGGCAGAGCGGTTGATCGACCTGGGGGATCCGAAACGCCTCTCGTCGATTCTGGTGGTGGGGGATCTGCAGCGCTCGGGATTGGGAAATTTGGGGACGGCTCCGCTGCCGGTGGGGCGGGAGGTTCAGGTGCTTCCCGTGGGGGACTTAATCGCGCCCAACGCGGCGGTGATCGAACTCAACCTGGATCCGGGCGGGCAAGCGGCGCCGCATGCCGTGGTCGCGAATTTCGGGGACGAGGAGTTGCCGGCGCTCCGTACCGAGCTGCGCGTGGATGGTAAACCGGTGCTGTCTCGGGCGATCGCCTTGAAAGCCGGGGCCGCCACCAATCTGGACCTCGCTCTTCCGGTCCTGAAGCCAGGCTGGCACGATGTCGAGTTCCGCATTTTCCCGGGAGATTCCCTGGCCGCCGATGATGCCCGGTTCCAGACGGTGCTCATTCCCGAGCCGGTGCGGGTCCTGCTGGTCGAGGGGCGCCCCCGTCCGCGCTCCTTCGAGGAGCAGACCTTCTTTATGGCGGCGGCGCTCGATCCCGCCTTCGGCACCACCAATGCTGGCACCTCGCGCTTTGGACTGCAAAAGACTGGGCCCGACGGTCTGGCCGCCGCTCTGGCGGCTGGATCCGGCACCGCCCGTCCGTCCACCGTGGTGCTGCCGGCGGTGAAGTCGGTGTCCGGTGACGCGCGCCGGGCGCTGCTGGAGTATGTGAAGGCCGGCGGCGGGCTGATGCTCTTTGTCGGGGACGCCCTTTCGCCCAATGTCTTCAACGCCGATTTCAGCGGACTCGCCCCGGTTGCACTGAAGACCGCCGAGACGGTGGGGGAGGAAACCGCGTGGCATCTGGGCGACCGGGATCCGGCCAGTCCGCTCTTCGCTGCGTTCCGCGAACCCAACAGCGGGAATCTCTCCTTGCCCCGTTTTGTCGGACGTTTCACG
>JBDKKE010000360.1:0-2922 GCA_039796255.1 Verrucomicrobiota bacterium | reverse complement strand
GGGTGAGTTCTCCATGGGCAGCGATGCCGCCAGCGAGTCCCTTTGCGGACTCCCCGGCGTGACCCGGGACGCCCTGCCCATCCACCGCGTGGCTGTCGACGGCTTCTGGATGGATGCCACGGAAGTCACCAACGCGGAGTTCGAGAAATTCGCCAAGGCGACCGGCTACATCACCATCGCTGAACGCACGCCCACTAAAGAGGAGTTCCCCACCGCCCCGCCGGAGAACCTGATCGCCGGTTCCACCGTCTTCACGCCCACGGCGACGCCGGTCCCCCTCACCAACTACTTCCAATGGTGGACTTACGTCCCGGGTGCCAGTTGGCGGCACCCCACCGGACCGGACAGCAATCTCCAGGGCCGGGAGAAGCATCCCGTGGTACAGATTGGCTATCCGGACGCCGAGGCCTACGCCAAGTGGGCGGGCAAACGTATTCCCACCGAGGCGGAATGGGAATTCGCGGCGCGCGGCGGCAAGGCCGGTGAGCTGTACTCCTGGGGTAACGAACTCAAACCGGCCGGAAAATTTGCCGCCAACATCTATGAGGGACGTTTCCCTCAACTGAACGGCGACACCGCCGAGGACGGTTTTGCCGGCATCGCGCCCGTCGCCCAATACGCTCCCAATGGCTACGGTCTCTTTGATGTCGGTGGCAACGTCTGGGAATGGTGCAGCGACTGGTATCGTCCGGACTACTATGCCTCCCTGATGATGGCCGGCGGCGTGGCGCGCAATCCCCAGGGCCCCGAAGTCCCCTACGATCCCGCCGAACCCACCGAAAAGAAGCGCGTTCACCGCGGCGGATCCTTCCTCTGCACCGACCAATACTGCACCCGCTACATGGTCGGCACCCGCGGCAAGGGCGAGGTGACCACCGGCAGCAACCACGTGGGCTTCCGCTGTGTGAAACCGGTGAGCCGGTGAGAGGTCGCCAGAAGCGTCCGCTTTCCCCCGCGTTGACGGGCAGCTTCTCCTGTACCGAGGTGGCCACGAACGCCGCGCCGGGGTCCGTCCACATTTCCATAACAGAGTTTCAGGTCGACGGTTCCCTCTCTTCTTTGCGTCTTCGCGCCTTCGTTGTTCAAACCCGCATTTCCCCCGCCGCAGCGTAACGGCGTCACGCCCTACGGATTGGCGACGCCGGGAGTGCCCAACAGGGCGGGCGAAACAGTCCAGGCGCCCGGGTCGGCGGCATAGGCTTTGGAGTCCTTGAGTTGCAGGGTGTGTCCGGTGCCATCCGCACCGCTGGGCCAGGGCGCCTCGTCAGTGTAGTTCAGACTCAGCATCAGCGTGCCATCCGGGGCGTGAAGACGAAGCGTATCCCCACCATTGCCCAAACCGAACTGGAACGGTCCGAGGGCCCGTGGTGCGGCGGGGAACGTACGGCGGAACTTCAATGAATCCTGACACAGCACCAGGTATCCACCGGCGGGAACCGAGGATTCCGGCAGCACGTACACGTTGTCACCACTGGAGTCCCGCAGGATCCAACCCGTGGTGATCACGGCTTCAACGCCGGGGTTATGCAGTTCGATCCAGTCGCCGGAGTCCGGTGCGGGGGCCGGATGATACTGAAACTCGGTCACGACCAGCGGCGGATTGGCCGGCGGCACCGGCACATAGGATTCGAGGTGCACCGTCACCCGATTGGTTCCCGTCGGCACCTCCGTCTCCCACATAACCGTGTCCACGGTTCCGGCCGGACCTGTCCAACCGGTGATCCGGAAGCCCGGTTCGGGAAGAGCGGTCAGGGTCACCGGATAATCACGGAAGAACGCACCCACCCAGGGGGATGACAGCGCGGTGGAGGTGTTGAGAATGGCCCGGCCCGCCGCGGGTGGATCCACCGTCACTTCAAGATGGCCGATTCCTTTCTGCAGTTTGAAGTGGCTGAGACAATCGGCGCGCAGCTTCGACGGACGCGTCCGCGCGAAATCAATCAAGACGCCCAGGTTCCCTTCCCAGGTGGCGGCGGTGAAGGGCGCATACTCCGTCTTGTACGGAACGCCGTACCCACGCTTTGCCAACTCGGAGAAGCTCCAGCGCTCCAGATGACGCGGAATCTCCGGACGGATGACGTCCGACATCGAACGAATGATCTGCTCCACCCGGCTTTCCCGGAAGGGTCCGTTGAGCAGATCGGCGCAGCGCTGGACGAATCGTTTGCGGAAGGTGTCGTTCAACAGCAAACGGCGGAGAAGCAGCGTTCGCCCACCCTCGTTCGGCCAACCCGTCCCGGTGCCGGTGCCGGCCGTGTAGAACCGGAACATGTTGTCATAGTCCCCGTAATCCCGGGCCATGGCAGGAACGTAGATCGCCGGGTCCCACAGGTTGAATCCATAGTCCTGGTCGTAGACGATCCAGCGGAAGCGTCCGTTGGGGATCCGGGGGCGCCAGCACTTAATGTTTCCGATGTCGAAATTCTGGAAATAGATGACGGCCAGGTGGTAGTCGATGAAGTTGTCGATCTCCAGATACTGCTCCTCCACCTGACGAAAGTTGGCCGCCAGTTTCATGTCCCGGCCGGCGATGAACGTTCGCATCGCGTTGTACACTTTGTTGTCGCCGGCGATCACCGATCCGTAGCCCTCAATCAGATCCAGCCCACCCCTGGGAACCTCGTGATTTCCGATCACGTAGTGCTCGTTGATCTTCTCGCGCAGATTGTAGAGCCCCCAGTATTCACCGTTGATGTAGATCACCGCCGGCCGGTAGGCCTGGGTATCCAGCCCCGTCTCCGCGATCAACCGCTGCATCATCCCGTCCCGCATCAGGGTGAAGCTGCCATTTGCGAAGTAGCTGCCGTAGGAGGTCACCGGACCGAACTGGGTGATGGGCGCGCGCACCGCCGTCTGGTGCGTGCTCTGGTTGTCGTTGCCGGAATTCCGCAGCACCAGGGACTCGAAACGTTCCATTGGGCG
>JBDKKE010000359.1:0-3496 GCA_039796255.1 Verrucomicrobiota bacterium | reverse complement strand
AGAGCGTCACCTGGCGGTTTCCGGTACCGGTGGATCGCGGGCGCTTTGAGGCCTTCCTAAGCCAACTCGATCCGAAGCAGGTGGTCCGCGCGAAGGGCTTTGTCCGTTTTACCCGGCAGCCTGAAAAACTCTTCCTCTTTCAAACCGTCTGGGGCCATCACGTCATCGATGAGTTCCCGGCGACGCCGCATCCGGACCCGGTGGCGGTGCTGATCGGCCCGAAGCTCGACCCGGAGCTGTACCGCGCCCGCCTGAGGACACTGGTGTTTGGCCAGGGAAAGTCCCCGACCATTACGGGCAGCGGTGCCTTGGCGCCCGTTTAGCGAGCGGCGATTCAACCGTTCTCATGGCCGCTATTCCCACTCGTCTTCGTTCCTCATCAAGGCCCAAAGCCCTACACGCCCATCTCACTTGCGACTCGCTGCCGAAGGTGAATCCACGAGAGTGGGAGTCACGATCAGGAAGAGACTGGTCTGCCTTCCCTGCGCAGAAACGCTTGATGGCATCGGCTGAAGTAACAGTACCAACGAGTCGCCGCTGACCACTTTCGCCCTTTGCTGAACCGGATTGGGGTCATCCGGATGTCGGCGTACGACGACAGAAAGTTCGATCATGGAGTCTTTCAGTTTCACCGTTGGCAGCATTTCTAGCAGCGACGGATTCTCTTGGTTGGGAGAACTTGCAGAGGAAGAAGGTTGCGAGTGAACCAACATCGGGACCTCATCAAACGCGATATCGACGCGGCGGCCACTGAGAATCGTGCGCTCGAAATCGGCGATGACCCGTTCACTTCCTCCTTTGTAAAACTCTGCTAGGCGTTTTTCCGTGACCGGCCCGTGCTCGATTCCCGAGATCACCGCCCGATCTGTATCCATCTCCAAGGAGTTGAGGGATAAGGCAAATCCTCCCGGTTCGCTTACCTCAATGATTCGGATATGGAAATGGGACGACAGTTGTTGGGAGCCCGTTGCCTGCTGCGAATCCTTTGGAATCAATCCATAGTGTCGGGCGGGCACTGGATCCATGGCGTAGGCTGAGGGTCCGGCTCCAGGTTTGGTTGAGGTGGCGGGAGGCGAATTCGTTGGCGTGTCCGCAGCAGGGATCAGGCCATATCGACGAGCCAGAATTGGGTCCATCCCGTAGAATTTGGGCGCCGACTCCTTGTTCTCTGCTGGGCGGGAAACGTAGAACACCCCGTTGGTTTGAATCTGAGTCCCTTGGGGTGGATTCGAGACACCCTCCGCCTCCGAATCCGGAATTGTGAGGTTCGAGGTCAGGGGCGGGTCCGAAGTCGTGGGGCGAATGATGGCCTGTGGCACTGACAGGCCTTGTAAGGCCTCATCGACGGCAGCCAGTCCGGCATCGGATGCCGCGACGATCAGAGTTCCGGTCGATGCATTGAACGAGAATGACTTTTCATGCAGCGACAGGTTTCCTGGATTGGGTGCCGCAAACGTCACGCCTTCAGCAGCGAAGTATTTGCCGAGCAGACCATGTATGCGAGCGCTCATCATTTCCTGCTTTTTCGCGACTCCCAAAATGAAGCCACCCGGCGCATCGGAGAAATCACCCCCATGGTTGGAGGGGAGATCATCCACGGAGAAGTCGTCCACCGTATACGAGACGCGCTCCTCCAAGGCCGCCATCAGACGTTCCGGGTCGAATCGGTAAACGCGAGCGGACAACTCCGCACCCTCACTCGATGGATCCACGCGCCGGGCAAATGCCATCGGCAACGCAAGGCAGGCGGTCAGCACCAGGGTCAACCAGCCTAGGCGTCCGAGTCCGGCCCGAGGGGGAAGGGGACCGTTCAGCAGTCGCTCTACGCGGGACCGCAGATGGTGCCGGGACTCGAGAATCCCGACGAAGCTGAGCGTCAACACCGGACGGTCGGCGCAGTAGCGGGCCACGGCCACCAGGGTGGCGGGATAGGTCGACTCCTCCTCCCCATGGGTCAGCAGCATGACCTGTTCATCCACTGCCTGTTCGCGCAGGAGACGGATGCGGGCATTGGCCAGCCAGACGAAGGGATTCCACCACCAGATGATTTGCACCAGCGCCTGGGGGAGGTTCAGCCAAAGGTCACGGCGACGGACGTGGATCAATTCATGCAGCAACACGTCGCGCAGGGCGGACGGCGTCAGATGAGTCGCCAACTCGGCCGGAAGCACGATGACCGGATGCAGAAATCCTGAGACTGCCGGACTGTGATCCGCCTGGGTGAGCCGGAGTTCGGGCAATCGTCGCAGTCCCAGTTCGGAGGCGGCGGACCGCAACGCTTCCAAGAGATCTGCGGAGGCCGGACGGGCGGTTCCCGTGAGGCGGCGCACTTGCTGATTCCGGCGCAAAACACCGAAGGCAAGTGCCGCGGATCCGAGGATCCACAGTCCCATCAGCGCGCCCGCTGCGTTGAGCCGAGGAAATCCGGAGGCCGTGCGATCAACTGTCGGCATCTCGCCAGCCTCGGATGCTTCGACCCGGGGGAACGGAATCGATGCCGAGACGACTGGATTCACTTGGGCAATCGTCGTCGCAGTCGATGCGATGGGCAGGGCGGGGGGCGGGGTAATCCAGCGCCCAATCCAGTATCCCGGACTGAGCGGTGATTTCAGTGAGGGCGGCAGCAAAAGTTTGACGATGACCAACAGCCAGAGGCCGCAGCGCAATGTGGCTCGCAGTCGGCGTCCGGCCAGGACCTCCACCAAGAGAAGCCCCATGACCAGCGCGGCTGTCTGCCACAGCATCGAGGACGCAACCGGAAGGGCCAGACGACCGGCTTCGTTGAGAAAGGGGATCATGGCGGGAGGGAACAGGGTTCAGGGTTTGGCTTTGCGTGGACGCCTTTCAGTGTCACCCAACTGGCGCCGGTTCTTGATCATGGACTCCAGTTCATCCAGTTCCCCGGCGGACAGCTTCTCGCTGGAGATCAGGGTTTCCACCATGGGCTTGAGCGCACCGTCGAAGGCGTGGCGCAGGGCATAGCGCACCTCCCCCAGTTGGGCCTGCTGACGCGTGATTGCCGCCCGGTAAAGCGTCAGGTGGCGAACCTTCTCCGTTGTCAGCAGTCCCTTGGCCGCCATCCGGTCCATGAGCGTTCGCACCGTGCTGTAGGCCCAGGCGTGCGATTCGACGAGGGCTTCCTGGATGGTGGGGGCGGCACAGGGTTGATGGGTCCAGACGGCCTTGATGATGGCCCATTCGGCCTCGGTCAGTGCAGGAGAGGGAGAAGACATTTTGACGACGGGCGTAACGGTATCTCTACAAATGTAGAGATTGCAATGCAGAAGTAGAGAAACGTCTCGGCGGGCCGGCTGGTTCACGCCCGGGGATGGGCGGAATTGTAGGCCTTGCGCAGGCGTTCGGTGGACACGTGGGTGTACACCTCGGTGGAGGTCAGTCGGGCGTGCCCCAGCAATTCCTGCACGCTGCGGAGGTCGGCGCCGCGGTCCAGTAGATGGGTGGCGAAACTGTGGCGAAGTTTGTGGGGAGTCAGGGC
>JBDKKE010000358.1:0-2628 GCA_039796255.1 Verrucomicrobiota bacterium | reverse complement strand
CCTGATCGCCAACACCTCCATCGGCGCCGATTTCGAGATCACCCTCCCCTTGAACGGCACCTATCTCCTGGCGGCCTGGGGAGCGAATCTTGGCGGTCCGCTGCCCTTCTCGGTTCAGGTGCTCACCTCCGATCTCGCGCCCGGAACCCTGGCCCTCGGATCCACTGTCAGCGGCACGGTGTCTGAACCCGGGGAACAACACCTCTACACCTTCGCCGGCACCACGGGACAGCGGATCTATTACGACTCCCTGGATTCTGATTCCGAACAGGTCTATTCACGGTTGATTGCCCCCAGCGGGGTGCTGGTCTGGGACTTCACCAATCAAAGCACCGACGCCGGTCCCGTAACCCTGCTGGAGAACGGTCTCTACACCCTCCTGATTGACGGCAACGCCGCCACCACCGGGGATTTCCGGTTCCGGATCCTGGACCTGGCCGCGGCCGCCCCCCTGGTTCTCGGCGGAACGACCACCGGAACGCTTAGTCCCGCCAATGCCACCCTGGCCTACCAGATCGGTGGAACCGCCGGACAACGCCTGAAGTTCGACAACCTGTCCGCCACCCTCAATCAGGCCAATTGGCGCCTGATCGGACCCGTCAACCAAAACATCACCTCCGCACAGGGGATCACGACCGACCTCGGAGAGGTGGTCCTGCCCGTGAACGGGACCTACCACCTGCTGGTGGAGGGGTACACCGACAATGTCACCCCCCTGCAGTTCCAGTTCGTCGCTTCCAATGTCAGCGATGCGCCCGTCGCTGTCAGCGGCCTGGGTGCGGTCCTCAGCGGGGACATTGCCGCCGGACAGCAGATCACCAACACCTTCACCGCTCCCGCCGGACTCTGGGTTTATTTCGACAGCCAGGATCGCAGCAGTCCCGGAAGCATTTTTGCGGAATTGCGTGATCCGCTGGATGCCGTGGTCTTCAGCATCAATGCCTACCTGGACAGCGGAGCCTACGTCCTCCCCCGTTCCGGCACCTATCGGCTGATCACCAAGGGCAGCAGCGCCGGAGCCACCGGTACGTATCGCTACCGCCTTCTGGACCTGGTGGGCGGGATTCCGGTGCTGCCCCTGAACACCACGCTCAGCGGAAACCTCGACCCGGCCTACCGCACCGACGTGTACCAGTTCACCGGACAGGCTGCGCAACGCCTGCTTTACGATAGTCTGGAGAATGATTTCGCGAACGTATCGGTCCGCTTGATGATGCCCGACGGACAGATCCGCTTCCTCAACGGGAATTCGGATTCAGACACCGCTCCCTTCACCCTGCCGGTCCCCGGAACCTACCGCCTCTTCTTCGAGAGCCAGGTGGCCGCACCCGTCAGCTACAATTCCCGGCTGCTGAACGTGGAATCCCAACCGCTGCTGCTCTTCGACGCCTTGGTTTCCCCGACCGTGGATCCCGGACTCATGACCCAGCTCTACCGTTTCGAGGGGACTCCCAGCCAGCGCCTCTATTTCGACGGTCTGCCCTCAAATGGAACCGGATCGTGGTATCTTTACGGCCCCAACAATGAACAACTGGCCGGGGCCGGCCTGACCGGCGATTTCGAGTTCGTGACCACCACGCCAGGCCGCTATGTTCTGGCCATATTTGGAAACAGCGCAACCAGCGTACCGGTCACCTTCGAAGTCTTCACCCCGGGCTCCGGAACGCCGGTCGATGGACTGCGCATCACCGCAATCGAGGTCACTGGCGGTGGCGTGGAACTGGTGTGGGATTCGAAGTCCGGACTCACCTACCGGGTGCAATCCAGGGCCACCCTGAGCACCGCGGGCTGGACGGACCTTCCCGGCGACGTGACCGCCTCCGGCCCCTCCTCAACCAAGACCGACACCACCGCGGGTGCGAATCCGACGCGCTTCTATCAGGTGATCACCGTCCCGTGATCGAATGCGGCCGGGCCGGAGGACCCTGAGGCCTCCGGCCCGCTCCCGCCGGTCGAGGAATGATTCCATCGAAGTCACTCGACTCACCCGCCGCCGAGGAGCCGAGGCGCGCGTCCGTGGTCACGCTGGACCAGCTCTGCCATTCCATCCAGGGTGTCACTCCATTTTCGGATGGTAATTGGCCATGAACGATACCGAGCAACTGCTCCAAGCAATCAATGAACTCCTGGGTGCGCTCGGGGACAAGCCGATCCAAATCACAGTCCCGGCTGGGGAGTCCGAACTCACCCTGCTGCGCACCGTCAAGAAGGAGTACCTGGAGCGGTTGCTCGCGAAAGTCCCGGCATACCGCGCGCTGCCCAAGGATGCCCCCATTCCCGACATGTTCCTTCAAGCCCTTCGGGATCATGAGGCCCAGTTGGAGGGAAAGTCCGAGTGACGAAATCGTTGTTGTTGGAGCCGACAACCAAGTGAATCTGAAAACGACATTTCGATTAACCGCAAAGAACGCAAAGAACACAAAAACGGTGACTTCCGCTCAATTGCAGACCAGGGAACGCCTCATCTCACGGACGGACTCCCGATGAGTACGGCCGCTTCTCCAACCGTCCTTCTCTGCGCTCTTTGCGTTCTCTGCGGTTTTCTCCAACGGCTCTCTCCAGGATGAAGTCCATCCCTCGGGAATCGATCGCCAATACTCCGGTGCGCTGGGCGGAGTTAGTCGATCA
>JBDKKE010000357.1:0-15354 GCA_039796255.1 Verrucomicrobiota bacterium | reverse complement strand
CCCCAAGCTCCGGTGCTTCCCGCGATGCGCGCAGCGTCTCCACACGCGCAGGGGGAGGATATTGGGGACTCACAAAGTTCGTCCCTCCCGGAGGGACGAGGTGTCCGAGTCCCCATATCCCCCGCCTGGCGCAACAGCACCCGACGGGGATCGCGGGAAGCCCCCAAGCTCCGGTGCTTCCCACGATACGCGCAGCGTCTCCACACGCGCAGGGGGAGGATATTGGGGACTCACAAAGTTCGTCCCTCCAGGAGGGACGAGGTGTCCGAGTCCCAGTGCGTTCCTCGCGATCAGAAAGCCGCTCTTAGGACGAACCCTGCGGTGGGGGAGGTTCCTGTCGTGTCACCCGCCACCTCCACACCCTCTGCGTCGCGGAAGGTATACTGCTGGGCGATACGTGCCCCCGCATACACTCTCGCGGACCAGCCCGGGACGAATTCGTATTCCGCACCCACCAGGGCAGCCGCCGACCGGTAACGCAGGGAGCCGTCTGGAATGGAGGAATCGTCGGAAAGGCGAGTGAAGGTTCCCTCGAAACCGCCAATGCCGAATAGGCGCCACTGCTCGTCCAATCGGTAGCTCAACTGCGCGCCCAGCGTGGGTCCATTGAGGGAGGTGGCCACATCACCGGCAACGAGGTTCCAGCGATCATCGATCTTCCATCGAAAGCCCAGCACCGGAATGTACAGGTTGGATTCGTCGAATCGCTCCGAGAATCCGAATCCGCCCACCAGCGTGAAACTGTCGGAGATCTGGTAAAAAACGCCCACCAAACCACCCCAAAGCGTCGCTTCCGAAACCGAGCTCCCCACCGCTCCATTGTAAAGCCACGACCCGCTGGCGAACAGTCGCCACCGATCGTTCAACCGATAGAACAGACCGGGAGCAATCCGTGCGGCGAGCACCTGGTCCACCGGGGCGTCCAGTCCGCCGAAAAACGTGCCGGCATCCTGAATGTCGTATCCCCGGTACTGGACACCCAGTCCCAGGTTGCCGCTCAGGGCACCAACCAACGCGAAGGGGATCTGCCCCTGCAATCCCACCTGGGCGAACGACACCTTGGACCCGCCTTCGCCCAGATCGGACGGCCCGACATACTCGCCACTGAGACGAACCAGGGTTTGCGGACGCCCTTGGAATCCATCGCCATCGCCGGCGCCGGTGCGGGTGCCGGCTTGGGAGGGAGCGCCGGAAGAATCATCGGCGTTCAGCCCGCCGGGAATGACGGCCAACAGGCAACCCAGCAGGGCGCCCACGGAGGGGCGAAGTTCAGTTCGAGGCATCCACTTCATTCGGGAGAGAGTGGGGGTGGGATTCCCCATCCGCAACCGACGGTTAACAGCGGTCGATGAGGCCGGAGGGATGCCCGGACTTCGCTGACTCCCAAGCCAACGTCGGGTCTCCGCTGATCGGCGATATCCGCAGCCCCTGAGGTTTCTCTTCGGAATCGTCCTGCCCTGGGGGAGACCATCCGCCAGACAAATCACCGCAAGCGGCCCCTCTCGGTCAGATGTTCTTCAGCTCACCGGTGCTGTCACCGAGATGCTGCACGGAGATGTCCATGCGGTTGAGCAGCGAGAGCCACAGGTTGTTGAGCGGCGTCTCCTTGGAGTACACGGTGTGGTGGCCCGGATTCAGGGTGCCGCAGCCGCGGCCGGCCAGCAGGATGGGCAGGTCGTCATGGTTGTGGGCGTTGCCGTCCGAATTGCCGCTGCCGTAGGCCAGCATGGTGTGGTCGAGCAGGGTGCCATCCCCTTCCTTCACCGACTTCATCCGCTCCAGCAGATAGGCCAGTTGGGTGGCGTGAAAGCGGTTGATCTTGGCGATCTTGGCCTTCTTATCCGCATTGTCGCCATGATGCGAAAGATCGTGGTGTCCCTCGCTGACTCCGATGAAGGGATACGGCTTGCCACTGCCCTCGTTGGCCAGCACGAAGGTGCACACGCGGGTGCTGTCGGTCTGGAAGGCGAGCACCATCAGGTCGGCCATCAGTCGCAGGTGCTCCTCATAACTCTCCGGCACTCCCACCGGCGCCGCTGCGCCTGCCGGAACCACAGGCTCGGGCAGATGGGCGGCGCGCTCGATGCGCAGTTCGAGATCCCGGACGGCGGAGAAGTATTCATCGAGCTTGCGCTGATCGCCGCGTCCGAGATTTCCGTTGAGGTCGGCGAAGTCATTCTTCACCAGATCCAGCACGCTGGCACGGCGGGCGTCCCGACGCATCCGCTCCTCGCGGGAGCCGGATCCAAAGAGGCGTTCAAAGACCAGCTTCGGATTCACCTCCTTGGGCAGGGGCTGGGTCGCCGACCGCCAGGCCATGGTGGAGGAATAGACGCAGCTGTATCCCGAGTCACAGTTGCCGGCCATGGAGCCGGCCTCGCTGCCGATCTCCAGCGAGGCAAGGCGGGTGCGATCCCCCAGGCGGGCCGCAGCGACCTGATCCACCGAGATGCCGGCCCGGATGTCGGCGCCGTCGGTCTTCCGCGGCTGGGTGCCGGTCAGAAACGCGGAGAGAGCGCGGGCGTGATCGCCGCCGCCATCACCGTTGGCGCGGGCCTTGTCCGCAGTGAGACCGGTGAGAATCGAGAAATCCCCGCGATGCGCCGCAAGCGGCTGGAGAATGGAGGGCAGCTCGGCGGAAAGCGGTCCCTCTGCGGAGGGCTTCCAGTCGGCCATGTTGATCCCATTGGGCACGTAGAGAAACGCCATCCGGTTGGGTGCCGCCTGCGCCACCGGCGTGGCGCCATCCGCCCACCCGGTGAGCGGACCCATGGCGTCGAGCCAGGGAAGAGCCAGGGTGGTGCCGATGCCGCGCAGCAGGGTGCGCCGGGAAAGGGTGATCGGTTTGCTCATGGGGTGATGGATCCTGGATGCTCTGTTGCTGTTTGCGTCGCGAACTCCGTCCTGTCCTGCACTGCCGCCCAACTACGATCCGCCCTTCGGCCGATCCGCCGCCGGCACCGCCGCCGCCGCGCCCAGTCCGCGTCGCCAGCGGAAGGGGTCGCTCTGCACGATGGAGATCACCAGCGATGAGAATCGGTACTCGGATCGGGCCACCTCGGCGAGAATCTTTCTCAGGGCCCGTTCGTCATAGTATTCGAGGCCGCGACCCAGGGAGTAGGTGAGGAGCTTCTCCGCCATGTTGCGGGCAACCAGGTCCTTTTTGTCCCGCAGGATGAGCCGCAGATCGGCGGAGCCCTGGAAGGACCGCCCATCGGGAAGCGTTCCCGCCGGATCAATCATCCCGTCGGCGTCGCGTTCCCGGAAGCGCCCGATGGCATCAAAGTTCTCGAAGGCGAACCCCAGGGCGTCCATCTGCCGGTGGCAGTTGGCGCAGGCGGGATTCGAGCGGTGCTGCTCCATGCGCTGCCGCAGCGTGCCGGTCAGCTCCTTCTGGGCGTCGAGTTGCGGCACATTCGGCGGCGCCGGCGGTGGCGGCGTGCCCAGGATCTGTTCCAACACCCACTTCCCGCGCTTCACCGGCGAGGTGCGGGTCGGGTTGGAGGTGGCGGTCAGGATGCTGGCATGGGTGAGCAGTCCTCCGCGCTGGCGATCCGGCAGCGACACGCGGACAAACTCCCCGTGCTTGCGGCGCTTGCCGCCACCCTCGGGAAAGGCGGCGGACTCAATCCCGTAGTGCCGCGCCAGGGGGCGATTGACGTAGGTGAAATCGGCATCCACCAGGTCGAGCAGACTGCGGTCGTCGCGGATGATCTCCGTCAGGAACAGTTCGGTCTCGCGGAGCATGGCACGGCGCAGTCCCTCGTCGAACGCCGGGAAGAGCTGGGAATCGGGCTGGAAGGTGGCCAGCCGTTGGATCTGCAGCCACTGCATGCCGAAGTTTTCCACCAGGGCGGAGGACTTCGGATCGCGCAGCAGGCGCTGGACCTGCGCCTCCAACTGAGTGCCGAGCTGCTGTTTGGACGCCACATCGAGCAGTTCCTCGTCCGGCATGGTGCTCCAGAGGAAGTAGCTCAGGCGCGAGGCGAGCTGATAGTCATCGATCGCCTGCGGGGCCACGGCCTGTGGCTGGGAGTCGAGTTCAACGCGGAAGAGGAACTTGGGGGAGACCAGGGCGGACCGCACCAACTCCTGCATGCCGCCCTCCCACTTGCCCTCGGCGGCCGCGCGTCCGGCGGCGAATACTTTCCCGTAACGTGCCCGCTCTTCGGGTGTCGGCGGCCGGCGGAAGGCCCGGGTGAGAAACCACTGCACCAGGTCTTCCGCACGCTGTTCGTCCCCGGCCTCCGGAGCGATGGCATCGACCCGCTTCATGAAGGGCGTGCGGGTGTCCTTGGGACCCACCACCTTGAACTCATTGATGTACAGGGTCTGTCCGACGACGTTGGTGTCGCGGTTAGTCCACAGCGCGCTGAAACGGTGCTCGCCGGCCGGAAGCTCCAGTTCCAGCTCGAAGGCCTCCCACTTTTTCGGCGCGTTGGTGACGATGGCGGTGAGCACTTCGCGGTCGCCTACCCGGAGAGTCATGCGCACCGGTTCGCCGGCCGCCGCGTTCGAGGCCCCGGCGCGGACGCGGAACCGGTAAAGCCCTGAGTCCTTGAGCGTGTGACGGACGAACAATTCCGGTACGGCGTTGGTCACCGGACGCGTACCGTCCTCGGACCCGTACCCGCCGGGCTCCAGAAAGATGGAATACGTGGTGCGCTCCGGCGGCTTGGGCAACTTCAGCACCACCGCCCGCTCGGCGAGGCCCTCCGCGGCGTCGAGATACCGCTCCAGATGCACCGGCGAGAGGCTCAGGACGTCGCCAATGTTGTCGAAGCCGTAACCGACATCATCGGCGGGGAAATTCTCGGAGGCGTTGAAGTCGACGTCGAGCAGGTCGTGGACGGTGTTGTTGTACTCGGTTCGATTCAGCCGCCGCGCGGTGACGCGGCCCGGGTCCAGCGGCAGCTTGGCTTCCGCAGCGGCGATGGAGTCCTCCAGGGCCTGATTGAAGCGGGTGATCTCCTCGGGCGTGGGCTGGACCGGCTGCTTCGTCGGTGGCATCTCGCCGGTGTTCACCTGGTGCAGCACGCCCCGCCAGAGCTTCAGGTCCTGCAGCAACCGGCCGTCGTCACGGATCTGCTTCAGATCCAGATCCGCCTTGGTCTTCTTGCCGCCATGGCACTCGTAACAGTGCTTCTCCAGGAAGGGCAGGGCGGACTCCTGGAATCCATTCGCCGCACCCAGGCACGCCGGGGCAAGGCCCAGCAGCAATGCGGACCATCCCCATCGTTTCCAGCGTGAAATGGATGCCTTCAAAATCAGTGTTCCCGACTGTTCCGCAGCGGCCTTATTCACCCCGGATTCCCTGGGCCCGAATCTGCGTCGGTGACCCAACGCCGTGCCCGGAGACCACCGCGCTGACGGAAACGTACCGCAGGAGTTCTGGATTGCCACCGCCTCCCTCACGAAATGCCGGCTTCCGGGTCTACCCCAACCAGCCACCCGGGAGGCAGGGGTGGAATTGGAGGGATCAATGAGCCGACACCGTGAATCGATTCGCTGGAACGGATCCCAACTCGTCAGGCTCCCGGCGTGAAGAATCCCTCCGATGGAATTGTCTCCCGAAACCTCATCTGGATGGTGAGCGGATACCTGCTCGCGATCCTACCGCTGCTCAGCGCTCACGCCCTGTCCGGCCTGACGCTCTCCCCAGCCGGGGCGCGGTGGCTGTACCCGGTAACGCCCCTGGTGCTCGGCGTGCTCTGGGTCACGCTGGGAATCGTCAACTGGAGTCGCGGACATCGGTGGAGTGGCCTTCTGCA
Organism: Verrucomicrobiota bacterium; assembly: GCA_039796255.1. GTDB lineage: Bacteria > Verrucomicrobiota > Verrucomicrobiia > Limisphaerales > UBA9464 > UBA9464. Next base: position 9,583 of record JBDKKE010000357.1, on the reverse strand, counting down.
GACCGGCATGGCCATCGCCTCGGCGCTCTGGGCCCTAGTGATCGCCGGATTTGCCCTGTCCGTGAATTTTGGTGGAGGCCTGTGAGGTGGGGCCAGGGCCCGATTCCCATTTGCGGAGGGTCCGGCCGACCAACTCCCGGAGTGCGGTGAGGTCGGCGTCCGAATCCACGGACCGCGGATGGAACATGAACTCGTGCAGTCCTGCCGGGAGGGAAGAGGCGACGGCGGCGATCTCCCGGGCACTCATGCGGTGGACGCGGTCCAGACCCCACACGGTCGCCGGCCTGGGAAGAAAGCCCGCAGTGGACCACGCGCTGGCGCGAAGAGTGCCGATCCGACGGGTGAGGGCGGCGGTCAGATTTTCGCCGGATCCGAAGGAACGGTAGCCGCCGCCGCGGAACCAGGCACCGGGAACGTCAGCCACCATTTCCATCAGGACCCGGGAGACCCAGGGGTGGAGGTGCAGGTGGTGGTGGGTGTTGATGAAGCGGCAGGGGAGTCCGGTCTGGCGAAAGGCGATCCACTGGGCCTCTATCTCGGCTCGCATCCGGCGGCGGCAGCCCGGGGTCAGGGCGAGCAGAAAGCCGGCCCGGACGGGAGAGTCGCCCCAGGGCCAGGTTTTTAGTGTCAGCGGACGCGAGTCGCACAGGTGGAGGTGCCATCCGATCTCCAAGCCTGGAATGCTGCCGGCGGAAGCGACCGCAGCGTCGGTACCGGGTTGGCCCATCATCAGACTGGCACCCGTCAGGGCTCCGTGGCGGTGACCCTCCAGGATGGCCTCATTGACGGCGGCATGGAGGCCGAAGTCGTCGGCGATGAAGGCCAGGTGCTGCACGGCAGTTTCTCGCCCGCGAGGGTGGGGATCGGGACTGGAAATGCAAAGGGAGTGAAAGCGACTCTTCACGTCGCTACGCCGCGGTTGTCCAGTCTCCCAGGGAAAATAGAGGGGCCTCGCCGCGAGAATTGCTTTGCCCGCCGGGGCGGGTCAGGCCTGATCGTCCGCCCTTACACATGGCGGTCTCCCCCACCATTCTCATCACTGGAGGCACTGGGTTCATCGGGCGCCACCTGGTCGGGCAACTGCTCGAAACGGGAGCCGGCGTGCGGCTGTTTTGCCGCTCGGCCCGCAAGGCGGAGTCGCTCTTTGGTGAAACGGTGGAAATCATCGAGGGAGATCTCACCTCCGTGCATGCCGTCCAGGCGGCCTGCCGGGGCATGGCCCAGGTGTACCATATCGCCGGACTCTACCGCTTCGGCGCGCGCCACCGGGCGGCTCTCTGGCAGGTCAATGTCGAGGGAACCCGCGCCGTATTAGATGCTGCCCGCCGCGCGGGGGTCGAACGGGTCGTGCATTGCAGCACCGCCGGAATTCTCGCCGCCCGCGGTCGCCTGCTCACTCATCGCGATCTGCCGGACAAACCGCCCATCGGATGCGGCTACAAGATCTCCAAATGGCATGCGGAACAGTTGGCGTTGCGGGCAGCGGCGGCGGGGCAGCCGGTGGTGATCGCCAGTCCCACGGCCCCGATTGGATCCGGCGATGAACGTCCAACCCCTACCGGGCAGATGATTCTCGACCTGATGCAGGGACGCTTCCCGGCCTGTTCCCGCACCGGACTGAATGTCATCGCGGTGGAGGACGTGGCCCGCGGCATGATGGCCGTCGCCGCGCGCGGCGGGTGCGGTGAACGCTACGTGCTTGGCCATGAGAATCTCTGGCTGGAAACCTTCCTGGCCCGAGTGGCAGCCCACGTGGGACGGCGGGCTCCCCGGGCCTGGGTCCCGTGGGCCGTGGTGGCGGCGGGCGGGGTGCTCGGCGATCTGGCGGGCTTGCTGACCGGGCGCGGCGGGGAGCGCCTCTGCTGGGAAACCGCCTACTACGCCCGGCAGCGACAATTCTTTGACCTGGAACCTACCCGGGCCCGGATTGCCTGGAAGGCGCAGAAGGATCTCGACACCTCCATCGCCGAAACTGTGGCCTGGTTCAACTCACCGAGGGTGCAATCAAAACCGGAGACCACCGCGACCCACCGCGCGACCGTGCCCTTATGAACCACAGAGGCACGGAGGCACAGAGACCTCATGGACTGAGAATCGGACAGCCCAATGGATCCAGTGCACTGCGTCCAATGCCCCTTCCTTCTCCGTGCCTCCGTGCCTCTGTGGTGACCTCTCCGCTCTTGGATCCACTTCCCCTCAGTGGTGACTCCCAACCGTGGTGCCGGCGATGAGTGGAACCGAGCGGATGGTGATCGCGTGGAGCGCGGCATCGGCCGTTTGGTGGGGGATCGCCCTGGTCCTGGTGCATTCGGCGCGGCGGGTTCCCACGACACCCCAGGTCCCGACCACTTCGCCCATTCCTTCGCTGACCCTCTTCAAACCGCTTCCCGCAGTGCCGGATGAGGAAGCCCGCGACACCTTGGCGTCCGCCGTGGGTTCCTTCATCGCCCAGATGGATGCCTCCACCGAAATGCGGGTCGGCGTGCCGGTGGAACAACGGACACTCTGGCAGCCGGTGTTGAACGCCTGGGGCGAGCAGTTTCCTGACGCCAAAGTCCGGGTGGTGTTCCACAACACCCCCCGGCAGCGGGCCAATCCGAAGGTGGCCTGGCTGGAGCTTCTGGCGCCGGAGGCGACCGGAGAGGTTTGGCTGTGGTCCGATGCGGACATCCGCGCGCCGGAGGGGTTCCTCCAGGACCTGCGGCGCGAATTACTCCTCCATCCGACGGCGGGTGCCGTCACGGCGCCTTATGGAATCCGCTCCACCGCCCACGCAGCGGGCTGGTGGGACGCCCTGTTTGTAAACATGGAGTTCCTCCCCGGGGCGCTGTTGCTGGGCCGGATCGGGACGGTCCCGCTGGCGTTTGGCGCTGCGGTCCTGTTTCGCGCCGCGGATTTACACCGGCGCGTTTCCTGGGACAGTCTGGGGTCCAGTCTGGCGGACGATCACGAGTTGGGCCGATGCCTGGCCCCGGTGGTGGTCAGTCGACGGGTCGCCGAGACCTGCGCGCTGGAAACCCGGCTGCTGCCCGCGCTGCGCCACGTCTACCGCTGGCAGAAAACCATCCGCTGGTGCCGTCCCGGTGGGTTTGCCGCCCTGATCGCGATTCTCCCGCTGCTGGGGTGGGGGGCGCACTGCGTGGTGGCCCCTTCGGACGCACGGGCCTGGATCGGACTCGTCGGTCAGTACGCCTTCGAATGCGGCGTCGCGGCCGCCCTGCTGAATCGCGTCGGATTCCGCGGGCCCCCGGCCGGGTGGCTGGCGTTGCTCGCCTGGCCCGCGTCCCGGGCCCTGGTTTGGCTCGACGCGTGGCTGCCCATTCCTGTCAGGTGGGGCGCTTCACAAACGTGGGAGCGTCCGAACCACTGAACGCCATTCGTTCCCAATTCTGGCAAGGTCGGCACTGGCATCCGACGCCATCGGTGCCTAGTTTTCACCCAACTGCATGCCCGCCACGTTCATGAATCCTGTGCGCCATCACCGAGGAAGAGGATTTCGGCTGCTCGCGGCCCTGTGGGTCGTTGGGCTGAGCTGGCATGCGCCGCGGGCCTCCGCCGCGACAGGGACCGTGGATTTCAATCGCGATGTGCGGCCCATTCTGTCGGATCATTGCTACGCCTGCCACGGGTTCGATGATCAGACGCGCAAGGCGTCACTGCGGCTGGACCTCAAGGAAACCGCCCTGCGCGGCGGCAAGTCGGGCAAGCCGGCCGTGGTCCCGGGAGAACCAGACGCCAGCGATCTGGTCGCCCGGATCCTGACCACCGATCCGGACGACCACATGCCTCCAGCGGAATTCGGCAAACCGCTCTCTGCGGCACAGACCGAAACCCTGCGCCGTTGGGTGGCGGAGGGCGCCGAGTTCCGGGACCACTGGGCCTTCCTCGCTCCCGAGTCGCCGGGCCTTCCGAAAGTGGGTGATCGTGCCTGGCCGCGAAATGGCATCGACCACTTCGTCCGGGCCCAGCTGGAGGAGCGCGGAATGAAGCCGCGTCCGGAGGCCGACAAGCCCACCCTTCTGCGCCGGGCCAGCCTCGACCTGACCGGACTTCCCCCCACCCCCGAGGAGATCGACGCCTACCTCGCCGACCCCTCCGAGGGTGCCTATGAGCGCGTGGTGGATCGTCTGCTTTCCTCATCGCGCTACGGCGAGCGCATGGCGGTGGAGTGGCTCGATGCGGCGCGCTTTGCCGACACCCACGGCTATCACATCGACTCCGCCCGTGACATGACTGCCTGGCGCGACTGGGTGATCCGCGCCTTCAACGACAACAAGCCCTTCGACCGATTCACCGTCGAGCAGTTGGCCGGTGATCTCCTGGTGACCAACCGCGCCCCGGAGCCCGGCTCCCCCGAGGCGGACCTGCTGGTGGCGAGCGGATTCAACCGCAACCACATGATCAACTACGAGGGGGGCGCGATTCCCGACGAGTATCATGCCGCGTACATCCTCGACCGGGTCAACACCACCGCCACGGTGTGGCTCGGTCTGACCATGGCCTGCGCCCAGTGCCACGACCACAAGTACGACCCGCTCACCATGCGGGATTTCTACCGCTTCTACGCCTTCTTCAACACCGTTCCGGAGAACGGCCTCGACGGGCGCCACGGCAACGCCACTCCGGTCCTCTCGCTGGCCGACCCGGGACAAAGGGTCCGGCTGCAGGAGTTGCGCGACACCGCGAAACAGACTGAGGAATCGCTGAAGGAGATGGAGTCGACGGTGAGCGCGCGGCAGGAGGAATGGGAGGCCGCCCTGCGGACCCCGGACCGCACCCTTCCAGGAATCGATACCACGGCGGTGCGGACCAATGCGGCCATGATGAAGATCGTCGGAACCGCCGCCGCCGGGCGTTCCGAGGATGACCAGAAGAAGCTGGCAGGCTTCTTCCGCGACCAGGCCTTCACCGCGCTGAAGACGGCGCGGGAGGCACGGGATCAGGCGCGTACCGCCCGGGACCGGTATGACCGTGCATTGCCCACCAGCATGGTGATGGGCGAGATGGAGAAGCCGCGGGACACCTTCATGCTGGTGCGCGGGCAGTACGACCAGAAGGGCGAAAAGGTGTCGCCCGGCACGCCGGCGGTGCTGCCGCCGTTGCCGGAGGGCGAGCCGGTGAACCGGCTCGGGCTGGCCCGCTGGCTGGTGTCGCCGGCACAGCCGCTCACCGCGCGGGTGACGGTAAACCGGTACTGGCAGATGTACTTCGGACAGGGCCTGGTGAAGTCGGCGGAGAACTTCGGCTCCCAGGGCGACTGGCCGGCGCATCCCGCCCTGCTGGACTGGCTGGCCACGGAGTTCGTGCGCAGCGGATGGGACGTGAAGGCGATGCAGCGTCTGATCGTGACCAGCGCCACCTACCGTCAGTCCTCGGCCGCGCCCCGCAGCGAGGTGGAGGGGGATCCGGAGAACCGGCTGCTGGCCCGCGGGCCCCGGGTGCGTCTGCACGCGGAATTCATTCGCGATCTCGCGCTCCAGGTCAGCGGACTGCTCGAACCCCGGATCGGTGGCGAGAGTGTCTTCCCCTACCAACCGACCGGCATGTGGGAGGAACTGATGTCGCGTGAGGACAACGATTCCTTCACCGCACAAAAGTATGTTCCGAGCCGCGGCCGCGACCTGTACCGGCGCACGATGTACACCTTCTGGAAGCGGACCTGTGCACCGCCCAGCCTGGGAACATTCGACGCACCCGACCGTCAGGTCTGCACCGTCCGCCGCGCCCGCACCACCACCCCGCTGCAGGCGCTGGTGCTGATGAATGATCCCACCTATGTCGAAGCCTCGCGCCAGCTCGCCGAGCGCATGATGGCCGCCGCTCCCGATGACGCCGGCCGGGTGGCCCATGCGTTCCGATTAGCCACCGGACGCCTCCCACGGGCGGCCGAGACGGAGGTGCTGGTGCGTCTGTACCGGGGACAGTTGGAGGTGTTCCGTTCCCAAGCCGGCGCAGCGGACCAACTGCTCGGCGTGGGGGACTCCCCGCGAACCGCCGGCCTGGATTCCGCGGAGCTCGGCGCCTGGACGGTGGTCGCCAGCGCCATCCTCAACCTCGACGAAACCATCACCAAGGGCTGAACCATGACCCCGGAATCCATCCACCTCTCCCGCGAGCACCGGAGTCTGCTCACCCGCCGCTACTTCTTCGGTCGCCTCGGTGCCGGCATCGGTACCGCAGCCCTGGGATCCCTGCTCGAACCACGGTTGTTCGGATCGGACGCCGCGTCCCTCGACGGCCCCCTGCCCGGACTGCACTTCGCTCCCAAGGCCAAGCGGGTCATCTACCTGTTCCAGTCCGGCGGGCCCTCGCACATTGATCTCTTCGACTACAAGCCGGCACTCAGGCAGCACCACGGAGAGGAACTGCCGACCAGTATTCGCAAGGGCCAGCGCGTCACCGGAATGACCAGCGGACAGAAGTCCTTCCCCTGCGTGGCTCCGATGTTCGGCTGGAAGCAGTACGGTCAATCGGGGGCCTGGTTGAGCGATCTGCTGCCGAACACCGGGCGTGTGGCCGATGAACTGTGCTTCGTCCGCTCCCTGTGGACCGAGGCCATCAACCACGATCCAGCGGTGACCTATATCCAGACCGGACACCAGCAGGCCGGCCGGCCGGCGCTCGGAGCCTGGCTCAGCTATGGCATCGGCAGCGAGAACCAGCAGTTGCCCGCCTTCGTGGTGCTGATCTCCCAGGGAAGCGGCAACAAGACCGATCAGCCGCTGAGCACGCGCTATTGGGGGCCGGGATTCCTGCCAGGACAACACCAGGGAGTGCGCTTCCGGTCCCAGGGGGATCCGGTGCTCTACCTGGGCGACCCGCCAGGCCTCGCACGCGGTGACCGTCGCCGCATGCTGGACGCCGTCGGAGAGTTGAATCAGATGGCGGCGGACAGTTTTGGCGATCCGGAGATCAATGCCCGCATCGCGCAGTATGAAATGGCCTACCGCATGCAGGCCAGCGTGCCCGAGCTCACCGACCTCTCCAAGGAACCGGCGAGCGTCCTCAACGCCTACGGCGTCCGCGACGGAGCCACGGACGGGGGCTTCGCGCGCAACTGTCTGCTCGCCCGCCGCATGATCGAACGCGGCGTCCGTTTTGTGCAGTTGATGCACCGGGGCTGGGACCAGCACGGCGACCTGCCCAAGCAGATCCGCGGACAATGCCGCGACGTAGATCAGCCCAGCGCGGCGTTGGTGGAGGATCTTCGGCAGCGCGGTCTGCTCGACGACACCCTGGTCATCTGGGGCGGCGAGTTCGGACGTTCGGTCTATTCGCAGGGCTCGCTGACCGCCGACAACTACGGCCGCGATCATCACGGCCGCTGCTTCACGCTCTGGATGGCCGGCGGCGGCGTGCGGCCCGGAATGAGCTACGGGCTCACCGACGACTACTGTTACAACATCGTGGAGAACCCGGTTCACATCCACGACTTCAACGCCACGGTCCTGCACCTGCTGGGCATTGATCACACCCGCCTCACCTTCAAGTTCCAGGGCCGCCACTTCCGGCTCACCGACGTCCACGGCAACATCGTCCGCCCGATCCTCGCCTGACCGCCCGGACGAATTGGAATCCGTTGGGATCAGGGACTCGAGAATCTCGTCCCCCGGGGGCGCCATTCGGTTGACCGGTGAGTTTCCGCTTTGCAGCGGGGCGGCGGGTCTTACGGTCGCGCGCATGGACAAGGAGGCGGTGGCCGCAGTGTTGCTCGAAATTGGAACCCTGCTCGAATTGAAGGGGGAGAACCCGTTCAAGACGCGCGCCTATCAGAATGGCGCGCGCACACTGGAGGGACTTTCCGAACCTCTGGAGAAGATCGTCGCCGAGGGACGGCTGGCGGGCATGCCTGGCATCGGCGAGGCGCTGCGGGAAAAGATTACCACCCTGGTCACCACCGGACGCCTTCCCTATTACGAGGAACTCAAGGCCTCCCTTCCGCCCGGACTCATCGCCATGCTGGAGATCCAGGGCGTCGGGCCGAAGAAGGTGAAGAAGCTCTATGACGAGCTGGGCGTGGACTCCATCGAGGCGCTGGAGGCGGCCTGCAAGGCGGGGACCGTGGCGGCCCTGGACGGCTTCGGGGAGAAGTCACAGACCAAGATTCTCGAGGCCATCGCCTTCAAGCGTCAGTTCGCCTCGCGGCACCGTCTGATCGACGCCCTGGAGGCGGCGGAGCCAATCCTGGAAGCACTGCGGGGACATCCGGACGTCACCCGCTGTTCCACCGCCGGCAGTCTGCGGCGCTGGAAGGAGGTCATCGGCGATGTGGACTTCGTGGTGTCCTCACGGAATCCCGCCGCGGTCATCGGGTTCTTCGTGGAGCAGCCCGGCATCGCCACCATCCTCGCCCGCGGCGAGACCAAAGCGAGCGTGCTGTTGGCGTCGGGGATTCAGGCGGATCTGCGGGTGGTCAACGAACGGGAGTATCCGTTTGCCCTGGCCTACTTCACCGGATCCAAAGAGCACAACATCGCCATGCGCCAGCGCTCCATCGCGCGCGGACTGCGGCTCAATGAATACGGATTGTTCCGCAGCCAGGAGGAGACGCGGGATCCGGCCCTGTGCGAACCGTGCAATGACGAGGAGGGCATTTACCGCACGCTGGGTCTGGAGTACGTGCCGCCGGAGATGCGCGAGGATCATGGGGAGATGGCCGCCGCCGAGGCGGGTCCGCTGCCACGCCTCATCGAATGGACCGAACTCAAGGGATCGCTGCACAATCACTCCAACTGGTCCGATGGCCGCAACACCCTCGACGAGATCGCCACCCACATGCAGGAGCTGGGGCTGGCGTATTGGGCCATCACCGATCATTCCCGCGCCAGTTTCCAGGCCAACGGACTCGACTCTCAGCGTCTTCGTCTGCAGATCGCCGCCGTCGCCGGGGTGAACCGGCGACTGGAGGACGAGGGTGCCGACTTCCGCCTGCTGACCGGCACCGAAGTGGACGTGCTCAAGGACGGCCTGGATTTCGCAGACGACGTGCTGGCGGAACTGGAGGTCGTGGTGGCGAGCCTGCACGTTCCCGCCAGCAGTGAGGCGGAGAACACCCGGCGCCTGGTGGATGCTGCGGCCAATCCCTTCGTGCACATGATCGGGCACCCGAGCGGACGCCTGTTGCTGGAACGGGACGCCTACAAGGTGAATCTGGACGCTGTCATCGACGCCTGCGCGGCGCATGGCACCTGGATCGAGTTGAACGCGTCGCCCTACCGCTTCGATCTCGACTGGCGTCTCTGGCAGCGGGCGACTGCCAAGGGAGTGAAGTGCGTGATCAACTGCGACGCCCATCGTCTGGACCACGCCGCCTTCCTGCGGCTCGGCGCCGGCATCGCCCGCAAAGGCTGGCTCACCAAAGCCGACGTCCTGAACACCCTCCCGCTGGCCGACCTCCGCCGCCAACTCGCGCGCAAGCGCCCTTCCTGACTTGGAGGGACGAGGTATCCGAGTCCCCATATTTCCCCGTTGGGCTCGTGGATAAACAACGCGGATCGGGGGTAGCCCCAACACGCCGACGCTTCCCACGTTCCATCCAGGGGTATTCCCGCACGCAGCGGATCTGTAGTGGGGCGCGGGTGGA
>JBDKKE010000356.1:0-17489 GCA_039796255.1 Verrucomicrobiota bacterium | reverse complement strand
GATGGAAGCGTGGCGCTGAAAGTCCCGGATCCAGAACTATAGGTCCCGGCGCTGAGGGACGGTAATCCGGCATGCAGTCCGCGCATCACCCAAAAGTCATTCTTGCGATCCCGGAAGGTAAACCTGGAATAATGGGAATAAGGACCGGTCAACTGACTGCTGGACCACCCGGTGGGAAGATCGCCGGAGGTCTCGGCGGGCTCCTGGTTGTAATTCACCGTTTCAATGATCGGGGACCCACCGACACGATTGGTCCTATAAGCCACCGGCGCCGGCAGAAATGGGAGGGGCATCGGAGGCTGCAGCGTCCGGCCGGCCTCGACGACATAGTCAAAAACGATCCCCGCGGACGACTTCTCCCGCAGCACCCGAAAGGTGCGCATGGCCGGCCGGCCGTCCGCTTCGGTGTAATCCAAAAGCACATAGGGCTCCGACGAATACGTTGCCGAGGGTCCGGACAGGAGCGCCGGGACCGTGCCTGCCGTCAGGTTCAGGTCATCCCGCAGCGCGTATGCCTGTCCACCCAGCATCAACGCATGTTCCTCATTGGGGTTGTAGCCCGCGAGGTCCGGGTTGTTCTGGGTATAGATCGTCCCGGAGGCCTGCAAACTCTCCAGCGCCCCCGAACCGTCATTGCTGGCCAGCACGATCTCATCCGAACCCGCCGGCCAGACCAGTGTGTAGCGGCCGATGACCTCGGGCCAGTAGACGGACTTGAATCCGTTGGCAACATTACGGACGTCGTTGGTTCTGTTGGGCCGGAACCACCAGACTTCCAACCGGTTGGTTCCCGGAATCGCATTGACCGGGATAATGGCCCCGAGATTCGCCGCCTCAAACCCGGCGCTAAATGGATCACGATACGCACCCGGGTTGAACGAGGTGCCGCGGCCCTGGTGGACATGCCCGGCGAGATCCGGTTCCTCCGTGGGGGGCGCGATTCGGACGCCAACCGGGGCCACCGAATCCACGATCCGGGGGGAATTGAGGCGATCCGCCGAGTTCGGGGCGCTCCAGTCAAACGTCGTGGTCGACGGGTTCCAACTGCTCAAGTTGGTCGCCAAAGTCCCCGCGAACGTCGAAGGCACCTTGAGGCTCTCGTCGAGCCAGGAAAAGACCCGCTCAAAGGCAATCTGCTCCCCGGAACGGTACAGCAGCAGGGATCGATGGGCCGGGAGGGCCGGATCCAGGAAGGAGTAAAACGCGAAGGAGTCGGTCAATTTCGCGCGGATGCGGCCCTGCCGATCCTTGTCTTGGTACTGGATGGAGGGGGCGTTCTCCGTGGGCAGAGGCACCGCGGTTTCCATCGCCTCCGCCTCGGTGGCGACCAGCGGTCGGACGAACTGGCTGTAGCGGGAGATCTGATTGGGCCAGATCAGCTGGTAGCGGGAATAAACGGACGGCCAGCGAAGACCCTCCACGCCGGCTTCCGTCCAATGCACCAGGACATCGTTCACGTTGAGCGTTTCCTTGGCGGCATAATACTCGACCCGATCGGAGCCGCTGACCGCGTTGGGCAGCAGGAAGGGGTCCACCGTGGACGCCGCAGCGAGTGGTTCCGGATTCAATTCGAGATTCCGGGCGGCATTCTCACCCGTGTCGATCTTCTCCCCGAGCTCTGCCACAAGGTCCCTGGGGGCCACCTGCTGATAGACATCCACGATTTCATTTCCCAGATAACGCAGTGTGCCGTCGCCTCTTGATTCTCCAAGAAGTTCAACAAAGACGCGTCCCTGAATGTTGTAGGCCAGGATCTGCTGCAGCTGAGCGTCAAACCACAGCGTGCGGAGCTCCTGAAGGCGGTTGGTGGCGGCGGCCAGAAAGGTCTGCCCCGGGGCCACATACTCCGCGGCATTGGTGGCTGGAAATGCCGGGGTATAAACCGGCAGCACCGTGCTGACGCGCGCCGCCGGAACATTGACGGGTTTTCCAATCGTTTTGAACACGCCCTCGGTCCAGTACATCTTGCGGGGGGCCTTTGATGCGCTGCCTGAAACGATGTAGTTCACATTGGTGAGGCGATACACCAGGCCACCGGGTTCCACCACAAAGGTCCCCGCGGGAAGGCCGGCGGTGGACAAACCGGGAACCGCCTTCTTCCAGGTCACGGTCACCGGCCCCGGGGTGACGGCAAAGACGGCCCGCGCATGCGGACTGTAATGATACAGGGCTGAGGCGTGGTTGTCGGTTGTGTAGGGTTCCGGAGCCCAATAGTCCGTGGGCGCGACATTCGTCGGGAGGATGGATCCACCTTCATCCGTCGGGGGACGAGCGATGACCGATCCGAACAGGAGAGATGCCGGCCGGGAATAATAGCTGCCACCCACCTGGGCCGAGATCAGGACAATCGAGACGGGACCGGTTTCCGGATAGGCTGGCAGCTTCAGACGTCTGGCGTTTTGGGCGTAGTTGAGGCCCGGGTCGAGAGTTTCCGACGGGCTCGGTTGGGCTCGAACCACCGAGCCAAAAGAAAGGAACACCCGGAACTGGTTGGTCTGGGCGCTGTTGGGATTTGGCTGCCGCCCGTCCGAGCCTGACGGATCTCCGATGGTGCTCGAAAGCGGGACGCCGCGGAACGACTGGAAATTGACCCCGCGTTGGAAATTGGTCCCCTGGGTATCGGTGGAGCGCAGCATGGCCGGTTGGCTGAACTGCACCACCTCCGCCGCAGAAAGTGCGGCCAGAGTCACCAGGTGGAGTGACAGGAGGGCAGACAGCCAGTTCATGGCGGGGGAAAGTCTGAGGCGTGCGTTCATTGGGCCGATCCGGATTGGCGAAAACTGACCCCTGCCAGCGATCGATTCTGCGGGGTTTTGACTGGAATGGATCAATCTTGCCGTTTGATTATAGTATTATCCAAAGACAATTACTTTCCGAATCTAACCTGCATCATAGAAACATTTGGCTTATAAGTTCCATTGCCCGCGACAGCGACATACTGTAAGCGGTAGATGTAATTTTGAGGGACGGCGATCATGAAACTGTTCGCGTAGATTGGCCAATCATCATTATGGACGGAGTTGATCGAGGCCGCTCCGACTCTGATAAAATCAATACCGTTTTGAGATATCTCTGCAAAAATGGCACAATTTATATTATCTGCGGCGACTCCCGGGGGGGTCGGCGCAGTCACGGTTACCATTAAAAACAGGTCAGTTACCGCTGCTACAAAATTAGCATAATATTGGCCATCGGTGGATGGAACCCAGGTCCCGAATGAAGTTGGAGAAGCAAATAGATTGACGTTTCCGTTCTGAACACCCAGCGCATTCGCGGATACAGGAGCCGATCCGAGATTGATTTTTGGGGCCTGAATGTTGCTGAGAGCAGTGATATTGGCGGCGGTGAAACTCCCCGCACCATCCCTGGCCACAATGGTATTCGCCGCATTGGCACTGGTGGCGGTCGTGGCCGAATTGGCCACCCTGCCGGCACCGGTGAGGGTCGGCAGCCGTAATTCAGAGATCGTTCCCGTACTGATGTTCGCGCCATTGATCGCCGTCACGGCGGCCCCATTTCCAGAAAAGGAGCCGGCAACGACGGCCCCGCCGGTGCTGAGGGATCCGACGACGGCACCGTTGGTGACCACCAGGGAATTGACCCTCAGTTCTCCCGACACCTTGAGGGGACCTGTCACCTCCCCGGTCACGCTCAACCTCTCCGCGTTCAGGGTGCTCCCATCAAACACTTCGGTCCCATTCTTCACGATGCTGGTGGCGGTCCTGGCCAGCAGGGCGTAGGGCGAGGACAGGAATCGCAGCCGTGGCAGAATCGCGCTGGTGCCCACCGTGATCTGGATAAACCGGTCCGAGGCATCAGCACCCGAAAAGAGGGAGGAAAGATCCGCGGTGAAGGGATCGCTCCCGTTTCCGGTGCCTTCCCCCAGCAGGACACTGAAATGGCCCTTGTCGACGGTCACGGTCTGGATCGATCCCCACAGCGGGGAACCGCCGATGCTGTCCGTGAAAATCTGGAAGATGACCGGCGTATTGGTGGGGGCCGCATTGCCCAGGGGCACCCCGTTTCCGTCCGTCAGAAAGCCCTGGAAGGTCAGCTGACCGGGTGGATTGGCATTCGCGGCGCGGGCGGCTGGGAGGGGGGTCATCAGGAGGAGTGCAGCGCCGGCAGCCGCGAGCATTCGGGGAGTGTTCACAAGGAATGGAGTTAGGTGGTTTCGAAAAGTCTTCATGGCACAACGGGGATCTCGATCACGGGGATCAGTTTTGGGTCAGCGTGGAAATGGGGCTGACGCGGTTGAGGGTGAACACACCCGTCAGGGTGAATGCCCGGGACTGGCCGTTGAGTCCGCGGAAGGTGATGACCTCGGAGTAGCTTCCCCCGACCGTGTCGGTTCCCGCGGTCAGACTGGCAAAGTCCGCGGCCGGTTCGGTGAAGGTCAGCGTGATTTGACGGTTCACGCCGTACGATTCCACCCCCTGGGGCTCCACCGTCCTGAAATCGGACTGGAGGTTGTCATGATCGGGATGAAACGTGTGCAGGAACGGATTGGAGGCCTGGTCGTTGGGATCCAGAAGGACATTGAACACGAGGTTGGTCCCCAACTGGAATTTCCCGAGGCTCCGCGGCCAGCCGTCGTTCTCATGGGAAAACGGCAGGTGGGTGGCGCTGATGCGGCGCGCCGAACCGATGGCGGCCGGACTCAACTGGGACTCCTGCGTGGTCACGATCGCATTGGTCGCGGGGTCGATCCCGACGTACACCCGCTGCAGCAGGGTGGCCAGCGCTGTCGCGGCGTTGTGATGCACGATCAGGCGAAGGGGAAACGGTCGCGCCACGGCCGTCAGGGCGGTGTTGGTTCCGGAGGAGAGGTAAGCCTGTCCCGAGGCCCCCACCGGCCCCAGCAGCAGTTGTCCGTTACCGTCCGTCACGTAGGTCTTCAGGTACTGGCCCACCCGCGTCACATTCGCTCCACCCACCCAGAGCCCGGAAGTGTCCGCCACCGACGCCGTCACCGGCACATCAATCTGTGACAGGCCGCCCGTATCCGCGAAACGCAGGATGCTGGCATACCCGGATCCGGCGGGGGCGCTCATGACCGAGCGATTCAGGCCCAGCACGACCTCCAGTTCTGATCCAATCTGGCCCTGCGCTGCGAGAGTGAAGCTCTTCGGCCCGGTTAGTGCCGTGTGATCATACGTCAAGGTGGAGGGATTGAGGGCACCCCGCACCAACAGCCATGACGCCGGCGTGGCGGTGATGGCGGGCTGGCCCGCAGGGGGCGCCTCCGAGGGAAGAAGACTCAGCGTGACGGTCTGGGCGGACGCGGTGATGTTCCTGAGGCGGACCGAAAAGACCCCCTGACTGTCTCCGAAATGGATTCCCGCCGGGTCCTGGAGATTGACCTCGATCGGTCCAAAGTAGCGATTGTAGGCGGTGCCCGAGCGGATCCAGACGGCCTCTCCCCTCCGGGCGGGCGTCGAGCGGAACTGGTTGGGAAACACGCGTGTCGGATTGTTCGGCCCCAAATCCCCGCCCGGATAGCGATAGATCTCCGCCGTGCGCTGCAGTTCTGGCGCCGGCACCAGGAAGGTGTCGAAGTCCGGCGCGGCGACCGCGGGGGTGGGGAAGCCGATGAAGTTCAGACCGGTTGAGGTCCATTGGTAGTCCGGCGGCACCGGCTGTCCCTTGAGGGTCCAGACGTAGTCCACCGTATTGGTGTTGCGCACCAGATAGGCGTGATTCGCGATCAGGCTGGTGAGGCTGTCGGCGACTACCGGTGAACGGTCCCAGACCGCCCACTGACTGTTCGGCGCCGAGGGCTGTTGGGGGGTGGTGGTGAACTGCACGCTGGACGCGGAAGGCTGCCACAGCCACACCTCGGCAATCGGGTTCGCCGGGCCACTGATCAGGGAATCCAGCCCCACATGTGACGCGTCCACATGGAGGAACACCGCATTCCACCCGGGTTTGAGTGTGAAGGACTGCGTCTGCCATTGGGCCCGGGCACCCGGGAGGGCGCCGAACAGCAGCGCCACCACCGTCGCCAGGATGCGCACGCGGGAAAGGGTTCGATTCATGGCTTGCGGAAGAAAGTCCAGGCGGGTTGGGGAGTCAGGCGTTGAAGGGCGGTGAGCAGCGAACCGGTGTCGCCGCGGCCACCAAAAAAGAGGATCTCCGTGCCGGTCCATGCGACGGCCGCTCCGCTGCGCGCCACGGGCGAACCAGGATTGGCCAGGACGCGCCATGTGTCCGACGCGGGATCATAGGCGCCGCCGGTGGCGGTGATCCCGGACGCCGTTTCGCCGCCGAAGAGGACCATCTCGGTACCGGTCCATTCTGCGCTGTGGTGTGTCCGACCCGTGGGGGCGCCACTCAAGCGCAGCGTCGTCCAGGTGTCGTTCGTCGGGTTGTACGATGCCCCATCATTCAAGGGGACGCCCGATCGCGATCCTCCCCAGACCAGCATGCGACTGCCCGTCCAAACGACCGAATGCCGGCTCCGACCGGACGGGGCCCCCGCGGTTGAAATCGAACGCCATTCCGAGGGAACCCCATTGACGCACAAGAGCTGCGCCCCGGTGTTCAACTCACTGGAGGCACCTTCCCCGCCCCACACCAGCCAGCGGTCTCCGGTCCAGAGGCCGGTGGCGGAGGATCGCGGGGCCGGCGCGTTGGGCGCGGGCAATGCGGCCCACGTATCATTGGCCGGGCTGTAACTCGCCCCGTCCGCCAGGGGCGTGCTGCCATTCTTGCCTCCCCAGATCACCATGCGGCTTCCCGTCCAGGCGGCCAGATGCCCCTCGCGTGCCGTCGGGGCACCCGTGGTGTTCACCGGGACCCAGTTGCCCGTCGTGGGCGAATACCGACCGCCCGACCGCAGCGCACCGGTCCCGGAGAACCCGCCCCAGATGATCAGTTCCGATCCGGTCCAGACCGCGGTGTGGGCGCTTCGCCCCACCGGCGCGTTGACCGGGGAAACGGGCGTCCAGGAATCCAGATCCGGCGAATAGGTGGCGCCGGCGCCCGAATACCGCCCTTCTCCCAGAAACCCGCCCCAAACGATCATCGCCCCGCCAGTCCAGACTGCACGGTGATCCGTGCGGGCGGTCAGGACGTCGGAGGCCGCACTGCTGCGCCAAGCCGGCGCGGGAACCGTGGACACCGCCCGCATGCCGCTGGCGAGCAACAGCGGGTCGGCCGGATTCCCCGAGACGAACGTCGCGCCGGGCAGAAGGCTCGATCCCCCTCCGGACCCCGAGCCCACGGCGGCAGTCAACGCCGCCACCTGGACCGTCAGGGCCTGAATCTGCGCCGCCAGAAGATCATTGGTCCCAGTCAGGCGGTTCCCCAGCACGTTGCTCACCGTGTTGATCGCACTCGTGACGTCTGCGGATCGCGCGATGCCCCCCCCAAGGCGGGCATCCGCCAGCGTACCGCTGGTGACTTTGGAGGCGTCAAGACCAGGGATCTGACCGGCGGTGAGGGAGCCAACCAGACTGGCCGTCGGCACCGAAAGATTGGTCAGCCCGGCGCCGTTGCCTGAAAAAATTGCCGAGATCCGGTTGGACCCGTTGGTCGCCACCAGGGGACCGCGAAACTCATTGGTGCCCGTAAAGACGTTGGTTCCGTTAAGTCGCGCCAGGTTCACCGGCAGCCGTGCGTCGCTGAGCGTCCCGGTCGTGATCTTGGAGGCGTCCAACGTGGCCACGGACAACGAAAGATTGGTCAAGCCGGCGCCGTTGCCCGTAAAAATTCCCGAGATCCGGTTGGATCCGTTGGTCGCCACCAGGGGGCCGCGGAATTCGTTGGTGCCCGTAAAGAGGTTGGTTCCGTTGAGCCGCGCCAGGTTCACCGGCAGCCGTGCGTCGCTGAGCGTCCCGGTTGCGATCTTGGAGGCGTCCAACAAAGGAATGCTCGAGGCTCCGAGAACCCCGCCCACCTTCGTCGCCGTCACCGAACCATCGGCCACCGACAGGGCAAAAATAGCCTGCGGCGTGTAGGCGATAGCCTGCCGAAACGACAACACCTGATACGGTGTCGTGCTGCCGTTGGTGCGCACGGAGACTTCCAGCCAGCGAACCGACCCATCAAATAACCCCGCGCCAAAATCGAGACTGACGGAGAAAACACCATTGGTATTGACCACCGCCTCCAACGCCAGCGGACTGCCCACCCGAACTCCTCCCGTCGGCGCGTTCCAAAGGCCGAACTCCATGTCATACCGACCGCCTGCCGGCACCACGCCGCCGTCGCTCAGGAGCCCCTGGTAGAGGAACGGGGCCGCTGGTACTGCGGCCCCGCTGCCCGACGGCATCCCCACGCCCAAAAGCAGGCATCCGGCAAGAAACGCGATTGGATGGCAGTGGCCGCGGGTGGCGATGCTCCAGGGTAATTGGGAAAGGAATGCGCCCGAAACGCCCTCAACCAACCAGCAACGGAAATGACAGATACGTTTAATCACTATTAGGTTCGCAGGGTGTGACGGGCACTTCGAGTCAGGGAACCGTTACTTCACCCCGAGGTGATTCTCCACACCCAATTGGAGGCACCAATAAAGACACTGAAAATATTCCTGCAACGTCAAATCGCCCCCCGCTGCGGGGCTCAATGCCCAGGAACGGGTGAGCGTCGGTGTACGGACGGCAATTCCCGCCATGGTCCGGGCGGACTCCGCAGGTTCGATTCGGCTGAACGGAATTGAATCCCGGCCTCGGGTCATCAAGGGCGGGGCGCCTTGCGGATTTCAAGTCAGTGTTCATGTGGCAATCGCCTCACTATCGGTTCCGGATTTCGCATCAGGGGAATCGGAGTCGCAGGAACCGCATGCCCACTTCCCCAAGCGGCAGCAACACCTGAACGGAAGGCGACTGATTGGGGCCGCTTTGCACCCGGTCGGAGGCCTCGATTCGATACGGCGACCAATGCTCGAGGTCGTCGGAAACCTCGATGGTATAGCCCTGACCGGACGGTGATCGTCCGGAGACGTCAAAGGTGATGGCGAGGAAGTCCAACCCGTCGACCCTGAGTATCTCGGTGCGAACGACCCCAGGTGCAGTCGGGCTGGCCGCACTGGCCCGGAGAGGTGCCCTTGGACTGGAGGCCGCGACGCCGGCCGCAGGGAGGCTCTGCAACCGGAGGTAGTCATACTGGATCCAATAATAAACGCCGGCCACCGAGGGACCGGTCCGCACAATCTCCAGGGTATTGGCCCCAGCCGTCGCCCCCACCCCGGAAGCAGCGAATGGGATCACGATGTTGGTGTCCCGGCTGATCCGTTGGGAGAACAGCTGCGTGGCGGCCCCGACGGAGTTGCGGAAGCGCACAACAATGTCGTGTTCGGCAAATCCGGGCTGCACCACTCCCCCAATCGACGTCCCCCCAAACACCAGCTCAAAGCTCAACCGAAATGAGGACTGGGCGGTCACCTGGGAGGAATCCAGGATAAAGTGGACACGATTGGTGGTATCGCCCGCCGTATGAGCCCGCTCCCAGGCCGCCGGCGGCTCATCGTTGGGCACGGCCAGGGGAGACGACAACCCGTTGAAACCGACGGGATACCTGCCCTGAAAATAGAAGTCGTCGTCGGCGGTCGGATTGGTCCCGGCGACATACTGCGGATCCCCCACTCGGCGGGTCACCTTCCCCGGGGGCGCATCATTGCGGGAGTTCTCAATGCTGAATTCCGCAGTCGGTCGGTAAGGCAGGACTGAGGGAACATTGTCGGTCCCGATCTGCCACTCGGTACGTGCGGTCGTATCAGGCATCTCATGGACGACCACCGTGAACGATCGGGTATCGCTGAGTGCCGGGAGACCGTTGTCCGTCACCCGGACCACCACGGTATAAACTCCCGGTCCCTGCGCCTCGGTGGGGATCCAGGACACCGAGCCTTCCCCACTCACGGTCAGGCCAACGGGTCCGCTGACCAGCGAATAGGCCAGCGCCTGTGCGGGAAGATCGGAATCCGAGGCACCCAATCCAAAAGACAGGATGCTCAGTTCGTCCACCTCCCGGTTGACCGGTGCGACGAAAACCGGAGGCGTGTTGGCCAGCGGACGAGACTCCAGTCGCAGGTAGTCGTATTGGATCCAGTAGGAGACGCCGGCCACCGAGGGGCCGGTGCGCACGATCTCCAGGGTATTCGCCCCGGCCGTTGCCCCCACTCCGGAGGCGGCGAAGGGGATCACCATATTCGTGCTCCGCGTCACCCGACCGGTGAACAGCTGTGTGGCGGCTCCGACGGAGTTCCGGTAGCGCACAACGATGTCGTGTTCGGCAAATCCCGGTTGCACCGTTCCGCCAATCGACGTCCCCCCAAACACCAGCTCAAGGCTCAACCGAAATGAGGCCTGGGCAGTCACCTGGGAGGCATCCAGGATAAAGTGAACGCGATTCGTGGTATCGCTCGTCGTATGCGCCCGTTCCCAGGCCGCCGGCGGCTCATCGTTGGGCACAGCCAAGGCGGACAGCAACCCGTTGAAACCTGCCGGGTACCCACCCTGAAAGTAAAAGTCGTCGTCGGCAGTCGGGTTGGTCCCGGCGACATACTGCGGATCCCCCACCCGGCGGGTCACCTTCCCCGGGGGCGCATCGTTGCGGGAGTTCTCAATGCTGAATTCCGCAGTCGGTCGGTAGGGCAGGACTGAGGGATCATTGTCGACCCCGATCTGCCACACGGTACGTACCGGGACCTGGATCGGAACGGGGCGTGCAGCAACAATATTCCAAAAACCCGGCCGGATGGTGAACGACGTTCCCTGCATGGGACTTCCCGCCCCAGGCTCGCCGACCGTGCCCGAAACACTGGGTGGACCGCCAACGGAAACGCCGCCGCCGCCGCCGATGACGCCGGAATTAATGGAAATCTGATCCGACAACACGGGCATCGACAGCAGTCCGCATACCGCCGCTAGTCCGCAACAAAGGCGGATCCATCCTGACTTCCGGCAGGCCCCTGACCTTTGCGACCGGTATGGGTTCAACCTCTCATCCCCTTGACCCGTGTGGCCCATCGATCTCGTCTCTCACCGTCCTTGGAGACAGGATGGCTCGCCCGCCAGGATATCAACATAGCGGCTTTAAAAAACCCACTTGAGAACCGTAAAAGACACCGGCTTTCGGGCAGTTCGCACCTTTCCGGAATCCCTCTCATTGAAACCATTCAATTCGAAATCGGTATTAGTGGGTAAAACCCGTTGCTCGCCGCGATCAACCTTGCCGTCAACGGATCGGCAAACCGAATCCCAGATGCTTCTGCATTCCAGAAACAAAATTCCATGGTGTAAAGCCTGCTGGGAGACGTGGCGACATCGTTCAGAAATCCTTGAAAAATGAAATGGAGAGAAAACGCGAAGACTCCATACGTACAATTTGCGATTCCGCAAATTGAAAACGCGCCAAACGCGAAAAAACCTCTGTCGCGGGAACCACTTGCATGGACGATCACCGCCAAGCCCATGACGAGCGGCGAAGCGGAAAAACCCCACGGGGAAAGACTGCGGCTGGACACTTCCTTTCCGCCTACTCTCCACACCACGGCTTCGGTGATGGGATCCAAACGCAGTGGGAGGCCAGTCAAAAGGGTCGCAAAAAGGCTGGTTTCGCCAAGCGTCAGCATGACCGCCCACAGGATCCTCCGGGTGGCCCTCGGCCGGATGTTTCCAGATCTTGCGAACCGTCGCGGCATCGTGACAGACCAGCGACTCCATCGGACCTTGCGGGTCCTGCGTGAAAATCAAGTTTCCGGCGAGGGCGAAGGAAGAGCAACCCGCGGCGCCGTGGACCGGGAAGATGGAGTCTATGCACGTCGCCCGTCACTTCCATGCCGGGCTCCTGCAACGGCGTCCATTCGCCACTGCACCGGCACAGGGACCAACGGCCGGCCTTTCACTCCACCGACGGGGATTCCTTCACCACCGTCAGTTGATTCACGGGCACATTCGTCAATACCTGCCGGCTTCCCCCGGGCCACTGGATCTCTACGCGATCCACCCTGCCCTCGTTCCCCAACCCGAAGGTCACCGGAAGTTCGCTCGCACTCAGATAACTCCGCGTCGGGGAAACGTCGCGCCACTGGGAATGCCCTCCGGCGGTGAGTTTCACCCGGGCCCCGACCGCGTCGCGGTTGGACGTGGTTCCCACCAACTTCAACCGGGCGTAGTGGTGGCCCAGAGCCTGATCGTTCCGAAGCAGGAGCGGGGCACCGCCCACCTGAGTGAACACCACATCGAGATCCCCATCGCCATCCACATCGGCGTAGGCACTTCCGCGCCCGACGATCGGACGGAAGAGATCCGGCCCCGCCTGGGCCGCCTGCACTGCCGCGAATCCCGCATCGCCGGCATTCCAGAAGAGCTGCGCCGGTTGCTGATACCGCTGCCCATTCTGAATCTTGCCAATCTCCTCCTCCAGATGGCCGTTCACCGTCAGCAGGTCAGACCGTCCGTCGAGATCGTAGTCGAAGAAGAAGATGCCGAACTTGAGAGGATCGCGGCTCGGACCACCAATGCCCCAAGCGATGGCTTCGTCGGAAAAGAGGGGATGCGATCCGCCCCCCGGGGTGTCCTGGGCGACGCACAGGGCGGTCATCTCATTGGCGAAATTGCCGATCGCCAAGCCGATCTTGCCTTCCTTGGTAAAGCGGCAGGCGTCGATGCCCATCGCTCCGCGGACGTTTCCATAGCTGTCGAAGGCGAATCCGCTCAAGGCGCCCATCTCCTCGAAGGTGCCATCGTGACGATTGCGGAACATCAGGTTTTGCACCGTATCATTGGCCACCGCGAGATCCATCCAGCCGTCGCCGTCCACATCGATCGCCGCGACTCCCAGAGTCTTGGCTATGGGGACCCCCGTGGACGGATTCTTCACCTGCACTCCTGCGGCCTGGGAGATGTCGGCGAATTTCCCTCCGCCCTCATTGCGGTACAGTCGGGGGAACGCTCCCTGGAAATTCATGGGAGGGCCGTAGGCGCGGTGGGTACCGTCGATCTTGTACCCCACCTGCGCATCAATGTCCCGCGACCAGCGGACGTAATTGCCCACGAACAGATCGAGATCACCGTCGTTATCCAGGTCGAAGAAGGTGGCGGCCGTGCTCCAGTCCTGAGAATCCCCAGCCACGCCGGCAACGCCGGTCACGTCCTTGAACTTCCCGTCCCCTTCATTATGGAACAATCGTCCTCCCCCCACGATGGTGAGAAAAACGTCGGTCCGGCCATCGTTGTCGTAGTCGCCAGTTGCCACCCCCATTCCGTAAAGCGGCACGTCGAGCCCGGAGCCCGCCGTCGCGTCCGTAAACTTTCCCGAGCCGTCGTTGCGGTAGAGGGACGACGTCGCGGCCCGGCCTCCCTCGGCCGGATGCCCGGGCCACTCGGTCGAGTTCACGAACAACAGGTCCGCATCCCCGTCCCCGTCGAAATCCAGAAACGCCACCCCGCTGCCCATGGTTTCCGGCAGCAGCTTCTCACCGTCGGCTCCATTCACATGATGGAACTGGATCCCTGCGGGCACCGTCACATCGGTGAACCGGACCAGGGGAACCGGCGCCGCCGGTTGCTCCGCGGCCACCGGTGCCGCCAAACGCGTCACCTGGGTCTTGGTGGCCGCCGTGCGGGGCTTCAGGATCCAGAAGGCGCCGGCCCCCAGGACCACCAGCACCACCAGCGCGATGGCGGAGAACCGGAAGGCGCGGCCAACCACCACGTCGTCATTCCCCACCAGTTCCTCAGTATCTTCAGGGCGATTGTTGGGAGAGTTCATTCAAGGGAGGGAGAATCGTGCGGGACGGTGGCCGGAGAATGATCAGCGGTGGGCGGAGGATTCCCGGACAGCCACCGCGTTCACGGTGGGCGGCTTGCGCTGGAGGTCGTAGATCACGATCGCCTGGGAGGCATGGTCCGCCGCCGGATCCCGCAGGCGGGCTGCCGCCACCGCCCGGTCGCGGGCATTGTCGTCCACACGATACTTTTCGTGCAGGGCCCGATGCTCGGCCGCCTTCACCGTGTTGCCGAGTTGGGTGTACAGCTGGGTGAGATTGTGGTGGGCGGTGACATTCTCAATGTCGATGGCCAGCGTGCTTTCAAAACGCTGCACCGCGGCGCGGAGGAACTCCTTTTGTCGTTCGGGATTCGCCCGCTCCGCCTTGGCCCGCTCGTACAGGGTCTGCCCCAGTTCATTGATCACTTCATAGTCGCGGCTGAAGTTGAATTTCCGCTTCTCAAGCTCCGGGTAGCGGTCCTCCAGAATGCTGGTGAACTCCGCCACGGCCTGGTCGAGATAGCCGTTCTGTTTGTTCACCAGTCCGTTCAGCCAGGCGATGGTCCAGCGATTCCCTAACGGACTGAAGCGGTTCGTGTCGTTGGCCCGCTGCAGGGCGGCGACCGCGTCACCCAGGCGCCCCTCCTTGAAGTACACCCGCGCTTGGTTCAGCGGACCGTCCGCGCGCCCGAGTTTCTCCACTTGGACGAACGCCTGTGCCGCCTGGACCAATTCTCCCTTTTCACTGCCCTTGTCGCCCTTGAGCAGGAGGCCAATGCCGTAGTCGTTCCACCGCTGCCACGGCGGAATGGTTGTCGGGGAATTCGTGGACGCCAGCACCTCGCCTCCCTCCACCTCGAAGGTCAGACGATCACTGGCCAGCGTCGTGATCGGCAAGGTGTTGGTGACCTGGAACGGTTGTCCGTTGGTGTAGCCGTTCCCATACACATAGTTGAGGTAAATGGTGTCGAACTTCCGGTACTGCACCTTCACCTCCACCGTCAGCGGGGTCACCTGATGCTCCGGCACGGTGAACTTGTAGTGCAGCACATGCGCCGCGCCGGGCGGGATCTGATTGTTATAGAGCGGGGTGAAAATGTCCTGGGGATTCCGTCGATCGATCCGGCTTCCCTCCTTGTCCAGCATGTAGACGTTCAGAAAATGCGACCAGGGATCCACCTCACCATGCGGTCCGCGGGCCCCGCTGCGTCCAACCTCCGCGCCGTCCGCACCCGTCACCGCCACATCGGCCCAGATCTCGTTGGAATCCACCGTTCCCTGGGTCAGCGGATGCCCCAGTTTCAGGGTGCGGACCACGGCCTCCAGGAGGTAGGTCTGTCCGCGGCGCAGTTTGGGCACCTGCGGACGCAGCGGGGCGATGAGCGGCGCATCGATGGTGCCTCCCTGCTTCACGCCGAACAGGTCCACCCGGATGCAATCCCTCAGGAAGGCCTGGTGCGCCTTCACGGTTTCCTCGGAGCCCAGCAGGTGCGCCAATCCAGTGTTGGCGGCGGGAAAGAGATGATTGTGCAGGGCCAGATAGTCGTTGGTGCCATGATACTTTGCACCGAACTCGTCGGACTTCTGAAAGGGCATGTGACACTCCGCACAGTTGAGCTTCGCCTGATCCGGATAATAAAAGCTGCGAGCGTTGACCCCGGACACGCCGCTCAACAGGTAGGTGTCATAGTGATTCTGGCCGCGGAGGAATTCCTTGTAGTGATTGACCGCGTAGGGAATGGAGACCTTGTGGCAGGTCGAGCAGAACTCGGCCGACTTGTGCAGCGGCTTCAGGAAGGTCTGCTTGTGAAAGGCCGGTTTTGACTTCACCAACTGTTTGTTCAGGAAATAGAGGAAGGAGTTGGTGGGTTCGAAGGCAAAGGGGTAGTGGATGGGTTCCTCGATCGTGAAGTTGCCGTTGCCGATCATTCCCTCGTGCGCGCCCTCCAATCCGGTGATCGCGTGGCAAACCGTGCAGGTAATCCCGGCCTTGGCGGTCGGGTGGTTGGTCATGTCGAACTTCGGATCATCAAAGGCCCCGCTGAAGAACGGCGCCGGATCGTGGCACCCGGCACACCACCGCGACGCCTGCACATTGCCGTCCCGTTGGAGGGCGACCTGCCGCGTTTCATTGACGCTGAACAGGTAGAGCGGGTTGTTGAAGGAGCTGAAATGGTGCGAGGAGTGGAACCACGATTTGTAGGAATCCGGATGGCACTCCAGGCAATACTCATTGTTCATCAGCGTCTTCGCCGGAATGAAGTTGCCCGAGGCGGTGCGGGCGCTGGACGGATGAAAATATTTCTCCCCCTCCTTGGGTGCCTGAACATTCCAGCGACGGGGATCCTGCCGGTGCATGAAAATCATTCCCAAGGCCACCACGCCCACCGCCACCGCCCAAGAAACCCCTACTTTCCACCGGATACGCGGCCCGGCCAAACGGTGAAGCACATAGAGCCACACGCAGAGAAAAGGGGTGACCACATGCGCCCAGTAACTCGCCGACCGCAGGTTCGGATTCTTGAGTTCGAACCCTTCAATCCGCATCAGAGCCACCCCCGTGAACAGCAGGACCAGCGCTACCGCGAAGAGGGCGTAGCCGACTCGGACCGCCCGACGGTTGGGGCGGTCATGGGAGTTTTTGATGTGGATGAGTCCGAAGACGATGACCGGCAACACGATGATCAACCCCAGCCCCAGATGGGCCAGAAACTGAAATTGGTAGAAATAGTCCTCGTAGGAGACCCCACGATCACGCTCCAGCCAGTTCAGGAAGGTAATGCTGCTCAGGTAGACGGAATTCGCCCCCAGCAACGCAAACAGCCCAAACACCGCCAATAGCAGGAGTCGCAGGCGCGGCCCCACGGCCCGGACATACTTCTTCCGCTCGGGAGCGGGGGAATTCGGCGTCGGATTCATCGGTGAACTCAGGCCACACTAACCACTGTTGCGCCCACCGCCGCAAGCCCTGCTGGGGTGAGTGGCTGGATTGTTGGGGCGAAGCGGAAAGTCGGATGGGATGCGGCTGCAGAATCCTGCCAGCATCGGGACGGGCTTTTGCCAACGACTGAAACCCACTCTACCCGCGACCGATCACAATTGAATGGGGAGGCAGGCTTCTTCCGCGCTACCCTGCGGAGGCAAGGAAACGTGAAACAAGTCGAGGCCTCCTAAACAGAACCGTCGGACCGTAGCGCCCCGCTACCCTAACGTGCGCACCTGCAAATCCCTGAGGACCCGGATTCCCTCCAGCGGGACGCCGCGGATCTTCCGCGCGCCGTCCTTGCGCTGGGCCCCGAACTTCTCCCGATGCTGGGTGAACACCTCGTTTACGAATTCCTTCGATCCCAGCACCAGCCCGTCGGTCATGTGCCGCACCCGGACCCGCAGGATCTGGCCCACGCTCAGTTTCCCTCCCCGCTTCAACTCCGCGAGGATCGTCTCCCGGTCCAGCGCCACCTTGTCGCTGCGGCCCGAAGTCCCCGCCGTCACGAACAGACTCATCCGGTATTCCGCCGCCGCTTCCGCCCAATTCCCGGGCTTCAGGCAACTCATCAGTCCCGTGCGCAGCGCCTTGTTCCCCGCCAGAGCCCGGGCATATCCACAGAACCGGTAGTCCTTGGGATCTTGCACCAGTCCCGCCCGCACCGGGTTCAGGTCGATATAGGCGGCCACCGTGCGGACCGCCCCCGGCGAATCCTCCACCAACACGCTCTTGAAACGCTCGGCCCACAGGGTCCCGAAGCGACCGGAATGACGGTTGTACCAGCGGC
>JBDKKE010000355.1:0-9684 GCA_039796255.1 Verrucomicrobiota bacterium | reverse complement strand
TCCTGCAGTCGTCGCGTGGCCTTTCCGTGGTGGAGCCCGCGACCGGCCGCACGCTGTGGAGTTTCGACGAAGGAGCGTCCACGGTGCCCTCCACGACGGTGAGCGAGGGACGTCTCTATGTACCGTCGCAAGGATTGACGGTGCTGGAACCGCCCGCGGATGGCCAGCCGCCCAAGGCGGTGTGGAAGTCGGGACAGTTGCGGCCCGGAACGTCCAGTCCGCTGGTGGTCGGCAGCCGACTGTTCACCCTGAACGATGGGGGCATTCTAAGCTGTGGGGACACCGCCGATGGCCGCCGCCTGTGGCAGCTCCGGCTCAAGGGTCCGTTCAGTGCCACCCCCGTTTCGGCGGGCGGACTGCTGTACTGCGTCAACGAAAAGGGCCTGGTGCAGGTCGTGGATCCCTCCAAGCCCGAAGGCGCGGTGGTCAGTGAACTGGACCTTGGCCAGACGATCATCGGGACGCCCTCCATTGCGGCGGACTCCCTGTTTGTTCGCAGCGACGGACGCCTCTGGCGCATCGGGCGGCCGGCGTCCCGGTAGCGGCAGGGCGGTTGGACGGTCGGTTCCATTCTCCCACGCCCCGCCCGCGAGGCACACCCGCTCCCCCAGACCCATAGAAACACCACGGTCGAGGAGAGTTCGCTCGGTGCCTTGACGGGACTGTGCCGGACGGTCGCAGCCGGCGCCCGACGCTACTTCAGATTCTCCGGGTTTAGCGGCTGCAGGTCGCGCGGGAGGAAACGTCCGTCGCGGCGGATGCATTCGCCGTCGAACCAGACATCGCCCCCGCCGCATTCGGGACGCTGGATCAGCACCATGTCCCAATGCACAGCGGATCGGTTGCCGTTGTCGCAGTCCTCATAGGCCTGTCCGGGGGTGAAGTGCAGCGAGCCGGCGATCTTTTCGTCAAAGAGGATGTCGCACATGGGATTCAGGATGTGCGGATTGAACCCCAGGCTGAACTCACCGATGTAGCGCGCCCCGGCGTCCGTATCCAGAACCTCATTGAGCTTCCGCTCGTTGGATCCCGTCGCATGAACGATCCGGCCATCCTTGAACTCGAGTCGGATGTTTTCGAACTTGGTGCCGGCGTAGAGGGTGGGGGTGTTGAAGCTGATGGCACCCTGGACGGAGTTCTTCACCGGACACGAGAAAACCTCGCCATCCGGAATGTTCCGCGTGCCCTCGCAGGGCTTGGCACCGATGCCCTTGATGCTGAAATGGAGGTCGGTGCCGGGGCCCTTGAGGTGGACGCGGTCCGTCCGCTGCATCCGGCGTACCAGCGGCGCCATGGCCTTCGCCATGCGGCGGTAGTCCATGGTGCAGACATCGAAATAGAAGTCCTCGAACGCCTCGGTGCTCATGTTGGCTGCCTGCGCCATTGAGGGGGTCGGCCAGCGGAGAACGCACCACTTGGTCTTGTTGACCCGGTAGTTCAAGACGGGCCGGAGAGTTTTGGAGTAAAGCTGCAGGCGGTCTCCCGGGACATCGCTGGATTCCGAGGCATTGTGGGAACCCCGAATGGCGATGTAGGCCTGCATCCGCTTCATGCGGGACAACTCGATGTCACGTACCAGCGTGGCGTGGGCTGGTCCGGTCTCGCGCATGGCCTCGCGGACGAGGCGGGAGTGACGGACTTCGGCTATCGGCACCGCACCCGCCGCCCGGGCGGCCCGGATCAGTGCGACACCCATTTCGTCGGGAATGTCGATCAGATCGAGCAGGATCTGCTCGCCCTTCTTCAGGTCACACGAGTAATTGATGAGCAGGTCGGCAAGTCGGGCGTAACGCGGGTCAGCCATGATGGTGGAAAAGTTTTGCGGAGCGCGGGCGGCACTGCACCTGAATTCCTGGGATGAAGTCAGGTCAGTGGCGAGGAACCCGAGGGCCAAACGTTGGCCGGTGACACAGGGGTTTGCAATGATTCACGCAGCCAGGTCGTCTCCGGAACACCCGAGTGCTGTCAGCGGGCAGCGGCCTTCAGTTCGGCAAATCGCCGGCGCATTTCTGCGAGACGCCCCGCCTGCGCCGGGTCGGAGATCCGGTCATTCTCCTCCATGGGATCGGCGTGCAGATCGAATAGTTGCTCGGTCTTGAAGTCGGGCCAAAAAAAGTACTTCCAGTCCCGGCGGACGAGTGCCTCCGAGGCGGGGATGAAATTGGTATTGTTGATGGTGGGATGCTCGTAGAAGAACTCGGTGCGCCACTCCGGCTTTTCCGCCGCGAGATAGAGCGGGGCGAGGTCATGTCCCTGAATGGTGACCGGCGCGGGAATTCCCGCGGCGGCGAGGAGAGTGGGAGCGAGATCAACGTTGAGCGTAAAGTCATCCCGGGTTTGCCCGCGCTGGGCTCCGGCCATGCGGGGGTCGCGAACAATGAGGGGCACGCGGATGCTTTCCTCGTGGGGATACCACTTGTCGGCGAGTCCGTGTTCGGCGTGGAAGTAGCCGTTGTCGCTGGTGAAGAGGACCAGCGTGTTTTCCCGCAGGCCCTGCCTCTGCAGTTCCTCCAGGAGGCGACCGCAGGTGGCGTCCACTTCGCTGGCCAGGCGATAGTAGTTCTTCATCATGGTCTGGTACTTCGCCGGCTCATCGAATCGCCAGTGCCATCGATGGCGGCCCTCGTTCTTTTCGTGGGCGATGAAGGGCGGCAGGCGACGGAAGGATTCCTCCGTGGCATTGGACGGCACCGGAATGGTCACGTCCTCGTAAAGGCGCATGCTCTCCGGCTGGGGCAGGTATTGTTGGGGATTCCCGTCCTCGGCGTGGGTGGCAAAGAAGGCGAGGGTGAGGCAGAATGGCTTCTCCACCGGACGCGTCCGAAGGAATGCCAGCGCGTCACGCTCATTCTTCTGGGTCACATGGATTCGTGTGCCGTCCGCCTGCTGGATCCAATGGGTGCCCGAGTAGGAACGTCCGAAGTCAAAATTGCCGGCAGGGAATTCACCGTTGTGCCATTTTCCGACGTGGCCGACGAAGTAGCCATGGGTCCGGAGCAGACCCGGATAGGTTTCCGCCCAGGGCGTCCGGAACGCGAGAAAGGCGCGGTTCCCATGCCGCGACATCCATTGCCCAGTGAACAGCGAGGCGCGGCTGACCCCGCAGATGGAGGTCGTGACGCGGTTCTGGGTAAAGCGGAGGCCCTCGCTCGCCAGTCGATCCAGATGGGGTGTCCGGACCACCGGGTTGCCCGCGCATCCCAGCGTGTCGTGACGCCAGTCGTCGGCATACAGGATCAGGAAATTGAGCGGCCTTTCCGCAGCCGCGCAGGGCAGCATTAGGAGAAGTCCAAGGCCGATCAGAAACCGGGTGTTCATGGCAGGGTCTTCCTGCGGATCACCCGCAGTCCGGTGCGGACTAGAATTCTCGGATCCCTTTTCTGCAAGTCCACCGGGGCCTCTCAACGCAGCACCCTCCTCTCGTCCCGACGTCGGCCGGCTCCAAGATTGAGGCAGGCCCTCCGCGGAAGCGGGCAACGTTGCCTCAGTCCTGAGGACGATGGCGTCGTCCCGATCCGGCGACGTATCCAATGGCGGGCAGGGCGGAGCGGCGACGACACCGGCGATGGGTGAACGGCGGGATCGGGGGAGCGATTCGGCAACTCCGGGCCGACTTGCAGACGATCGGAAGTGGGGAACGGAGGGTGCTCATGGGACGTCGACGGAAGGAGGCGGGAGGCTGGGCCGATCATTCGCCCCGGTAGGGCCAGGCTCCGGGGAGGACCGGCCCAAGGACGATGCGCAGACCCAGGTTTTGCCAGAAGGTGGTTTTCCATCCCGCGATCCGCGCGGGGGAACCCTGTCCGCGCAGGTCGGTGTCATTCCAGTTTCCGGACCGATAGATGGCCATGGTGGACCATGGGGCAGGGGCCGCGTTGGTGAAGGATTGCCCGCGCAGGTTGATCCAGCTCGTGGCGACGTAGTTGGTCACGTGCCCGCCCGGATACGGCGCGGCGCGGTCGATCACCCACTCGCAGACATTCCCGTACAGATCATAAAGTCCCCAGGAGTTGGGCGCCTTCTCGCCCGGGGGGTGGACGGTTTTCTGACTGTTCTGGAAGTACCAGGAGTGTTCCCCCAGCGGCGTGGTCTTCGGGCGATTCCAATAGTCCGGATAGTCGCCGAAGTAGAACCGGTTGGTGGTTCCGGCCCGGCAGGCGTATTCCCATTCGGCCTCGGTCGGAAGCCGGTACGTGTAGCCCTCCGGAAGCCGTCCCGCCTGACGCTCACGGCGGGTCAGTTGCGCGCAGTAATTGCTCGCCTGGTTCCATGTCAGTCGATCGGCGGGAAGATCCAGGTGGTTGGGGGCATTGGTGAAGTAGCTCAGGTTGGTGCCCATGACCTCGATGTACTCCCGCTGCGTCAGTTCATACGCGCCAATCCAAAATCCATGCGTGAGCGTCACCAGGGTGGCGGGCACTTCGGAGACCATGTGCCAGTTGAGGTTCGGACGTGTCTCATCCGCCGCGCTCCCCATGGTGAAAGTTCCGGGGCGGCACCAAACCAGATTCGGCGGATCCTGGGCCGGCTTGAGGTCGTCCGAATCCTCCATCGCCTGGAAGAATCCTACCGAGGCTTCGGTGGAAATCTCAACGGTCGCCTTCCCTTCATGGAGATAGGTGAATCCCGCCACCTGCCAGTCTCCGCCTCCCAACTGGTTCTGCGACAGAACGTCAACGCGGGCCTTGGGAGTGCCGTGGAGTTCAAGCCAGACCCGGCCTTCCTCCCGTACCACGCGGGATTCTACAGCATGGGCGGTTCCTTGTGCGGTGATCAGGGCAGCGGCGGTCCAAATTCCCGGGAAGCAGCGGCGAAGGCGTTACAAGTGGTTGGACACGGATGAAAGGTTCGCAGCCGGAGTG
The DNA here is from genome assembly GCA_039796255.1 of Verrucomicrobiota bacterium. Classification (GTDB taxonomy): domain Bacteria; phylum Verrucomicrobiota; class Verrucomicrobiia; order Limisphaerales; family UBA9464; genus UBA9464. The sequence continues at coordinate 4,822 of JBDKKE010000355.1, read as the reverse complement.
CCAACAGGACGCCGCTTCCTCATCTCCTGCCGAAGTGCCTCAGTCGGAACGGATGAATCGTTCCGCGGGTTCGCGGACGCTCCGTTTGCTCCATCCGATGCAATGCAGACGCAGGAAGAAAGCCGGCAACGAGGGTGGTTCCGTGTTGGGAGGCTCTTCCATGCCCTTTGCGGGTCTGGATGGGGCACCCCCGCGTCCGGTGTTGGACGGGGGCTAGATTCTTACCTGGAGGGTGGACATTCCCGACCGGCTCTGCCGCCGACCCGATCGTCAGAAGGAGAAGAAGGGTAAGAGCCCTCAAGGTTTTCCGGAAGGAAGACGCTCCACCGGCCCAGGAGGCGACACGACGTTTTCCAGTTGTGACATCACCGGTGTCACGGTGGCCAGGTGCCCGTTGATTTCCCGGATTAGGTCTGCGGTGACATCCGGGTGCCGGTCAGCGACGTTGAATCGTTCGCCGGGATCGGATCCCAAGTCGAATAGCAGGGGTGGTTTGTGCTCTGTCGGCCCCGGCTGGCCGTATCCGTCCTGGGTCAGGAGATGGAGTTTCCATTGGTCCCTGCGTGCGGCGTAGAGACGGGTGCCCCGATAGAAGAACAGCGTGTGGCGCGGACTGGGGGCGTCGTGCAACAGGAGACCAGAGAGGTCAACGCCATCCACGACGCGGTCGGCGGGAATGGTGGCGCCCGCTAAGCTGAGGCTGGTGGAGAACAGGTCCAGTGTGCACGCAATGCCTCCCTGCACGCTGCCGGCTCGGATCCTGCCCGGCCACCATGCGATGCCGGGCACCCTCATCCCCCCCTCCCAGGTGCTGCCCTTGCCGTCGCGCAGCGGACCTGCAGAGCCTCCCTGCTGATTCATGGGAAGCCACGGACCGTTGTCACTGGTGAAGAAGACCAGCGTCTTGCGATCCAGCTTCTCGCGCCGAAGCGTCTCCAGTAACTGTCCGACGCTCCAGTCGAGTTCTGCAACCACGTCCCCATAAAGTCCGCGTCGACTCCCGCCACGGAAGGCTCCGGACGCAAACAACGGGGTGTGCGGAAACGTATGCGCCAAGTAGAGGAAGAAGGGCCCGCGCCGGTTCTCGCGGATGAATCGCTGCGCCTCCTCGGTGTAGCGGCGGGTGAGCGTGGACTGATCCGCCGGACGTTCCACCAGCTCTTCATTCCGATACAATGGGCTGTTCCACCATCCAGCCTCCTGGGCGGCGAGGGTATTGGCGCGCGGCGGGATGCCGGGAAGCGGATCCATGTCGTTCGAGTGCGGAAGTCCGAAAAAAGAATCGAATCCATGCCGCCGCGGATGCCCCTCGGCATCAATCGACCATACCCCAAGATGCCACTTCCCAATCATGCCGGTGGCATAGCCGGACTTCCGGAGTTCCTCCGCCAGGGTGCGTTCGTCCGCAGGCAGGTGTCCGGTGGATCCACTCCGCAGGACGCGATACCGGTCGTGGGCCATGCCACTGCGGACCGGATAGCGTCCGGTGAGCAGCGCGGCCCGGCTCGGCGTGCAGACTTCGGCCGCGGAGTAAAAGTCTGTGAACCGCATTCCCTCCGCCGCCATCCGGTCCAGGTTCGGCGTGCGAAGCGTCGGATGCCCATAGCATCCCAGGTCGCCATAGCCGAGGTCATCCGCGAGGACGATGATGATATTGGGTCGCTCGGCGCCAGTCGCCATGAGGCCACAGGTGGCCAGCCAGAGAGGCAGGAGGATTTGTCGGATCTTGATCATCATCGGAGCGGGGCAGGGTGACTGGTCGGATCTGCGCGGCGCGATGGCCGTGAATGTTCTACGACCGAAGGATCCGCGTGCCGCGACCATCATCCAACAGAATCCGGCTCAAGGAACGCGGACGAAGCGAAGGAATCCTGGCGGCCAGGGTCTGCAGGCCGAGGAACATGACGAGCCGGAAATCAGGGGAAAATCTGCCGCACCCGCCAGTAAACCGGTTGGCTCCCGGCTGGCTTGGTGATGGGAATGACCAGCGGCTGACCCAGGCCCCGGAGTTGCCGACCCAGGGCGTCCTCGCAGGGGCCATCCAGAGACGCGCTTCGTTCGACCTGATACTGGTGCTCGTATCCGGTCGCAAACTCCAGGAACAGTTCTCCGTCGGCATCGTTGAATGGCTTGAGTCTTAACTCCGGCGGTGGGGCGAGAAGACCGGACACCCGCAATTCGGTCCGGCTGTTGGCGGGCTGCGGATCTGGGGCGGGCGAACCCAAATGGGCGGAAACCCAGAACTCACCCATCGCATACTGCGGGAAGGACGAGATGCGGAGCTGGACGTCGCGGGTCTCGCCCGGCGCCAGGGTCTCCAGGCGGAATCGGTTACCGCTCAAAGGCGGGGTGTTCTCCAGGGGATACTCCGTGGCCCCCGGAGCCCATTCATAAGCGGGTCGGTTCAGCAGATCCCATCCATAGGGAAGTCCCAGGCTCAGGGTGACGTTCTCTGCTGACTGGGTTCCGGAATGGGACACGTGGAAAACGACGTCCGCCTGGGAGAGCTCCAGGTTTCGGGACGTCACTTCGGCGTTCACCGCAAGATCCCGTTCCTCCGCGAGGGCCGAGGACTGATTGAATATCCTGGTGCACTCGCAGGTCCTCTTGGGGCAATTTTCCTCATGCACGCATTCTTCCGCATTCTGGCGGGACTGGTGGTCACGTCCCAAGTCCTCCTCGCGCAAACTCCGGAGTGGATCTGGTTTCAAAAGACTTCGGACGCCGAAACGCGCTTCTTTCGCAAGGCGATCGCCATCCAGGGAACGGTTTCCAAGGCGGAGTTGGTGGCGACGGCGGACGACGCTTTGGAGGTCTTCATCAACGGGGAACGGGTCCTCGCGGCGGACAGTTGGCAGAACGGAAGCGTAGTGGACGTGAAGAGCCGACTGAAGCCCGGGACGAACCTCCTGGCCATCCGGAGCCGCAACGGGGATTCCTCCCCGGCCGGCGCCATTGCCCGGCTGACTGTGACCACCGATCAGGGCCGGCAGGTGGTCGTCACCGACCGTTCCTGGAAGGCGTCCGCCAAGGACGCCAAGGATTGGAATCAACCGGGATTCGATGACGCGGCCTGGGCCACCGCCCAATCGCTGGGCAAGGTCGGTGTTGATCCCTGGGGCGATGTGTTCGCCAGCATCGTCCCCGGATCCGCCAAGCCTCCCGGCCCCGCCGGCGAGGCCCGCAAGGTGGCTACTCCCGCGGAACAACTCTACACGCTGCCCGGATTCAAGGTGCAGTTGGTGACCAGTGGTGAGCCCGCCGAGGGTTCGTGGGTCAATCTCTGTCAGGATCCCCAGGGGCGTTTGATCCTCAGTCCGCAGTACGCGAAGAACAATCCCGACGGCGGCCTGCTGCGCCTCACCCTCGGGGCAGACGGCCAGGTGGTGAAGCGGGAATTCATCGCCAGGCCCCTGTACGACGCCCAGGGAATGTGTTTTGCGCATGGCGCGCTGTGGGTGGTGGTGAACAAATACTCGACGACCTTCGAGTCCGGACTCTATCGCATCACCGACGACGGCTCGGACACCTGGCAGAAGATCCAGTTGATGAAGGCGCTGCCCGGCGGCGGCGAACACGGACCGCACGCCGTGGAACTGGGCCCGGATGGCAATCTGTGGGTCATGGCCGGCAACCACACCAAACCCCCGGAGGGGTTGTCCGCGGACTCACCGCACAAGAACTACGCCGAGGATCACGTCCTCCCGCGTCAACCCGACGGCAACGGCCACGCGACGGGCATCATGGCGCCCGGCGGATATATCATGCGGGTGAATCCGGCGGGTACGAAGTTCGACTTCTTCTGCGGTGGTTTCCGCAATCAGTTCGATTTTGCCTTCAACGTGGATGGCGAACTCTTCGCCTGGGATGCCGACATGGAATATGACTGGGGCGTACCCTGGTATCGGGCCACCCGGGTGAACCACGCGGTGTCCGGAGCGGAATTCGGCTGGCGCTACGGCACCGGCAAATGGCCGGATTATTACGCGGACAGCCTCGGCGCGATTGTGGATATCGGCGTTGGATGCCCGACGGGCTCGAGCAACGGCAAGGGGGCCAAGTTCCCCGCGAAGTATCAGCGCGCACTCTACGTGCTGGACTGGACCTACGGACGCCTGATGGCGGTGCATCTCAAGCCGGACGGCGCCAGTTACACCGCGACCTTTGAGAACTTCGTGGCCCCGGCGGGACTGGTGACTCCCGGCGAACCGAAGCCGCCGCTGAATGTCACCGATGTCATCATCGGAGCGGATGGCGCGATGTACTTTACCATCGGCGGACGCGGCACGGCCTCTGGACTCTATCGGGTCACCTATACCGGACCCGACTCCGTGGCCTCCGCATGGCAGCCCAACTCCGAGGGTGCCGACGCCCGTGCGTTGCGCCGTCAGTTGGAGGCCTTCCACGGACAACCCAATCCCCGGGCCGTGGATTTCCTCTGGCCGCATCTGAATAGCCCCGACCGTGCCATCCGCTATGCCGCGCGCATCGCTTTGGAGGCCCAGCCGGTGACCGAATGGCAGTCCCGGGCGCTGGCTGAAACGTCGCCCAATGGCGGTCTCACCGCACTCCTGGCCCTGGCCCGCGTAGGTGGGAAGTCCGCCCAGGAGGACGACCTCCGCGGACTCGGCCGCTGGCCCATGGCCACGCTCACGGAGCGCCAGCAGTTGGATAAACTGCGCGTGATCCAGGTCAGCCTGTCCCGCAACGGTCTTCCCTCGCCCGAACTGGTGCAGCTGGCCATTGAGCGGCTCAGCAAGAGCTATCCGAGTTCCAGTCTGTTGGTGAATCGCGAACTGGCGCAGGTGCTGATTGCCCTGGG
>JBDKKE010000354.1:0-2827 GCA_039796255.1 Verrucomicrobiota bacterium | reverse complement strand
GGGTGGTGCACGGCGTGGGCGGCATCTATGCCGGCAGTCCGCACATCAGTCCCGGATACAACACGCCGGCAGGGAACCTCTGCGGCTATGTGCTGACCTTTCCCGGGGATGAACCCTTCCTCGGGGTCAGCGACGTCGTGCTGGACTGGCCGGGCCGCGACACCACGGCCGTGCAGGAACCCTTCGCCTACTGGCTTGCGCGGGAGCTGCGCATTCCGTTCAACCACCGGCGCTACATCCGCCTTCACGTCAATGGCGTCACCGACACGACCCGGGGAAGCATTTACGAGGACGCCCAGCAGGTGAACTCGGACCTGCTCGCGAGCTGGCTTCCGGATGCCACGGGAGGCGACCTGTACAAGATCGAGCAATGGTTTGAATTCAATGACGGGCTGGGAACCACCCAGGTGGGACCGCCTAGGTTGGAGAACTACACGACCACCGGCGGCGCCAAGAAAACCGCGCGCTACCGCTGGTCCTGGCTCAAGCGCGCCGTGGATTCGTCGGCCAACGACTTTGATTCCCTGTTCACGCTCGTGGATGTGCTCAACACGCCCCGGGCCGAAACCTATTCCCGGCAGGTCAACGCCTTCGTCGATTTGGACGAGTGGATGCGGATCTTCGCCACCGAGAACATTGTCTGCGGTTTCGACAGCTATGGACACGACATCGGGAAGAACATGTACGCCTACAAGCCACCGGGGGGACGCTGGCAACTGTTCATGTGGGACATCGACTGGGTCATGCTGTCCAGCGCCCAGCATGGATTCACCCCGCAGGCGTCGTTGATGTATCGCGGCCCCGCGCGGTTCGGGGACGGCAATCGCGATCCGGTCATCGGACGGATGTACGAGCAGCCGGAGTTCCAGCGCGCCTATTGGCGGGCCGTGCTGGATGCGGCGGAGGGGCCCCTGCGCCCGGAGCGGGTGGCAGCCCGACTGGACGCCGTGGCCTCCGCGTTGAAGGCGAATGGCGTCACGCGAAGCGCCGGCGGAACGCTGACCGATCCCGGTGAGGTGAAGTCCTGGCTGGTTGAGCGGCGCGCCTTCCTGCTGGAGCAACTTGCCACGGTGAATGCGTCGTTCGCCCTGACGTCCCCGGCCTCGGACACCAGTCAGTCCAGCAATCTCGTCACCCTCACCGGAACCGCGCCCATCACGGTCAAGGATCTGCGCGTGAACGGCGTGGTGACTCCCGCCACCTGGACCACGGTGACTTCCTGGAGGCTCACCGTTCCTTTGACGGCGGAAGTGAACCGGCTGGAAATCGACGGACTGGACCTGCGCGGTCTTGCGGTTCCGGGCGCCCGGGCCTCCGTCACCGTACGGGTCACCACGACTCCCGACCGGGCCGAGGACCGGCTGGTGATTAACGAGATTCAGTATCAGCCGATCATCCCGGGTGCCGGGTACGTTGAACTGCACAACGCCTCCACCCGGACAGCCTTTGACCTGGGCGGCGCCCGACTGGAGGGCGTAGACGTCACCCTCCCTGAGGGAACCTGGATCCCCCCGGGCGGGTTCCTGTTGGTGGCGGCGGATCGGGGAGCCTTCGCCCGGGCCCATGGGATGGAGCCAACGGTGGCGGCCGAGTTCAGCGGGAGCCTCGATTCCGTCGGCGAAACCCTGCGCCTGGTGCGACCCGCGACTGCAGGTGCTCCCGAATCGCTGCTGGACGTGGTGCGCTTCGAGGGACACTCCCCCTGGCCTGTCGGGACGGAGGGAGCGGGAGCTTCGCTGCAACTGTTGGATCCGTCCTTGGACAATCGTCGGCCGGGAAACTGGTTTGTGGCCTCGAAACCCTCCGAGCCTCCGCCCTCGCGGGTCCTGCTGCCCATGACGGCGACCTGGCGCTTTCAGCAGTCCGGTATCGCTCCCGACAGTTCCTGGCGATCCCCCGGCTTCAATGACACGGCCTGGGGTTCCGGCCCGGCATTGCTGTACGTGGAGCCGGATCCTCTGCCCGGCCCCAAGCAGACCCTCCTGACCCTGGGGGCCACCACCTTCTATTTCCGCACCCATTTCAGTTTTGACGGCGATCCGTCCGCAGTCGGCCTTGCCCTGTCCACCATTCTCGATGACGCCGCCGTGGTTTACCTGAACGGACGCGAAGTCTTCCGCTTGGGAATGCCGGACGGCACCCCGACCCACTCAACACTCGCCGCGCGCAATGTCTCCAATGCCGCGCTGGAAGGACCCTTCCAGATTCCCTCCGATGGACTTCAGCGCGGAGACAATGTGCTGGCGGTCGAGGTGCACCAGATTGCGGCGACCAGCAGCGACATCGCCTGGGGCATGACGCTCAGCACGATCCCTCCAACCGGGCCGTCGGTCTCCACACCCGGGGCGCCCAACCGCCCATCGTCGCCCGTCGTTTCCCTCCCTCCTCTCTGGCTCAACGAACTGGTCGCCGACAACCGTTCCGGAATCGCCGATGCCACGGGCGAGCGGGGTCCGTGGGTGGAGATCCTCAATGACAGTGCCTTCGACGTGCCACTGACCGGGTTGGCGCTGACCGACGACCTGTCCGCACCGCCCCAGTGGTTTTTCCCCGACGGCGCCATCCTGCCCGCCGGGGCCCGCACGGTGGTGTGGCTCGACGGACACCCTGAGCGCCAGTCCGCTCTGGAATGGCATACCGGTTTCCGCATCTCCCCAGCCGAAGGCACCCTGGCTCTTCTCTTCCGTCGAACAGACGAATGGGTCGTCGCCGATCACCTTCAGTACTCCGCGCTGGCTCCCGACCACAGCCTGGGATTCCCCACGGATGGTGCCGGCGCGGAACGCATCGTCTTTGCCTGGCCCACTCCCGGCCGGTCCAATGAGGC
>JBDKKE010000353.1:0-3198 GCA_039796255.1 Verrucomicrobiota bacterium | reverse complement strand
CAGATCTTCCGGAGATCATGGAGGTCAGGCCGGCCGTGCAGATTTACTTCGGCACCTCACTGGGCCGTCGCTACCAGCTTCAGTATTCCACCGACCTGATCCAGTGGACCGACTCTGGATCCGTTTTAACCGGAACCGGGACCAAGCAATCCCATTTGGTCGAAGCCGACCAGGCCAACCGGTTCTGGAAGTTGCGGCGGTTAGAATAGGGAAATGACAGAATTGCGCAGAATGTAAGCCGCAAGACGCTGGCCCAGGTGGAATCCAAGGTTCGGAGCGGGACCGGCCGGGAGTTGGTTGGGTTCGACGAAGCTCCGGAGGTGGATCCTTCAGAGCTACCGAAGCCGACTAGGTTTTGACCGGGCAGGGGGTGAAAAGGATGGGCAGGAGGTTTGCTTTTGAGGCCCTGCGGTCATAGAGAGCTATCTATGATCGGAGTCGTTCTCGCGGTCTCGGATTCTCTATCCGGTCTCAACCACCCAGAGAAAGCTCTTAGCGGGCACCCTTCAGGCTGCCCCTGAAGTGGCTTCGTATTGACCACTTCCTCTTCGTCGGTAGGGCCAGGTCCCCGCCAAACGAGGTGATCGGCCATGTTGTTCATCACCCCGATCAATCGACGTGGATTTTCGATCACGTAGTCGATAGGGGCACTGACCCATCGCTCTTGGTTTGGATAGTCGGTCAAAGCGGAGCCCAACCTTATCCGGAACAACCGCTCGAAGGCTTGGCGATCGGTAACCTCCGGTTTAGGAAATACCCACGTGTAGAGCGTCTCCTTGTTGGTGACCAGAAAGACCGGGGAACCGGCTCGCTTGAGGAAATCAACACGCCAAGTCCGCAGCCAGTGATCCGATAGAACCTCGGGCAACCGGGCTGGAGCCATCTCCCAGCGTCGCTGAACCTCCCGGGATTGGTAGATCCGGAAGCGGGCGGTTGGGTTTGGGATCGGATGCATTCACCGAACTGAACTTAGGACGGGGCGGAAGCCTAGGTTGAAGTACCGGCTACCCGGGACGTACCTGAGCCGGAAGGCCGAGCGAGCGCGCCCGGCGTCGTCGGAACAACCGCCCCCGCGGATCACGCGGAGGGAGCCCGAATTCGGACCTGTCGGGTCCGTCACACTCCCAGTCGGGTAATTCCCATACCAGTCACCACACCACTCCCACACATTCCCAATCATGTCATGCAACCCCCAAATATTCGCTGTCTTCTGCTTCACAGCATGCGTCTCGCTACCAGAGTTCCCACCATGCCACGCGATCGCATGCAGCTCCCCATATCGCGCTCCCGCCGTCCCAGCACGCGCCGCGTACTCCCACTCCGCTTCCGTCGGCAACCGATACGCCTGCTGGGAAGTGATTCGTCCCGCCGCTCGTTCCCGCTCCGTCAGCTTCTTGCAGTAGGCCACCGCATCGTCCCAACTTACCTGCTCCACCGGAAGGCTCTCTCCTTTCCTATACGAAGGATTGCTCCCCATCACTAATTGATACTCCCTCTGTGTGGTCTCGCGGTCGCTCATCCAGAAACCCTGTGTCAACGTTACCGTGTGTATGACCTCGCTACTCTCGCGGCCGTCTTCGCTCACCGGACTCCCCATCACAAACGTCCCGGGCTTGATCCAAACAAAACCGGCACGTTGCTCCGCCACCGCCCGATAAAATCGAGCCGCTGATACCGGTGACAAATCTACCAGAACCGTGCCCTCGGGTCCCACCGTCACGTTCGTCCACATCGTCCATGGCCCATTCAGGCTCGCTGCAGAATCTAACCGAGCATTGCTACCTGCAGGACCCTCTACAGTCAGCTTGGGCACCAATTCCAAACGCACATCCAGCGGCTTCGGCGGCGCCGGCGGCGCCGGCGGCGCTTCGACCACCACCGTGGGTGCCGTCGAATACCCGCTCCCAGCCGTCAGCACCAAGGTCAACGCCACTTTATCTCCGCTTAGGATCGCCTTGGCCGTTGCCCCACTGCCACCGCCACCGCTCAGGGTGACCGCTGGCTCACTGGTGTACCCTGAGCCTCCAGAGGTCACCGTGATGCCGGTCACGAAGCCTGCTGTGATCGTGGCAACCGCTGTCGCCGTTTCACCGGCCATCAGTCGACCGAAAGTGAAGACTGCCAAAAGGAGAACAAAACACCTGTTCATCATCCCTTTATGAGTCATGGAGCTGGCTCCCGAGTCAATCATGCTTGAGAACGGGGGCATGGAACGATTTCTGAATTCGAGGCCTCTTTCTCGACGGTCTACCGAGGTTGTCCATCTAGGGGACTACTAGGACGCTGCGACCCAGTCACCGGGGCCCGGTAGTCCGCTCGGCCATCCAGAGATAATCGGTCGGGGAACGGCCCGCCGGAGCCGTGGGCTGCGACGTCCGCCGCAGGGTGGCCTCATCCCGCCATTTGTGGATCTCCGAGTGTCCGTCGGCGAAGGACAACGCCCCGGAGCCGTTGTGGTAGCTGGCCGGGCAGTCATTCATCGATTCGTTCCGGGGCAACTCGGTGGTGTTCACCGGCATCAAGTGGACGAGGAATCCGTCATTGATCGTAGGGCATTCATCGGTGAGGACCCAGCGGTTGGCGGGGTCGTCGACCTGGTTGATGTTGCGGTATTCGCGCCAGATCCGTTTTCGCTCCTCGATCTGCGACCAGGAGGTGCCGTCCCAGAAACCACCGAAGAAGGCATTCATGGCGATGCTGCGGACCCGAGGTGTCTTACGCGGTGGGTTTACCGTCCGGTCGCCGGGGCATTTGAAGAGACCGGCTGATCCACCGATGTAGGGGCCGAGCAACGCCTTGGTGAACAGCAAGGTATTGGTGTTGTCCGGGTTGGGCTGGTTGTAGGACATAAATCCGGTGCACCAACTTCGGGTCAGGTCAGTCTCGAAGACCGTGTTGAACGGCAGGGTGCCACGGTTGTCATCGGCATAGATCTGCCACGCCAGCATGACCTGACGCAGGTTGTTCATGCACTGCAGGTTCTGCGCCTTGACCTTCGCCTTGCCAAGCGCCGGCAACAGCATTCCCGCGAGGATGGCAATAATGGCGATGACCACCAGTAGCTCAATCAGGGTGAAGGCGGCAGGACTCGGCCAACGGATTCCGTTCGCCTTCCCGCCGGATTCCTGCGGTGGTTTGGACGTCCGGCGTGCGGCCCGAGATGTCACCGGAGATTTCATGGTCCCAGGCTACTATCCT
>JBDKKE010000352.1:0-6448 GCA_039796255.1 Verrucomicrobiota bacterium | reverse complement strand
CCGCCGGATCCTCCGGATGGTACTGGATCTCGGTGATCCGAAGTGGCGGAAGGGTGTTGAAGAAGGTGGCGGCCGTGATGCCCGACCACTTGGAGACGAGCGGCGGATTATCGGTGCCGGTCCGGGCGGTGTGCGCTTCGCGGTTTGCGCGGGCGACCAGCCGGGTGTTGCCGGTGATGACGATCGGATCCACACCGGCAGTCCGGGCGGAGGGCGACACGGCGCCCCCGGGAAGTCGGGGGTCGGTGCCGTCGAGCGTGTAATAGAGAATGGCTCCCGCCGGTCCCGTCAGCGTCACGTTGGTGGCGCCCTCAAACGGTCCACCGGTGGCGCTCAGTCGGGGCCGCTGCACAAACTGGCCATCCATGAAGATCGTCCGGTTGTTGAGCCAGTTCTTCAGGGAGGTGATCTCCCCGTTGAATCCCCCGCGGGGCGGCGCGAGATGGCCCCACTTGGATCGCTCGCGGGGTTGGGCCTTGCGGACCTCGTCGGTCAGTTGGTCCACCAGGCGGTGCAGATTGGTGGTGGCGAAGGGTGCGTCACGGAGTTCCTGATACCGGTCGATCCATTGCTGGTAAAACTCCAGGTCGGTGAACAACCGACCCCACCACGACTGGGTGGTGTCGTTGAAGTAGTCCGTGCCCGCCCCCTGCGCGGCGCCCGGGGTGCTCCAGACCCGCGGATTGGAATCGCGTCCGTCGCGGGAATTCAGGGCGCGGTCGAAATCCCATTGCGGTCCAAACGTGATCTTTCCGTTGCGGGGCTTGTAGAGGTGGGCACTCAGACGAAGCGCATCCACGTTGAAGGTCAGGACATTGACCAGGTGGTAGTCGATCCACGCCGGGACATCGATGTAGCTGCGGTACCCGGTGACGGGATCCTTCCAGTTGGCGCCATACAGGGCCGATTCGAAGGCGTTGAAGTGGGTCTGCAGGTACTGGCGCTGCGCGGTGCGGGCCGTCTGCCGGATCTCGGCCTCCGAGGGTTCCACGTAAACCAAGCCCTGGCGCGCCGTGGAGAAGCCGCCCTCACCGGGGCCGCCTCGGTCGATCTTGAGCAGGTAGCCGCCGGTGACTTCGGGCGCCCGGGTGTGCTCGGGTTCCAGTTTGTCCACATCGACCCGGTCGGGCGAACGCCTCACCCGCTCCTCCAGCACATAGATGCCGTTGTAGGTGCCGGGGTAGCGGAGGGTGCCGACGGAATCGGTGATCAGGAACACCTCGACGAAGCGGGTCCGTGACGAGTACCAGCCGATGTCCCGGGCGAGTTGGTGGGCATAGGGATTGTGGATGAGGATCGGCTCAAAATCATTGGGGGCATAGAGAACCCAGTCCGAGTCCGACGGCATCCCGAGCAGCCGGCGGTTCCTGTCCTCCTCGAACTCGTTCCGCAACTCGAGGTTCAGGCTCACCTTGGGATACCCGAGCGTGCTGGAACCGCGGGCCCCGATGCCCACCCGGCCGCTCATTGCGGGGGGATTGGTCATCGAGGTCACGCCGTTGACCGGCTCGTAGACGTGCAGGTAGGCCAGTTGCTGGCCCTGGGCCGGTGGAGTGGAGTTTCCGTAATTGTGCAGGACCATAACGGGCAGGTCGGACGAGAACGTCGGCGTGGTTCCGTCGAGACGGATATACATCTCGGTGCGCGGGTCACCGGGCAGAAGTCCGGAAGAGAACGCGCGGGCTCGGACCACCTGGGTTCCGCTGATGGCAATGGGGTCCGCATAGGCGGGCGACGCCGCGGAGGGCAGGGTGCCGTCGAGAGTGTAGCGGATCACCGCAGACGGGTCCGGGCTCGCGAGGGACAACGTGAGCTGAAACTCGGCCTGATAACTGCCGCCGCGGCGCGAGAAGGAAATTTCGGGCGCAAACCCGGTGCCGCTCGAGGAATTAGCCGCGCCTGGGGTGGACTGCGTGAAGTACCCCACGACATTCGGTGCGCCGTTGGCCCGTCCGTAGCTCACATTCCTGCGCTGCGGGGGATAGACCGGTGAGAATCCGGACTCGACCTCACCCGAGGGATTCACCAGCGCGAGGAATTCGCCGTTGTTGGACAGCCTGAAATTGGTGTGAAGGCGTCCCGGAACGGCCGTCCGGTTCTTCTCCGAGGCAAACACCACCAGCCGGGCCCCGCCCCCGATGGTCGTGTTGGGAAACTTCCACTTGCCTAGGTTGGCCGGGTCATCGGTGAGGGACCAGCCGAGGAGTGAAATGGACTGCGTGGAGGAGTTGAACAGTTCGATCCAGTCCGATTCGTCCCCGTCCTCATCGCGGATGACGCCGTCATTGTCGGCCATGAACTCAGACAGGATGAGGCCGGGAATCCGGAGATTCGGATCCACGGTGTAGGTCCACGACGCGCCCGCGAAGGGGTGCGGGGAACCGGCGAGGTCGGCGATTCCGTGCCCGTTCCGGAACGAGACGGTCACCGTGCCGGCGGGCGGACGCGGGAACGAGAAGACGAACTGGCCCAACGCCACCTCCGTCACGTTCGTGGCGCCCTGTCCGTTGATCAGCAGGTCGGCGGCGTCGACGCTGGAAACCGGTTCGGAGAAGACGACTTCGATGGCGGCCAGGTCCCGGATGCCGGCGCCGGGCGAGGGAGTCTGGCTGTTGATCACCGGGGGCTGGGTATCCTCCCTGGAGAACAGGGTGGCTTCCCAGACGATGTCGCTGCTGCCCAGGTTGGCGTTCAACAACTGGATCGCGATGACATTCCGTCCGGAGACCAGCAGCGAGCGGGGATCGGGAACCGGATAGTCATTGAAGACGGCGGGATCGGGGGAGACGGCTCCCGACGCGAAGCCATTGTAGGGCACGTCGCCATCCGGGACGTTGAACCGCATGGCTTCCCGGCCATTGATCCAGCAGATGAACCCGTCGTCGCAGGCCGCGGTGAGGGTCAGGGATTCGACGTCTGCCGGATTGGAAAGGGCAAACTCCCGCCGCAGGAACACCGAGCTGTAGGTGTTCTGCATGTCGTTCAGCTCGGTGCCGGTGAACGGATCCCCGTAATAGAAGCTGGCGAACCCGCTGTCCCAGGAACTGTCCGGGAACTCGGGCGTCCGCCAGGCCGTGGGATCTGGCGACGACGGTGGGGTTGTCCCCTTGAAATACTTCCAGGTGGCCCGGGTGGGGACCAGCACCTCGGCATTCGCCGGGAACACTCCGGCGGCAAGCAAGGCAACGGCGACGAAAAACCATCCAGCAAATCGATTCATCGGCTAAGGTGCGGGGAATATAGGCGTGTTCCGCCGAAGCGTAAGAGCCAATTTCTTTCGGTTCGACCGGCAACCACGCGATCGAACGGCCGTCCCTGGGCCGGAGGAAGACCTGCGGACCAGGGGGCGGTTTCCGTGGTGCTGATTCGGAAGGGACAGGTGCTGATTCGGAAGGGACAGGACATCCGTGTGGGCTGGAGGACGAAGGGTTCGGCGATAGATGTCCTGTCCCCAGGGGCTCGCCTCCGTAGTGCGGGTTTCCAAACCTGCCGTACCGCCGATCTCCGAATCGGCATGGCGTGACCATGAGTGGCGCGTCGGGAGTTCCTGCGGCGCGCAGGTTAGGAAACCTGCGATACAGCAGACTGGGACGTCTGCGCTACGTTGGAGCTGGGCGGTGCGTTCTCCCCGTGGGGGGAAACGCAGTGTCGCCGAGAACCTGCGGGCGTTCAGAAGGGACAGGACATTCGTGTGGTGTGTGTGGCAACGGGTTTAGTGATGGATGTTTTGTCCCCAAGATCTCCCTTCCCGGTGGGGCGAACCTCCGGTGAGCCGTGAGCGTGTGGAGGCGCCATCACGTCAACCGCGGTTGCGCGTACGGCTCGGCAGAAGCCTCGCCCTACCGGCGTCAGTGACGATACTGCGAGTGCCAGTCCACCCAAGGCATCGCGCGGGCGGGTCCCTGCGCCTGTTCGATCTCATTTCTCCAACGGACGCCAACGCGGAAGAAAGCGGGGTGGGACGTTGGGCCGGGTACGATGAGCGTCCGGTCTCCTGTAACGGGAAGACCGACGTTTTGCCACTCTTCAAGGTCCTGGGATCTCTCAATGGTGTAGGGAGCCTCAATGGCTGCGCTCAAATCCAGTCGCAGGGACTCCGACTCCGGCGTGAGGGTCAATGAGGGAGGGGAGGGTTGGCGAACGTAAGCCGTGGTGCCGCCATTCTGGAACCAGTCCATGCGGACCACACGTCCGTCACCGTCGGAGGTAAACCGGGCGTTGGCATTGGGCCCCAATTCAACGTCAACGGCGGAGAACCGCTGGGTGTCCTGGGGATAGACAGTGAACATGAAATCGGAACGAAAATGATGGAGCACCAAACGGCCATGGGTCAGGGAGACATCGAAGACGTCCCCCTCCGCGGACTTGTAGAGCCCGGCGTACGTGCGGAGCACCTCCGGGGGAACGGCGGCGGGACGACGAATGACGGTGAGGGGATATTGGGAGTCCAGCAGATGGAGGCAGAGGTCGTTGACCGCGGCGTAGGCGTTAAACCGGCTGTTGGACAGGACCACCGCACCGATGCCGCGGCCCGGATGAAAGGCGATGCAGGCCGTCTGTCCCGGGGTGTCACCCCCATGTTGAATCACCTGTCCCCCGGGCAAACCCCAGAGCCACCAGCCCAGACCGATGTCGATGCCGGGATAGGCCGTTGCCCGACGCCGCCGGTGGGTTTCGCGAATGGCGGGGGCAAGCTGGGAATCCCGGAATCCCAACTGGAATTCGAGAAAGGTCAGCAGGTCGGCCACGTTGGAACGCAGGAAACCGGCGCCCTCCAGTCCCGAGATTCGGAACGGCGGCCGGATCACCACACCGGAGTGCCCCTGGGCGGGGCGTCCACCGGGGGGCAGGGGAAAGATGCCTGTGGTGCCGCGAAGCCCCAGGGGATTGAGGATCCGTTCCGCCAGGAGCTGTTCATAGGTCACGCCGCCACGCCGGGCGAGGGCTTCTCCCAGCAGGCCCAGTCCAAGATTGGAATACTCCCAGAGGCCGCCCGGTTCGCGGGTCAGTGTGTATTGATTCAGGAACGCCTCCAGGCGGGCCGCATCGTAGCACTCGAACGGTTGGACGGCCTCGGGGCATAGGTTGTCCGGGTTGACCGGCAGGCCCGATCCGTGCGTTGCCAGATGTTCCAGCGTGATCTCACCTTTGAGCCGCGGAACCACAACGGTCTCGCCCATGAGGTCCTGCACCCGTCCGGAGAGGGACACCTCGCCACGCTGGACTCCGTCGGCGAGCAGCAATGCCGTGAGGACCTTGGTGATGGAACCGATTTCAAACAGGGTCTCGGCATCCGGAGGTGTGGCCGAACCGACGGCAGTGGTGCCATAGGCAAAGAAGTCGCGGCCGTCCCGGTTGAGCAGACCGACCACCACGGCCTGGTTGTATCCGGCATCCACGCGCTGACGGACGGACGAGCGAACCCGCTCAGGAATGACCGGCACGGCGGCCTCGGAAGTGGCGAGCAGCAACATCCACATCCAGCACACCGTCCGAAGGGGAGCATTCATCAATGGCACAACGAGGGTTTGGAGGAATTCCGCGAATCCGGGGGGTGCGCAGAGATTGCCACGGCGGCCGGCCAGTTCAAGATCGTGAAGGGGGACTCCGAAGGGACAGGACAATCGTGTGGTCTTCTGGTGGGGCGAACCTCCGGTGAGCCGTGAGCCTGTGGAGGCGTCGCCACGTCAACCGCGGCTGATCGTACGGCTCGGCCGGAGCCTCGCCCTACCGGGGGTGTCAGAGGGAGGCGGAAGGGACAGGACGTTTGCGTTACCTGAGATTCAACGAGTTCGGCGATAGATGTCCTGTTCCCAGTGTCTGGGCGCTCCCGCCCCAATGCTCCTCGCCTTCAGCTTCTGCGTGGGAGTCGGGATCCTCGCCGCCCGCCTCCACCCGATCCAGGCTCTGCGCTAGGAGTGAGGGACAGCGATGTGGCGAATCCAAAGTCAGAGGGAGGCGGAAGGGACAGGACGTTTGCGTTACCTGAGATTCAACGAGTTTGGCGATAGATGTCCTGTCCCCAGTGTCTGGGCGATCACGCCCCAATGCTCCTCGTCTTTAGCTTCAGCGTGGGAGTCGGGATCCTCGCCGCCCGCCTCCACCTGATCCAGGCTCTGCGCTTGGAGCGAGGGACAGCGATGTGGCGAATCCAAAGTCAGGAATCTTCCACCCCAAGCGTTCATCATGGCGAGAAGACGACATGAGATCTTTTACGAAATGCCCGGGCACGAAGAACGCTTTCACGCTCATAGAGCTCCTGGTGGTGATCGCGATCATTGCCATCCTGGCGGCGCTGCTGTTGCCCAGCCTTTCCAAGGCGAAGTCCCAAGCCCAAAGCGCTCGCTGCCAGTCCAATCTCCGCCAAATAAGCCTCGCCCTGCTCGGCTACGCCCACGATTTCAGTGACAATGATCCCCCGCGGAAGGGTATCCCGTACTGGACGCAA
>JBDKKE010000351.1:0-11567 GCA_039796255.1 Verrucomicrobiota bacterium | reverse complement strand
CATCACTTCCTCAGATCCCATCCGCCGCCCTTGCACCACCAGTTCTTCAGACACGCCCTGCTTCCTAAACCCTTTCCCTGCGGTAGTCCAGCTCTTTCACCGACAACTTGTGAATGCACCGGGTCCCGGACTTCGTCCGCGATTCGGCTTTGACTCGATCGGAAACTGGGTCACCATGGCAATCCTGATCGGGAAACTAAAGATATGTCCGCCATCGCATCCAGTCCTTCGGAAGCCAAGCCATTGACCAAGAACGAGCAGTTGAAGATCGCCATCCCCACGCTGGCGGGAAATATCGCGGCCACGCTGGCGGATCCGGCGGCGGATTCTTTTTCGGGGGATGATGAGCAGTTTTTGAAGTTTCACGGCATTTACCAGCAGGATGACCGGGACAAGCGGAAGCAGGGCAAGGTGCACATCATGATGATCCGGGGTCGCATTCCCGGGGGAGTCCTGAGTGCCCAGCAGTGGATTGCCTTCGATGATTTGGCGGCGCGGTACGGCAACGACACGTTGCGCATTACCACCCGGCAGAGCATTCAATGGCACGGAGTGGCCAAGTCAGGACTGGGCGCGCTGATGAAGGGTAT
This sequence comes from Verrucomicrobiota bacterium, assembly GCA_039796255.1. Lineage (GTDB taxonomy): Bacteria > Verrucomicrobiota > Verrucomicrobiia > Limisphaerales > UBA9464 > UBA9464. The sequence goes on along the minus strand of JBDKKE010000351.1, from coordinate 10,977 downwards.
CCACCAGGCGATGCTCGACACCCTGGCGGCCTGCGGCGACGTGAACCGCAATGTCATGGCGGCGCCCACCCCGGCCGGAACTCATGCCCGCCAGCAGGTGTACGAGGATTCCAAGTTGGTGTCGGAAGCCCTGCTGCCCCAAACCAAGGCTTACCATTCGATTTGGCTCGACGGGGTTCAGCTCAATCTGGACGCGCCGGAGAACAAGGACTTCGTGGATCCGCTCTACGGCCGGCAGTACCTGCCCCGGAAGTTCAAGATCGCCTTTGTCATTCCGCCGACCAATGACATGGACGTCTTTACCAACTGCCTCGGATTCGTGGCGGTGGTCGAGAATGACCAGGTCATCGGATACAATCTGCTGGTGGGCGGCGGCATGGGGCGCAGCCACGGGAATGCGGCGACCTATCCCCGTCTGGCCTCGGAACTGGGCTTTTTCCCCCGGGAGAAGCTGGTCGAGGTGGCCAAGGCGGTGCTGACCGTTCACCGCGATTTCGGTGATCGCACGGATCGCAAGCACGCCCGTCTGAAGTACGTCGTGCAGGAGCGCGGCGTGGACGTCGTGCGGGCCGAGGTGGAGCAGCGCGCTGGGATTACCCTGGGTCCGGTTCGCCGTTACACACTCACCACCACCAACGACACCTATGGGTGGCGCCAGGCGGTGGATGGTTCGTGGTACGTCACGCTGTTTGTCTCCATGGGTCGGGTCAAGGACGTGGAGGGACATCAGTTGAAGACCGCGCTTCGCCGCGTGGCGGAACGGTTCCCGAACGTTGAGTTTCGGTTGTCCGCCAACCAGAACGTCCTGCTGGCCAATGTTCCGGAGACCGAACGGGCTTCGCTCATTGCGCTGCTCGCCGAGCATGGGGTGAAGACCGAGGAGCAGGCGGGCGTTCTCCATTCGGCGGCGATCGCCTGTCCGGCCTTGCCGACCTGTGGGCTTTCCCTGGCGGAATCTGAGCGCTACCTGCCGAACCTGCTCACCCAACTCGAGGCCTTGTGCGCGGAGGTGGGGTTGTCCGGACAGGAGATCATCATCCGCATGACCGGATGTCCCAACGGGTGCGCCCGTCCGTACATGGCCGAGATCGGCTTCGTGGGGAAGGCCCCGGGTCGCTATCAGGTGTGGCTGGGAGGCAATGAGAACGGCACCCGACTGAACCGTGTGTGGAAGGACATGATGAAGGATGCCGACATTCTCAACGAACTGCGTCCGCTCCTCGTCCGCTACGCCGCCGAACGAACCCCGGGTGAGCGATTTGGGGATTGGATTGCGCGCACTCTGTGGACCGAGCAGCCCGCGCTGGCCGCCTGATCGACCGGTGGATCCGCTCAAACACTTCCCGCATGAATCCTGAAGAGATCGCTTCAGCCAATACCGGATTCCAGGACCGCCCGCCCGTCGAGTTGGTGCGGTGGGCCGTCCAGAACTCCGGAGGGCGCGCCATCGTCTCCACCAATTTCCGCCCCTATGAGGCGGTATTGCTGCACATCGCAACCCAGGTCCAGCCGGACATCCAGGTGCTCTGGGTGGATCATGGCTACAACCGCCCTGCCACCTACCGGCATGCGGAGGATCTCATCCGCCGTCTGCAATTGAACGTGAAGGCCTATGTGCCGCGGATGACCACGGCCCATTACGACGCCCTTCATGGCGGGGCACCGGACCCGACGCCGGAGAACGAGGAACGGATCAAGGCCTTCAGCACGGTGATGAAACTGGAACCCTTTCAACGCGGGATGCGCGAGCTGGCTCCCAGCGTTTGGTTCACTGCTCTCCGGAAGGTTCAGAATCCGAACCGTGCCGGACTGGATCTGGTTGCCGAGGACCGCAACTTCGGGTGTCTGAAGGTCAGTCCGGTGTTTCATTGGACCGATGCGCAGATGGAGGAGTATCTCCGGCAGCACGACCTTCCCAACGAGTGGGACTACTTCGATCCCGCCAAGGCCGACGAGAAGCGCGAATGCGGTCTCCACGCCGCCTGGGGTGGCAAGGTGATGGAGAAGAATTGAGACACGGATTTCACCGATTCTCACGGATTGGAAATGGCGGAATTGCTATACCGGGATGAAACCCATCGGCTGATCGGCCTGTGTATGGAGGTTCATGGGGGACTAGGCAAAGGCCACAATGAAGTCCTTTACAAAGACGCCTTTGTCGTGGAGTTGGGTAGGGCTTCGATTCCCTTTGCCCGCGAGCAGCGGTTCGATGTCACCTACAAGGGGGTAACTTTGGCGCACCCTTACTTCGCGGATTTTGTCGTCTGGGGTAAGATTGTTTTTGAAGCCAAGGCCGTCGACAAATTGACGGACTCTCATATCAAACAGACGCTAAACTACCTCGCGGCGGCCAAACTTCGGGTGGGATTGCTCGTGAATTTTGGCGGCGATTCGCTGGAGTGGAAGCGTGTCATCCTCTGAATCCCTCCGTGAAAATCCGTGAAATCCGTGTCTACAATCTCCCAGTGAAATTCGTTTTCCGATGAGCAGTTATCATCTTGATCATCTTCAGTACCTCGAAACGGAGGCCATTCACGTCATGCGCGAGGTGGCGGCGGGGTTTGAGCGGCCTGTGCTGCTGTTCTCCGGCGGCAAGGATTCCATCTGCCTCCTGCGTCTCGCGGAGAAGGCGTTCCGGCCTTCGGACCTGCCGATGCCCTTTCTCAACGTGGAGACGGGACACGAGTTTCCTGAACTGATCGATTTCCGCGATCGGCGGGCCAAGGAGCTGGGTGCGAAATTGATTGTCCGCAGTGTGGACGATGCCTTTGCCCGGGGAATCGCCACCCCCACTCCGGGACAGGTCAGCCGCAACCAACTGCAGATTCCCGTGCTGCTTGCCGCGATTGAGGAATTTCATTTTGACGCCTGCATCGGCGGTGCCCGGAGGGATGAGGAGAAGGCCCGGGCGAAGGAGCGGTTCTTCAGCTTTCGCGATGCCTTCGGACAGTGGGATCCCAAGAACCAGCGCCCCGAGATCTGGAATCTCTACAACGCCCGCCTGAATCCCGGTGAGAACATGCGCGTGTTCCCGCTCTCCAACTGGACCGAGATGGACGTTTGGGAATATATCCGGAAGGAAAAGTTGGAGGTGCCCAGCATCTACTTCAGCCACACCCGGGAGTGCTTTCGCCGGGGTGGCCAGTGGATTCCCGTGCCGCCGCCGCATCTGGATGCCACCAAGCCGGATCCCTATTTGGGGGCGCGTCCGCGTCCAAACGAACCCGTGAAAACACTGGTGGTCCGGGTCCGCACCATCGCCGACATGATCAGCACCGGCATGATTGAGAGTCCCGCGCAGAGTGTGGACGACATCATTGCCGAGGTCGCCGCCGCCCGCGTCACCGAGCGGGGGTCCCGAGCCGACGACAAGGCGAGCGAGGCGGCGATGGAGGACCGGAAAAAGGCTGGATACTTCTGAGCCGAAGCCGGCCTTGCTCCACCGCGATTCCACGTCATACGTTTCTGCCATATGAGCAACACACTCAGCGTCCGGTTGCCGGAAGACCTGGCGGCTTGGCTGAAGGAAACGGCGGAACGCACTGGGCAAACCCAGGGTGAAGTTGTCCGTCTCCAGTTGGAGAGGGCTCGGGCCGCCTCGGGAGAGAAACCCTGGATGGCACTGGCCGGGAAGGCCAAGGGTTTGCCGCGCGACCTCTCCAGCCGGGAAGGGTTCGGCACCCGATGACCGCCATCGCTGACACCGGCTTTCTGGTCGCGTTTCTGAACGCCCGGGATGAACACCATGCGTGGGCGGTCGGATTGGCCCAGCAGATATCCGATCCGCTGCTCACCTGCGAGGCGGTGCTGACCGAAGCGGCCTACCTGCTCAAGGATCCCGTGTTGGTAACCGAAGCCTTGGGCTCCGGGATGCTGGAGGTGGAGTTTAGTCTGGCGGCCAATCACACCCACCTGACGGAACTCGCCGGGCGCTTTGCCGACCAAAAGCCCGACCTCTGTGACCTGTGCGTGGTGCGCATGAGCGAACTGTTCCCGGAGCATGCGGTGATCACCACGGATCGGCGCGACTTTGCTGTCTACCGGCGGAACAAGCGGGAAGTGATTCCCACCATTTTTCCGCCCGAGAAATGATTTTCAACTGGACCCAGTTTCCGGCGGTTGAATCCGAAATCACCGCTGCCCCGTGACCATGCCCGCAAACCACCCCATCGAACTCCTCCGCTTCAACACCTGCGGCTCCGTTGACGACGGAAAGTCCACCCTCATCGGCCGGCTCCTGTATGACTCGAAATCGCTGATGGAGGACCAGATTGAGGCGCTGGAGCGGTCTGCCGACATTACCGGTGGCGGACAGATCAATCTGGCCAACCTGACCGACGGTCTGCGGGCGGAGCGGGAGCAGGGCATCACGATTGATGTCGCCTACCGCTACTTTGCCACTCCGCGGCGAAAGTTCATCGTGGCTGATACGCCGGGGCACGTGCAGTACACCCGCAACATGGTTACCGGGGCGTCCTCGGCCAACCTGTCCGTTGTCCTGGTCGACGCCCGGCAGGGCGTGATCGAGCAGAGCCGTCGTCATACCTACATCTCCTCCCTGCTGCGCATTCCCCACGTGGTGATCGCGGTGAACAAGATGGATCTGGTGGACTGGTCGGAGGCGCGCTTCCAGGAGATCCGGGATGAGTTCGAGACCTTTCTGCCGCTACTGGACATCAAGGATGTAAAGTTCATCCCGGTGAGCGCACTCAACGGGGATAATGTCGTCGAACCTTCGAAGCACACTCCGTGGTTCGTGGGACCGACGCTCCTGGGGCACCTGGAGACCGTGCATATCGGCAGCGACTGGAACCTGGGTGCCTTCCGGTTTCCGGTGCAGTGGGTCAACCGGCCGAACAGTCCCCGCGATCCAAAGCTGCACGATTTCCGCGGATTCAGCGGTCAGATCGCCGGCGGCATCGTGCGGGTAGGCCAAAAAGTGATGGTGTTGCCGGGTGGGTGGAAGAGCACGGTAAAGGAGATTTGGACTCTGGATGGACCGCAGCAGGAGGCGTTCTGTCCGCAGTCGGTCACCGTCGTGCTTTCCGATGATCTCGACGTCAGCCGCGGAGATACCATTGTGGGCATGGAATCGCTTCCGGGGCTTAACTCGGAACTGCACGCCAGGGTGTGCTGGATGCACCCGCGTCCGCTCCAGGCGGGGCGGAAGTACTTCCTGAAGCAGGGCACGCAGACCGTGCAGGCGGTGGTGACCGCCCTGGATCACCGGATCCATATTTCGACCTTCGAGCCTGAACCGGAGCCGGCGGAACTGGCGATGAACGATATTGGCGAGATTCGCATCAAGACGGCAAAGCCGCTGGTCTATGACGGTTATGCCACCAACCGGCTGACTGGTTCCTTCGTGCTGATCGAGCAGGGCACCAACGCCACCGTCGCGGCCGGAATGCTGCTACCGCCCCTGGAAGCCGTTCGCCCGGAGTACAACGATTTCGCCATCTGAGATGTCGGGGACCATTGGGTCCTCGGCTTGGTGGAGAGAAGGCCGCTGAGACGAGGCTTTGCCGACGCTTCATCCACTCGGTCGTGGCGATGTGCCAAGCGCGCGTCCGCGAAGCCGGGTGGTGTTACTCGATTGGGTGTTTGCTGAGCGGACTTTCACGCGGGTTCCAGGTGGAAGACCGTGATTTCCGGTCGCACATTGAAGCGCACCTGCATCAGGTGACCCAGTCCGCGGTTGATGTACATCCGGCGATCGCCCGCCAGAGCATATTCGCCGGCAACATAATTCCGGTTCTTTACCGGCAGGATGGGCGGCGGAAGGAACGGGGGCTTGCATTGGCCTCCGTGGGTGTGACCGCACAGGATCCATCCCTGATAACCCGCCCAGACCGGTTCGTCGACCGTGTCCGGGTTGTGGCTGAGAGCCAGGTTGGCGGATCCGGGTTGAAGAGAGGGCCATACCTTCTCGGGATGAAACCGACGGGCCCAGAGATCATCCAGTCCAATGACCTGAAGTCCGTCGACGTTCAGGATCTCATTGCGAAGAATCCGCACGCCTGAAGCGCTGGCCAGCGCGGCGATCCGATCCGAATGATCCGGACGCGACCACGCCGGGCCGTAGTCGTGATTGCCCAGGATTCCAACCGTGGCGCGGCGACCCCTGGGCAGGCGGGGGAACATGCGTGCCGCGTGCCGGAGTTCATCCGCCTCGTAGCTCGTGAAATCGCCGGTGTAGGCGACGATATCCGGATCCAAGGCGCGGACCTCGTCAAACACGCGGCACAGATAGGAGTCTTCCACCCGGGGCCCAATGTGGATGTCGCTGAGTTGGATCAGTCGCGCCCCGCGAAGTCTGTCGGGCAGGTTAGCCAGGGGGAGCGGCCGTTCGACGACCTCCACCCAATGGGTCTCCCAACGCCAAGTATAAAGCCCCGTGGCGAGTCCGAGACACGAACTGGTCGCGGTACTCCTGAGAAAATTCCTGCGGGTGATCATGTAGGGTGTGTCCCGGAAAGGTGGCGCATCGGTCGGCATGAGTGACACGAGGCCAGTGGGTCGCGTTCAAAGGCGCATTGGGCCAGTATCCGGACCCAGTCACTGCGGGAGCTTTTGATGCTTGGGCACAAGAATGGAAACTGCTGCCGTCGCCCGGATGCCACTTTCCCTTCCCAGGAACGGATGTCACCTTGACTCCCTATGCACGCTCTTCGTCGCGTCGCCTCCTCCTCCCTGCCCAGACGATGCGTGTCCGCGTTGATTTTCACGCTGCTGCTGTTCGGATGCTCCCGCCCTGCCGATCCGGAACCTCAGGCCGCAACCGAGACGGCGTCCGCAGCGGAGAACGAAGGACCCGATGAAACCGAGATTGCCCTGACTCAGAAACTGGAGGAGAGGCGGAAGGCGGTCGGAGGAAAGGTGCAACGACTGGCACCGGACAAGCCCGTGACCAAGGCCCGCACGCCGTCAGCCGGGGAACAGCACTGCTTTCAATGTGAGGGGCTGGGCACCCTCCCTTGCACTGTGCCCAAATGTCGCGACGGGTTTCTTCCCTGCACCGGGCCCTGCCTGAAGCGTCATGAGGGAACCTGGGTGCCGGATACCAAGCACGGTGGGATGGCGCGGGCCGTCAAGACTCCAGACCGGCGCACGTGGTTTGTTCCTGAAGGCCACGCCGGGGAGGTGTGGGTCTTTGAGGGAGGCACACTGGTCAGCAAGGGAAACTGCCCCACCTGCGGCGGCCGCCGCACGCTGGATTGTCAGCCGTGCGGTCGGACGGGAAGGCTTGAATGCGAATCCTGTGAAGGCACCGGTGTGGTGCCCGGGGAATGGAAAGAAGCAGACAACCCCTGGTTTAACCGTCAGCCGGACGTGGTCCGCCTCAAGGATGGCCGGGCTTTTCTGGGACGGGAGGCGGGCGGGGACGATGTGGTGATCCTTTGGAAAACTCGGGCCGGAGAGATTATTACGGTGGCGCGGGAAGAGGTCGCCCAGTGGCCGAAGAAATGATGGGGGCGGCGGCGGCGACCCCCCCGCCGAGGATGACTTCGTCGAATCGCGAACACCCGGTGGGGTTGGGTGAAATAGGCGTCAACAATCATCGTCCCACTGAGGAACGGTACCTCAAGCCCGGACTGGTTGATGGGGTTCTCCAATGGTGGCTCCGGACTGAAGGTGTCCAGGTCAGCGCACACCACGGAGGTCGGACTCCGCAGGATTTGGTCGGAGGCGAAGGGAATGCCGCGGAGTCCATGGCCCGTGTTCGCCTACTGGCGACCTGGGTAGTCCTCCGGTCGGTTCCAATTGGTGAATAGCGCCGCCTGTTCCCGCTCCACCTCCAGGACTCTCATCTGACCCGAATCCACGAGTGCGCCGACAAATTCCTGCAGCGATCGGTCCCCTCGATCCAGACGGATCACCGCCTCCCCGAGGGCCGACTGGGGATACACCGCCGCCAGGGGTTCGAACCGGCTCCCAAGGCGGGGAACGACGCCCTGACCGGGAAGGCGCCCGGCGACTAACCGGCGAAGAAAGTCCGCGGTCATCTCCGGCAGGTCGACGGCGAGGATGAGCACCCACCGGGTTTCGGTGTGCGCCAGCACCCGCTCGATGCCGGCCAGCGGCCCCTGACCGGACTGCTCGTCGCGCACCACCCGCACCTCAGGATCCATCCTCACTCCTGTTTCTCCCGCCGTTCCGAGCGAAACCCACCGCTCCTCCGCACCCGCGTCCAGCAGCAGGCGCAACTGGCGCAGCAGGAGAGGCTCGTCCCCAACCCTCAGGCCGGACTTGGGACGCCCCATGCGGCGTCCCTCTCCACCCGCCAGGACGGCACCGCCTAGACTCGGCAGACCCATAAACGGCACTTGCCAAGAAGAACGGCATGAGGTTCCTTCGCGTCGTAAATTAGGAATTTAGATCCCATGAAAAACGTCATCAAACTCATCGCCGCTGCGGCCATCGCCGCCGGAATCCTCAGTGTCCGCGCCGACGACGGCAAGGACGTGAAACTGTCGGGTCAGGGCATGTGCGCCAAGTGTGAACTCAAGCTTGCCGACAAGTGCCAGAATGTCGTGCAGGTGAAGAACGGCGACAAAACGACCACCTACTATCTCGTGGGCGACGTCAGCAAGGCCTTCCACAAGAACCTGTGCTCGGCCACCGAAAAGGTGAATGTCGAAGGCAAGTGCACCAAGGACGGCGACAAGTTGGTCGTCGCGGTCACCAAGATTGAGTCCGCCAAGTAGTGGACGCCGCGACGCCGTCGCGCATCGAACACCCGCCTCGGGAATCCCGACGGCGGGTTTTTTGTCTCTGGATCTGCCGGCGTGAATCGGCGGAGGTTCTCATGATCCCCTAGAATCCTCCGTTCCACGCCGACGGTACGGAACTCCTCCCCGATCTCTCAGTGATACTCCTGCACGGTCTTCACGGTGTAGCCGGTTCGCTGCAGCGCGGCGATGGCCATGACTGCCGCCTTGGCACCGCTGATGGTGGTGATGATCGGTGTTCCGGTCATGACCGCCGTCGTGCGGATCTTGACTTCGTCGGCCCGCGGCGCGGACCCGCTCGGCGTGTTGATGACCAGATGAAGCTCCTTGTTCTTGAGCAGATCAATGGCTGTCGGCCGCCCCTCGTTGAGCTTGAAAATGCGCTGTACCTTGAGTCCCGCCCGCTCCAGCACCGTCGCCGTTCCGCCGGTGGCCACCAGTTCGAAACCCAACTGCGATAGCTCCTGCGCGATTGCCGCCACCATCGGCTTGTGCGCATCGCCCACACTGAGGAAGACGCGTCCCTTGAGCGGCAACGGCGATCCGGCGGCCATCTGCGCCTTAGCGTAGGCAATTCCCAGATCGGCATCGAGCCCCATCACTTCGCCGGTGGACCGCATTTCCGGGGACAGGATGATGTCCTGTCCGGGAAACTTGTTGAAGGGGAACACCGATTCCTTCACCGCCCAGTACTTCGGCCAGATCTCGCGGGTGAATCCCAGCTCCTGAAGGGTTTTTCCGGCCATCACCTTCGCCGCCAGTTTGGCCAGCGGAAAGCCGATCGACTTGGAGACAAAGGGAACTGTGCGGGAAGCGCGCGGGTTCACCTCCAGGACATAGACCACGTCGTCCTTCACCGCGTACTGGACGTTCATCAGTCCGCAGACCCGCAGTTCGCGGGCCATGGCGTGCGTGTGCTTGCGGATGGTGTCCATCACCTCCGGCGCCAGGGTGTGCGGGGGCAGAACCATCGCTGCATCGCCGGAGTGGACTCCGGCGAACTCGATATGCTCGAGCATGCCGCCGATGACGATGGTCCCCTGGGACGGATCCTCGAACAGCCCGACATCGGCGATGCAGTCCACGTCCACCTCAGTGGCATCTTCCAGGAACTTGTCCACCAGCACCGGGCGCTCCGGTGATGCCTCCACGGCGACGCGCATGTAGTGCTGCAATTCCTGGTCGCTGTACACGATCTGCATGGCGCGCCCGCCCAGCACGAAGGAGGGGCGCACCAGCACGGGATAGCCAAGTCGTTGGGCGATCACCAGTGCCTCGCCCTCGCTGGTCGCCAGACCATTCTTCGGCTGGGGAATGCCCAGGCGGTCGAGCATGGCGGCGAACAGCTTTCGGTCCTCGGCGATTTCGATGCTCTCCGGAGAGGTGCCGATGATCCGGACGCCGTTCTTCTTGAGCCCCAGCGCGAGATTCAGAGGCGTCTGCCCGCCAAACTGGGCGATCGCGCCCCAGCACTTCTCCCGCTCGTAGATGTGCAGCACGTCCTCCAGGGTCAGCGGTTCGAAGAACAGCTTGTCGGAGGTGTCATAGTCCGTCGATACGGTCTCCGGATTCGAGTTCACCATCAGTGTCTCAAACCCGTCCTCCTTGAGAGCGAAGGCGGCGTGGACGCAGCAATAGTCAAATTCGATGCCCTGTCCGATCCGATTGGGGCCGCCACCCAGGATCATCACCTTCCGGCGTTCGGTAACCCGAACCTCGTCGTCGCCGCGATCGTAGGTGGAATAGTAATAGGGCGTGTAGGCTTCGAACTCGGCGGCGCAGGTGTCCACCAACCGGTAACTGGGGACGAGACCCAGGCGTTTACGCTCGGATCGAACCGCGTCCTCGGTGGTCGAGGTGAGGTGGGCAATCTGGCGGTCGGAGAAACCCAGGGATTTCGCCCGGACTAGAAGGTCAGCATTCATCAGTGGCGCAGGGACGCAAAAATCGGCGGCAGAAAGCCAGAGGCCTCTGCCAGTGTCGAGACGTGAGTGTGGCCGGAACAGGGGGATTTGAGGAAGCGGATTTCCGGCAGGCCCTGGGGGCGCGACTGCACCGGGCAGAAGAGATCCACCAGGGGCTGTCTTTCTCCGACACCACCGGCCAGCAGCTTTGGCGTCGCAGGGGGAGATGCGGGATCCCGTGCGATCGGTGGACCGCGCCTTCCGCCTGTCATTTCATCTCAAAACGGGACTACCTGACCGTCGTGTGCGAGGGCGAACGGCACGGGATCCAAGAGTTCATG
>JBDKKE010000350.1:0-2824 GCA_039796255.1 Verrucomicrobiota bacterium | reverse complement strand
GCGGCTGATTCCGCCCCACACAACCACGGAGCCGTCGACCTTCAAGACCACCGTGTGCAAGGCACCCGCGGCAATCGCCTGCACCCCAGTTTGCGCGATGGGGGGCACGATCCGCTGCTTCTCGCGGTTGTCGCCCCAGACCACAATCGAGCCGTCCTGCTTCAAAGCGACGGTGTGCCCGCCGCCCGCCGAGATCGCCTGCACTCCGCTTAGGGCCAGGGCAGGCACCGCAATCTGACCGAAGGCATTGTTTCCCCAGGCGATCACCGAGCCGTCGGACTTCAAAGCCACGGAATGGGACGATCCCGCCGCAATGGCGATCACCCCGCTTTTGGCCGCGGGAGGCACCAGTGTTTTGCCAGAGTCGTTCTCGCCCCACGCTACCACCTCGCCGGTGGACTTCAACGCGAGGGTATGAATTAGACCCGCCGAAATCGCCGTTACGCCGCTCCGCGCTGCGACGGGCACCCGGGTCTGACCGATCGAATTGTCACCCCAGGCGACCACGGACCCGTCGGACTTCAAGGCGACGCTGTGATTGCCGCCAGCGGAAATCGCCACCACATTGGACTGAGCCGTCGCAGGAACTCGGGCCTGACCGGAATCACCGAAGAGACCGTTGGTGACTCCCCAAGCGAGAACCGATCCATCGATTTTCAGGGCCATGACGTGAAACTGTCCGGCCGAGACGGCAGTGACACCGCTGAGTGCGGCCGTGGGAACCGGAGTATCGGCACCCAGCGCTCCAATTCCACCCCAGGTCAATACCAAGCCGAAGGCTGGATTCACCGTTAGCGTCACCGGAGAAACGTCGACCGCCCGGCCGAGAAAGTTGCTGACGGCGACGGAATACATTCCCGCTTGATTGGTCACGGCGGGCCCGAGGTCAAGAATGGCATTGGTCGCCCCGCCGATCTCGATTCCGTCCTGGCGCCACTGATAACTGAAAGGCGGAGTGCCAGTGGCGACCACAGCAAAGCGGGTCCGCTGCCCCACCGCCACCTCCTGGGACACCGGCGGGACCGTGATGGTGGGCGGTAAGGAAGCGACAAGGGCGACGGTATGATTCGCTCCGGCCGCGACCGCGAGGACTCCCTCCCGCACAGTAGGCTTGCCGAAGTCAGCCGCACCCCAGACCACCACCGTGCCATCATCCTTCAAGGCAATGGAGTAGTTGACGATCGCCGAGATGGCGATCACACCGCTCTGGGCTTCGACCGGCACACTGGTCTGGCCGATGCCGTTGTTTCCCCAGGCCACCACAGAGCCGTCGATCTTCAAAGCCACGCTATGAAAGTGTCCGGCGGCGATGGCGGTGACTCCGCTTTGGGCCGTGCTGGGCACCGTCGTCTGGCCGGAGGAATTGTCTCCCCAAGCCACCACGGACCCGTCGGCCTTCAACGCCAGGCTGTGGCTCACGCCTCCGGCCACGGCCTTAACTTCGCTCTGTGCCGAGCTGGGAACATTCAAAGCTGGAGAAAAGCGACTTCCCCAGGCCACCACTCCACCATCGGCCTTCACTGCCAACGTATGGGACCATCCCGCCCCAATGGCAGTGACTCCGCTCAGGGCCTCGGCAGGCACCGTTGTCTGGCCCTGTTGGTTGTTTCCCCACGCGACGACGGAGCCATCCGCCTTCAAAGCCACGGTGTGGAGTTCACCCGCCGCGATGGCGGTCATGCCGCTTTGGGCCTCCGGCGGAACTGAGGCCGCGCCGGAGAAACGATCTCCCCAGGCCACGATGGCGCCGTCCGTCTTCAGAGCGACGGTATGACGGGCTCCCGCCGCGATCGCTTTCACGTCACTTCGGGCCGCTTCCGGTACCTGTGTCTGACCAAACTCGTTGATTCCCCAGGCGACCACCGATCCCGACGCTGCCCGCACCGGAACGGCCGCCGCCCAGAGGCAGAGCAGCACGAGAAAGCAGAAATTGACCGCAATGGGTTTCATGACTGTGACGTTTTGAGGCTGACCATCGAATCGCGTTGCCGAAAGCAGGTTAGCGCGAGTGATCGAATGGTGATGGCTGAGTTTCTCCAAACAAGGCTTTTATCTCCGACGCTACCAGTGGATTCTCGCCTCCGTAGCACGGGTTTCCAAACCTGCTGTATCGCCGATCTCCGAATCGGCAGGGCGTGGCCCTGACCGGCGCGTCCGGAGTTTGTGCGGCCCGCAGGTTGGGAAACCTGCGATACAGCAGACTGGGAAGTCTGCGCTACGTCGGAGCGCGGAACGCGCTGCTCCAGCGCCAGTTTTCGGGGCGGGTACACAGGCCTGCCGTCACCGGATTGTTCCGGATGTATTGGGCGATGCGCGCCTTCTCCTCGTCGTTCCGAATCCAATGGTCAAAGGACTCGCGTTGCCAGAACGGCTCCTCTCCCATGCCGACCATCGGCTTGGCCCGGCGCGAACTGAATTGTTTCCACGATTTGAGGATGTCGCTCAGCAGGTGATTGGGCATCGGCCAGACGATGACATGCACATGGTTTGGCATGACGACCCACTCGTGCAGCAGATAGCGGCTCCCGTGAAAGTGCCGCAAGGTGTCGGCGATGAGATCAGCGATGTCGAGTTGGCGCAGGTGACAGGCTCCCGCCCCACGATCCAGGTAACGCTCCACCTGGCGTGTGAAATCCCTCGCGATTTCCTCCTCCGAATCGTTGATGGATTCACCCTTCGAGGCGAATTCGTTCAAGCGGCGCAGCCATCGGTGTTCAAATGAATGGAGATGCTGAGGGCATGGATGATGCCGATGCTGGGGCGCAGAGGGCCGATCCGCGGGTCGGATATTCAGGGGTTCACGGAACCCTCCGGGAGTTAGAAG
>JBDKKE010000349.1:0-17207 GCA_039796255.1 Verrucomicrobiota bacterium | reverse complement strand
TAGTCGCAGTTGCCAATACCAATAGAGTGACATGCCAATACCAATAGAGTGACAGGTTCAAAATAGTTGAATGAACAGTTTCGGGCAGGGACTTTGGTCTCGTGGTTCGGGAGGGGGAGTTGCTCCCCCAGTTCATCGCCACATTCCCACCCGCTAGGAGACGACGATGTATGCGCATGGCTCGGCTGAAGGCTTCGCAGAATCAGGCGGCGGTGTATCATTGCATTTCCCGCGTGGTGGATGGGCAGTTCCTCCTCGATGAGCTGGGCAAGGAGAAGCTTGCCGAGATCCTCTGCAAACTCAGTGGCTTCTGCGGCATTGAGATCATCACCTACTGCCTGATGATCAACTACGTGCACCTCCTCCTGCGCGTGCCTTCCCGCAAGGACCTCTCCGACGGGGAGCTGCTCCTGCGATTGGAGCCGTTTTATGGGAAGAAGGGCGTTCTGACCGCACTCGCCCGCAGCGGCCTTAAATCCCGGGGGAAGATCGATCGGATCCGGCGTCAGTCCCTGCTGGAACGGATGGGCGACCTCTCCGCGTTCATGAAGGAGTTCCAACAGCGCTTCAGCCGCTGGTACAACCGCCACTCCGGTCGCTTCGGAACCCTCTGGGCCGAGCGCTTCAAGAGTGTGCTGGTGGAGGATTCACCCGGCGCGGTCCGCACCGTGGCCGCCTATACCGACCTGAATCCGGTGCGGGCTGGGCTGGTGCAGGATCCCAAGGACTACCGGTTCTGCGGATATGCCCGGGCCCTGGCGGGGAACAAGGCGCTGCGCTCGGGCTTGATGAGTTGTCTGAAGCCCGGGAACTGGGCCGAAGCTGCGGCGGAATACCGGATGAGTATGTTCGTGACGGCGGGGAGTTCCGGCCGCAGCGACAAGGTCGCGCTGGACCGGGAGACGATTCTGGCGGAGTTGAAGCGGGGAGGGAAACTGAGCGTGAGCCAGATCCTGCGGGTCCGGGTGCGGCACATGATCGACGGGCTGGTGCTGGGATCGAAGGAGTTCGTGAACGAGGTGTTCACCCAGCACCGGGAGAAGTTCGGGGCCCAGCGCAAGGACGGGGCGCGGAAGATCCGCGGGGTCCCGCTGGAGGGACTCCGGGTCCTCAGGGATTTGCAGGTGCGGACCCTGGGGTAGCGGGTGATCCGTTCGATGCTGTCATGGGCGAGGCAACCTTTGCTCCGGCCCACGTTTACTTTTTCGTCAGTCCATGGGCTAAACCGGCGGTGAAGACATACGGCGGGTACCGCGCGCGGTGATTGTCATTGCTCCTCCCGCTGCAAGACGCTGAAGCAAGAACGCGGAGCACGTACGGATCGATAGAGACGGTGGCATACCATCCGCAGTCTCAGATGCTTGGAACGCGCCTCCGGCGTCATTCCAATCCCAAGTCCTTGATGAAATGCGCATCTTCCCGGTACCGCTCTTCCTCAAGGCAAAGCTGATCCACCACCAACTTTCTGACTAGGCACGCCACCTGATCACGTGTCCATACCATCGCTTCGGATGTCACCGCGTAGGGAACAAGATTCCGGAGTTGAGAAAAACGGGAAGGAATGCGTGACCGGAAGGGACGGGTGATTCGGGTGGCAACCCATCCGGCCAGCACGGTGCAGGCCGTTGCCATCGCGTAGTGAGTGACTGTCATGAGGGCGCCGAAAGTGGCCACGGGGAGCATCCACAGGCAGACCACCAGCCATGCTGGCCTGGATCAGGACCCCGAAGAAAGAATGCGGCGGCGGGCGGTGAGCCAGAGCACGATGAGCAGGAGCGCGAAGGGAATCAGGGACAACAGGTCGGCGAACGGGCCGCTCATGAACGGATTGGAGGTCTCGGACCAGCGGGTGATGGCACGGTCGGCGTTCGCCAGGACGGTCACCATTAGAGCGATCACGATGCCGGCAATGCTGCCGCCGGCGATGTACCCGGAGGCCATGAGGACGCCGGGGGACCGGTCGCTTTCGGCGGCGATCTCCTCAGCATTGAGTCCGGCATTCACATGACGCTGCCGCTCCTGCCGGTCCACCAGCCAGCGAATCGCCCCGCCGGCAAAGATGCCCATGGACACCGCCACCGGCAGATACACGCCCACGGCGAAGGCCAGGGAATTGATTCCCGCCAACTCCAGCGTGAGGGCAATCATGGCGCCCAGGATCACCAGTTCCCATGGCAGGCGTCGGTCCAGGATACCCTTGATGATGTAGCTGACGAGAACCGCCTTGGGGGCGTCAAACTTGCGCACTGAGGAACCGTCCGGTCGCGTGGCGAAGGAGCCGTTAATGCCGGGGTCCACCAACCAGACGGGTTTGCCGGCGGCATCCACCAGAAACTTGCGCGCGCCGGTGGCGCTGGTGTCGTGCCAGACGAAATATTCCTGCTGATCGTTCTTTGCCTGGGGTCCGGTCAGGCGCTCCTTCGGCAGATCCTTCAGGCGGTCGGCCGGAACGCGCAGGGAGGGTGCAACCTGCAGGGCGTCCACGTAGGTGATGGCACTGCGATTGAGTCCCAGCAGGATGGGGCCAAGCACCATGGCCGAGGCGAACGCGCCCAGCAGAATGGCGATCTGCTGGTTCCTTGGCGTGCCGCCCACCAGGAAGCCGGTCTTGAGGTCCTGTGAGGTCGTGCCGCCGTTGGAGCAGGCGATGCAGACAATCGCGCCCACGGACAGTGCGGTGACGTAGTAGGCCTTGCCCGTCCAGCCCACGGCCAGGAAGGCGAGGCAGGTGAAGAGCAGGGTGGCAATGGTCATGCCGGACACCGGATTGGACGAGGATCCGATCTCGCCGGTGAGCCGGGACGACACGGTCACGAACAGGAAACCGAGGCAGACAATGAGCAGTGCCCCCAGCAGATTCATCTGCAGCGGTCGCGCCAGGGTAATGGCGGTGAGCAGAAGTACGATCCCGCCACCGACGAACTTGAGGGAAAGGTCCCGGGAGGTCCGTCCGCCTGGGGCTTCGTCTCCGCGGCGGGCGGCGGTGATGTCGAGAAACCCGAGCTTCATTCCGTGCCAGATGGTGGGAACGGACCGGAGCAGGCTGATGATGCCGCCGGCGGCCACGGCGCCGGCCCCGAGGTAGAGAATATAGGCGCCGCGAACTTCCGTGGGCGACATGTCGCTGATGAGCTTGGTTCCGGGGGCCAGCACCTCGCCGAGGTTTTGTCCGAAGAATTTGATCAACGGAATCAGCATCAGATAGCTCAGCACGCCGCCGGCGGCCATGATGCCGGCAATGCGGGGTCCGATGATATAACCCACTCCCAGCATTTCCGGGGAAATCTCGGCGGAGATGGAGCCGCCCTTGAGCGGGGCGCCGAAGACCTTTTCCGGAACATCCTTCCAAAGCTTGAAGGCCACGTTGGCGGTCTTGTAGAGCAATCCCAGGGCAAAGCCGGTGAAGATGGTGCGGGCATCGATCTGCTGGGTGCTGCTACGGGCGTAGATCGGGTCCGCAGCGGCGATCGATTCGGCACTGGCCCCGGCCTTCAACACCTCGGCGCAGGCGGTGCCCTCGGGATACTTCAATTCGCCATGCTGCTGGACGATGAGGGCGCGGCGCAGCGGAATCATCATCAGGATCCCCAGCAGTCCGCCCAGAACAGCCACCAGCATCACCCGGCTGATCTCCAGGTCGAAACCCAGGATCAGGATGGCGGGCATGGTGACGCCAACGCCGAAGGCGATGGATTCCCCGGCTGAACCGGCGGTCTGGGCGATGTTATGCTCGAGGATGGTGGCATCCTGGCCTCCCAGCTTCACCCAGATCTTAAACAGGGCGATGGAGATGACGGCGACCGGGATGCTGGCGCTGACGGTCAGGCCGACCTTGAGGGCAAGGAACAGCGACGAGGCGCCGAAGATGATGCCCAGCAGCGTGCCGACGATGAGCGAGCGGGCAGTGAACTCGCGGAGCGGGGAACTGGCGGGAATGAACGGCCGGAAAGCCGGCTTGGATTCGGTGGCCATGGCGCCGTCGAGCGTGACCCATCAAGGGAGCGGGTGCAACGGACCAACGCCTTCCAGAAATTTGACCGATGGAGGGAGACGATGGACGGGCGGATGACGAACGGACGGTCCGATTATTGGTCCGGATTCGGGCCAGGGTCGCCGACCTTGATGCGGCGCCAGTGGGAACGGCTCTGGTGCCGCTTGCGGGCGAAGGGCTGAAAATTGAGCGGACAGACCGGTGTACGGAACTGATCGTTCCGGACCGGACGCGGCTGCTCAGGCGCTGGCAGCAAAGGCGTGGCCATGGAGA
Source organism: Verrucomicrobiota bacterium (assembly GCA_039796255.1). Lineage (GTDB taxonomy): Bacteria > Verrucomicrobiota > Verrucomicrobiia > Limisphaerales > UBA9464 > UBA9464. The sequence continues at coordinate 12,943 of JBDKKE010000349.1, read as the reverse complement.
TGCAGTTGGAGGTCGAGGATCTTGGCGACCGCCTTCGGCAGGTCGGCCACCACAAAGTCGTGATGGTCATCGCCGATCCAGGGCGACTTCAGGAGCACACTGGTGCAACCCGCGACCTGGGCCGCCTTGGCGTCGATCCACTTGTCGCTGACGATAAAGGAATGGTCGAGGTCGAGACTCCACTTGAACGCCGCTTCCAGAAACATCCCGGGCTGTGGCTTGCAGCACGGATGCGAGGAGTCGTCGTAAGGGCACATCAGAATGTCATCCAGCGGAAGTTTACGGCGCAGCATCGCGTGCATCAGGTCCAGTTCCCGCCGGGAAAGCGTTCCCTGAGAGACGGCGGGCTGGTTGGTGGTGGCGATCAGGAGAAAACCGGCCCGCTTGAGTTCGGCGAGGCAGTCGGCGGCCTCCGGATGAATGCGAAACTCCTCCAATCGCAGGGGAGACAGTTGCCGGCCCTGAACGGTCGCGCAGAGGTTGAGGATTCCATCACGTTCGAAGAAGACGGCGGGTTTCATGCCGGGTGAGTAGCATCGATCCTGCCAGTCTCCGGCAAGCAACGTCCGGTCACGTTTCCGAGGCAAATTGCCGACTTCCGCCCCATCGGCTGTCGGGCGCGGGGACCCTTGGGGCGCGTCGCCCGGGGATTAACCCCCAAGTTTCACCAATGCCAGTCCATCTCCCCTGATCGTCGTCGCCATCACTCGCTCAATCCCTCGCTGGCAGCGAGTTGCATTTCCATCCAGCGCACTGTGGGCAGGACCCGGGCGACGGCATTTCCCTCGGTCTGGCCAGGGAAGGGCTTGAGGAAGAACTTTACCACCCCCACGGCCTCGCCGTTGCGGTCGCGAAGCGGGGAGGTCACCAGAATCTCCCGGTCTCCCTTGCCGTAGAAGGTTTCGTTCCCGGAAAGCACCCCGTTCTCGGCCTCAGTCGCCGGCGTTCCGACCTCCTCCGGCTTCTTGGAGGCCAGCACGTGCAGTTCCGGTCGTGCCGGGGTTTTGCCGTAGATCCGCACATTCAGCAGGCGAGGCTGCCGCTCCACCACCTGTTGCAGCAGGGTTTCGGCAAACGAGACCAGGGGACGGTAGTTCAGTCGCAGCTCCGCGAACTCACTGACGGCGTCCGACTTGGTCATGAATCCCACCTTGCCCGCTGCGAAGGAATTGTCGGTCAGGGTGGGGATGACCTGCTGGCCATCGAGGAGGATGTCGAACTTGTTGCCCGTGGCAGTGATGGTCAGGTCATACCACTGGCCACGGCGGATGGGGAGGTCGTTGCCGATGGGTTGCGAACGCTGGCCATCGACAAACTTGTAGAAGCGGATGTTGTTCCCCAAGGCGCTGGCGCGGACCACGCAGAAGTTCTTCGGATCCTGAAGGCGGAACACCACCCCGGCCATCTGCTCGGTGATGCCGTCCACAATCCGGAAGCGCGTCTTCAGGGTGAAGTCCCCGTAGCGATCCCCATCGAAGTAGACGACCGGGTATCGCTCATCGGTGCGGTCACGGGATAGCTGGGCCAGGACGGGAATCTGACTGTTGGCCGCCGCCTTGTCGGTCACCGGCGTGAGCAGGGACGGCACATTGGCCAGCTTGACCTGCCAGTCCGCCGGGGCCCCCGCGGCCTCCCCGGCTACCAAGGACTTGAAGCCCGCCGGCATCTGCCCCGGCTGGTTGGTGGAGAAATCGAAGACGAGCTCGGCGGCGGACACCGCTGCCATGGACAGAAGCCCTCCCGACACCAGCAGCAGCAGTCTTCGTTTCATGGACATCGGATTCGATTCGCCGCCGAGCGTTCACACCCGCCGATGGCCTACCACTTCATGTCGGCCACCGTGCGTCCGGCGGGAATGAAGGGCAGCACATGCTCAGCGTAGGGGGTCATCACGTTGAGCACGTAGGCGGTCTTCGAATCGAGCATCCGCTGCAGGGCGGCCCGGAGGTCCCGACGGAACATCACCTGCTCGGCCGGAACGTTGAAGCTGTTGCACACGCGGACGTAGTCCGGATAGACCTGCGCCCGGTGTTCCGGGTCGCCGAGGTAGGTGTGTCCGCGATTGCCGGCGAAGAAGTTGTCCTCCCACTGCACCACCATGCCCAGGTGCTGGTTGTTCAGGATGATGGCCTTGGCGGCGATCTTCTCCACGTGTGCGGTGGCCAGTTCCTGGACGTTCATCAGGAAGGAGCCGTCGCCGTCGATGTCCACCACCTGTTTGTCGGGGCGGGCCACCTTGGCGCCCAGGGCGGCGGGGAATCCGTAGCCCATGGAGCCGAGACCACCGGAGGTGATGAAGGTGCGCGGCTCGGCGTACTTGAACCACTGGCCCGACCACATCTGGTGCTGTCCAACGCCGGTGGTGATGATGGCATCGCCGCCCGTCATTTCGTAGAGCATCTCGATGACCATCTGCGGGAGGATCACCTGGTCTTCCTGGCCCTTCAGGTGGTCCTTCATGTGATCGCTGTTCACGATCTCGGACGTCACCTCGTAATGGAACGAGCCCTTGGCCTTCCAGTCGGTGATCTGCTGGTGCCAGGCGGGGAAGGTTTTCCGGATGCCGCCGCGCTTGGCGATCATCGCGTTGAGGCGCGTCAGGGCGTCGTGGATGTCGCCATGCACGGCGAGCTGCACCCGCTTGTTCTTGTTGTGCTCCGAGGCATCGAGGTCGATGTGGACGATGGTGGCGTGCTTGGCGAACTCGCTGAAGGAGCCGGTGACCCGGTCATCAAAGCGGACGCCGAAGGCCAGCAGCACGTCCGCACCGTCCTTGAGCCGCACCGCAGGCTGGGTCGGATCGGTGCGGGGCTCGAACTCGCCGCTGACCGCCCAGTTGGCCACGGCCGAGCCGTGCATGCCCAGCCAGCGCAGGGAGAGCGGATGCGTCTCGGGAAAGCCGCCGATGCCCATCAGCGTGGTGGTCACCGGAATCTGCGTCGCCTCGGCGAACTTCTTCAGCTCAGCCGCCGCCCCGGAGGAGATGATGCCGCCGCCGCAGTACAGCACCGGACGCTCCGCCTTCTCGATCAATCCAATGATCTCGTTCAGTTCGAGGTCACCGGTCTTGACCTCGGGATTGTACCCGCGCAGGCCGCGCTTGATCTCGTCCAGCGTCGGCCACACCGGCTGGGACTTGGCCTGCTGGAGGTTCTTCGGGAAGTCGATCACCACCGGGCCCGGGCGTCCGGACTCTGCGATGTAGAAGGCCTCCGCCACCACGCGGGGGATGTCCTTGATGTCGGTGATGAGATAGCTGTGCTTCACGATCGGCAGCGTCACACCGACCATGTCCGTCTCCTGGAAGGCGCCGCGGCCGATCATCGCCTGGGTGACCTGTCCGGTGATGGCCACCAGGGGACAGGAGTCCATGTAGGCGTCGGCGATGGCGGTGACCAGATTGGTGGCACCGGGGCCTGAGGTGCCCATGCACACACCGGCCTTGCCGGTGGCCCGGGCATAGCCTTCGGCGGCAAAGCTGCCGCCCTGTTCGTGGCGGGGGAGGATGGTCCGGATCTTCGACTTGGTGAGCGACTGATGGATCTCCATGCTCGCGCCGCCCGGATAGGCGAAGATGACCTCAACGCCGGCCCGTTCGAGGGCTTCGACGAAGATGTCGCGTCCCAGCATCAGTGGACCGACCTCACGGGGGGCGGCGGGTGTGTTGGTGGCGACCGTTGTGGTGGCGGGATTCGCTGGGGAGGGGGCAGTGGACTGGCTCATGACTGGATTCTGAGGTCGGCGGGATCGGCGGCGGTCTTTTGGCGACAAAAAACCCACGGCCGTCACCGGCCGTGGGTTCCTGTTTCAAATCGGCTTACGCACGACAGGTCCCCGCGGCGGCATCGCCACCTGCTACGAGGACTACTACTGGAGTCATGCGGTTCATTGTTGGCAAGAATAGGAGTCCCAACCCGGGGGACTTTCAAGTCAGGAGTTTTCTCCGGCACACCCCCCCCCCGAATCAGGGCGTCGTACGGAAAAAGATCGCGGGTTCGTCTTGCAGGTTCACCCGAATCTCCTCTTCGGGGAACATCAGCCAATGAAGCTGCGCAGGAGTCCAGTCGTGAAGGTCAGTGGACTTCTCCAGCGTGACGGTGCGTCCGGGAAGGCCTCGCAAGGGAATGCGGATCCCGTCATCGGCAAGCACCGGACCACCGATGGATGACGGAGGATCCGGCAGGAACTGAAGGCGTTGGCCTGGGACTCCCCGTTTTCTGCCGAGGCGGTGGGCATTTCGTCACTGGTCGGAAGTCGCGGCTTTGCCCATCTTCTGGCGTCTTGTCCGCCAGATACACGTTTCAGTGCACGAGTGACGATCATCAGCGACCCTTGCCCCAACGGCTTACGTTTGGACTGGGCGCCCATGAGTCGCAGACCCATGTCGTGCTCAAACTGATCGCGTGGCTGTTGTTCTACCGCGAGCGGCTCTCCGTGGACACCGACCTCCAGAACGACAGCATCCCGTTCGTTCCCGACGTCTGCCAGCTGGGCTATGATCTGCGTCCGCTGCTCTGGGTGGAATGCGGGGACTGCAGCGTGGCCAAGCTGCACAAGCTCGCCTCCAAGTGTGCGGACGCGGAACTCTGGATTGTGAAATCCTCGCGCGCCGAAGCCGATCAACTCCTGCGACTGATGGCCCGGGAGAAACTCCGTCGCGACCGCTATCATCTTCTGGCCCTGGATCCGGACATCATTGCCGAGCTGACCGGACTGCTTCGCGAGCGCAGTACCGTCCACTGGCACTCCGGCGGGTTCGAGCCGCCGCAAATGCAGTTGGTCTTCAATGACGTCTGGGTGGAGGCGACCTTCGAGCTGCTGCGGTTCTGACGTGGTCCCTCAGCCAGATGACACGGATCTTGTTGGGCAAGCCGCGGGCGATATCCTCGGGCCCATGAACTCCCGAAGGCCCCGTCTCCTTCCTCTGCTTCCTCGTTGCCTCGCCTATGGCGTATTGGTTGCCCTGGCCACCATGATTCATTCTCCCGCTACCGCCGCCGATGCGTCCGCCACCAATGCCCCGGTCCGCCGGGCGGCGCAGGGACCTCTGGTGTCGCCGGAGATTCTGTCCGGTGGCGCAGTGGTCTTTCGTCTCAAGGCGCCGAAGGCGGGCGCGGTGAAGGTAAGCGGACAATTCGGGACGGACGCGCCGATGACGCTGGATACCAACGGGGTCTGGTCCGTGACCGTGCCCTCAGTGCCGGCGGGGGTGCACGAGTATCATTTCGTCGTGGACGGACTGAACATCATCGACCCACAGAATTCGGCGGTGAAGCCGCAGCGCTGGCCGGGGGTGAGCATCCTGCATGTGCCGGCATCGCCGCCCGCCCCCTGGGATTTACAGGACATTCCCCACGGGACGGTGCACGAGCACACCTATCGTTCCCGGGCGCTGGGCACGTGGCGACGGTTGTTTGTGTACACTCCGCCGGGAGCGGCGGCAGGTCCCCTGCCGGTGCTGTATCTGGCCCATGGATACAGCGACAACGAGGCGACCTGGACGGCGCATGGCAAAGCGCACTGGATTCTCGATTCGCTGATCGCCGGGGGAAAAGCCGTCCCCATGATCGTGGTGATGCCGGACGCCCACGCGATTCCGCCGGGGGCGGCGGGCTTTGAAGAGTATGGGCCGGCCAACTCGGATGCCCTGTGCCGGGAACTCGCCCAAGACATCATTCCCCTGGTGGAACAGAACTACAACGTCGACGCCCGTCCCGCCGCCCGGGGATTCGCCGGACTCTCCATGGGCGGACATCATGCGCTGACCGTGGCGCTAAATCACCATGACCAGTTCCGCTGGATCGGCGCCTTCAGCTCCGCTCCGCCACCGTCCAAGAGCGTTTCCGCAGGCCTGGACCATGCCGACGCCGTCAATCGCGACCTTCAGTTGTTCTGGATCGCCTGCGGGAAGAAGGACTTCCTCTTCCAGCGCAACGGCGAGTTCGACGCCCTGCTCACGTCCAGCGGCGTCCGGCATGACTACGTGATCACCGAAGGCGACCATTCCTGGCCTGTGTGGCGCCTTTACCTCACGGAGTTTGTTCCCAAGCTTTTCCGTTGAGGGGGAGTTCGGCCGGTCCGCCGCCGCGTCCTCATCGCTTCGGTTCCCTGTCGGCCGCGTCGAGGCTCTTCGTTACACGGGGGCGGATTTCAGGCATCGTCCTCCGGCTTCGCGCTCCGTATGCCTACGCTGCACCTCTACCTGCTCCGCCAGACGCTGGCGACCTGCCTGCTGACGGTCGCCACCTTCACGCTGGTTCTGCTGCTGGGCAACGTGCTGAAGGACGTCTTCGACCTGGTGGCCGCCGGCACCCTCACCGTCTCCGCCGCCGCCTACGCCATCGGCCTCCTGATGCCCTTCGCGCTGTCCTTCGCCCTGCCCATCGGAATGCTCACCGCGTCCCTGCTGGTGTTCAGCCGGCTGAGTGTGGACCAGGAGCTGACCGCCATTCGCGCCGGAGGGATCAGCCTGGTGGCCGCCATCACGCCAATCCTGCTCCTGTCCGTGGTCATGACCGGGGTCAGTGCCACCCTCAACATGGTCGTCGCTCCGCGCTGCCGGGTGGCGTTCAACGAGCTTCGGGACACCCTCGGACGGCAGAATCCGGCCGCGTTCATCGGCGAGGGACGCTATGTGAATTATCGCAATTACACCGTCTATGCGCAGGAAGTGCGGGGGAACCAGCTGAGGGACGTTCTCATCTACGGAACCACCAACATCCTCAAGGACGGCATCAGCGCCACGGTCCGCAACCTGGATGCCTGGGCACCGGAAGCGGAGTTGATCATTGGCACCAATGGCTTTCCCCAATCCATCCGACTCTACCGGCTCCAGGGCCTCATCCTCAACGGGGATACCTGGCAGACCGGTTTCAAGCCGGAGCATGAAGTGCCCCTCAACGATTTTAACGGTTCGGACCAGAAAAGCCGCAAGCTCAGCCTGATGACCTATCCCGAGCTGCGCGAGGAGTTACAGCGGCGGCGTGCGGACGGTGCGCCCGTCGGTCCGGTCCTGGTGCATCTCAACAAGCAGATCGCCTTTGCCTTTGCCTGCCTGGCCTTTCCCCTGGTGGGGATTCCATTGGGAATTCGGGTGCAGCGGCGGGAGACCAACATTGGCGTGGCCGTAGCACTAGTCCTGCTCGCGCTCTACTACAGCTTCGTCATCCTGGGTCACGCCTTCGAAACCCGCGCGGAGTTTTATCCGCACCTGCTCTTCTGGTTCCCCAACATCGCCTTCCAGCTCATCGGCATGTTCCTCATCTGGCGCGCCAACCGCGGATAGGACCGACGGATCCGGAGGTTTGACCACGGATGGCACGGATCAACACGGATAGAAGATGAGACGCTGCGGAGCCGGTAACCCGGTCAAGGCGATTGGCGGCGCAGGCGGCGGTTCAGGGTGAAGAGGAGGATGCCCACCGGAGGCAGCAGCAGGGACGGCCAGACGGCAAACAGCCGCTGGGCGGGCCCTCCCACCGGCAGGACGGCGTCCACGGACAGAAACTGGGGACCGCGTCGGACAGAAATTCGGGTGTTCCAGTTGCCCGGGGAAGGAAGGCGGACCCGCAATCCGTACATCAGTGGCGATCCGATACCTCCGGGGATTGCCACGAGGGTATCGGAATTCGAAACGCCCTTGGGTCGATACGTGGGTGGCAGTTCCATGACCGGTCCGCAGAACACATCGTCGGCGCGGATCTTGGCTCCCTTGGGCGGGGTAAGGACCAGTTCGACGGTAGCGTCCAGGACCACACTCCCGTCGTCCGATTGCTGGACCAATACCGCGAGTTCGGAGGGCGTGGCGCTGGAGAGGGTGGGGGCGGTGAACAGGGTGACCACGAAGGATTCGCCGGCAGAACGCAGGCGGACCACGCCGCCATCACCTCGGACTGCCTCCGGGAAGGCAAACGTTCCAACGGCCAAGAGCAGGGTCATCAGAGCGCCGGTCCCAAGGCGTCCATGGATCCGTCCGCGGGTTGAAGGGAACTGCGTCACCGGGACAAGGGTATCTCCATGAGGCCGCGCAGCGGCATGGGTTGCAGCAGGGTGCAGAGGCCGAATCCGTAGAGCAGGGTCGCCAGTAAAGCCCAGGGAAGCAGCATCCGGAGGGGTCGGCCGGATCCCGGGGCCCAGTCGCACGCGACGCGCCATCCGGTGTAAAGACTGAGCAGCAGTCCGCCGCCCAGCAGCAGTGTCTGGAGGGAAAGGACGGTCTCCGGTCGCAAAGAAAGGTCCAGACCTCGGCCCAGGTTCAGCCCGCCAGGCACCACCCGCTGCCACACCGGGCCCAGGGCAGAGGCGGCGGTCAGCAGATGAAAGACCAGATGGGCCGCCCACATGGCCGCACCGAGGGGAATCAGGGACAGCGCCAGCCGACAGGAAAGATCGCGGACGGAGACCGGCGCCCCGGACCAGCGACGTCCGGCGCCCGCAGCGAGACCCAGTCCCAACAGGGGAAGCAGCACCGTGGTTATGGCGAACAACAGGGTCACCACCAGCGGACGGGACCAAGGGCGGGCCCCGATGCCGGCGGCAGTAATCCACTCGGTGACCGGCGCGGTCATCGCCGCCGCACCGGTGAATGCGGAGAACACGATGACCAGGGCCAGGGCGGCGATGTCTCGACGCTGCGAAAGGCGTCCGAGGGAGGAGCGGACTGGATCCCGCCGGAGTTCCGCGGCGGGCGCCACCGCCAGGAGCCCGATGTTGTCGTGTGGACACGCCCGCACGCAGTCGAGGCAGAAGGTGCAGTCCAGACTCCCCGCCTTCCGCGGGAGATAGAGTTCGAGTTCACAGCCCTGCTGGGTCGCGTTTCCCCGCAGGCAGTCGTGGGTCCGGCAGGTGGCGCAGACGTCGGGGCTGCGGACCTGGACCTCCAGCGGTGAAACGAGGGAGGTCACGAAGTTGAACTGACCGATCGGACAGACGTATTTGCAGAAACTCGCGCCGCGAAATAGGGCGTCTACCGCGATGACGATGACGAAATAGGCCATCACCAGCAGGGCGGTGGCCTGCGGACGATTCCACAGGTCGAACACCTCATACGCCCAGAAGAAGGCGCCCAGCAGGGCGACGGCGAGCCATTTAGTTCGCAGCCAGCGAGGCCACTCATGCCGGGCCAGTCCCAGCCGGCGAACCAGTGTGCGCGGCAGCAGGAAGGGACAGGCAAAGCAGAACGCATTCCCTGCCGCCAGAAGCGCCACCACCGCGAGGGAGCGGGCGAACGTCCAGGGGAGCACGCCGGCGAGATTGGCCGACGCACTGACGGGACCCCGGAAGCCGTCGATGATCACCGCCAGCGCCAGAACCAGCATCGACCCCTGCGCGATCCGTCGGAAGATCGCCGCCCGCAGAAGGCGTCCGAGGACGGGAACAGCCAGCAGATCAAACCGGCGCGAAGGCCTGGGCGGAGGCGGACGAACGGGCGGCGGGCTTCCCGGCCGGATTGGCTGCATCAGCCGCTGTCCCGAGGACAGAAATTGAATGGCCACCCCGGTGGCGGGGATCAGAAACGCGATGGAGCCCGGGACCCACATGATCACCCCCGCCGAGGCCTGATCGCTCAGCGCGCTGGTACCAAACAGCCTCGGCGCCGCCGCATAGGTGGGATAGAGCACCCGTTCCGAAAAGGCGAGGATGGCGCAGAGCGCCGAGTTCACCAGATCGGCGGCCAGCAGGTAGAGGGGAACCGTCCACAGCGGCCAAACCGGACGGCTGGGAAAGGGACGGATCACCGGCCACCAGAACAGCAGGGACCCCAGGAAGAAGGTGGCATGCTCCACCTCGTGCCAGCCGGGAGAACGGAGGGCGAGTTCGAAGGCGGCCGGCACGTGCCAGAAACACAGACCTCCCAACAGGGCCAGCCACCCGATGACCGGATGGGTCAATCGATGACCCCATCGGCGCAGCGTGGGGGAGGACAGAAACGGTCCGAGACCGTCATGGGCCCAGGCGCGTGGAAGTCCGCGCAACAGGGGCAGCAGCGGCGCCCCGAGCAGCAGCAGAGGCGCTGCCACCGACATCAGGAGGAGATGCTGGACCATGTGGGCGGAGAGCAGGAATTCGGACAGGGCGTCCAGGGGAGAGGCCACCGCTACCGCCAGCACCCCGAGTCCGGTGAGGAAGGCGCCTGCGCGCCAGCCGGGAAAGCGCTCGGGATTCACCCGCGTCAGGACGCGCCAGCCGCGCAGATAGATCAACGCCGACAGGGCCAGACCCAGTGCCGGCCACAGTCCGATGGACCATGCGCCTAGAATCGCCTGGGAGGTGGGAGACATGCCGATGCGGCTGACAGTGTGGGACGCGGACGGTTGGGGCGTCCAGCGCCCGCTGGTCGTTCCGCCTTCAGCGTTCAGGCGTTTCCCGGCTTTGATACCGTCCGAACCCCCGGCACTCTCCCCCTCCCGTGCGCGAAACTTGGCGTCAATTCACCGAACAGGCGGAGACCTGGCTGCTGGACGTTATTGTCCAGGAGCGTCCGGGCAAAAAGGCGGCACTCGTCCGATTCCTTCTGTTGCTGCTGTCCAAGGTTTTCACCGGCGCAGTGAAGGTGCGCCGCTTTCTCTACAACGTCCGCATCCTGCGCGATGCCACGCTCGGCGTGCAGGTGATTGCCGTGGGCAATCTGACGGTCGGGGGCACCGGCAAGACGCCGGTGGTGGAAAAGTTTGCCCGGGCACTGCAGGACGCCGGACGCAAGGTGGCCATTCTGTCCCGCGGATACCGGTCGCGTCCCAAGCCGCTCCGCGAGCGGCTTCTGGACAAGTTCCTCCTGCGTGAGGACACCACCCCACCCCGCGTGGTCAGCGACGGCCAGTCCCTGCTTCTGGATTCCGAATCTTCCGGCGACGAGCCCTACATGCTGGCCAGCAACCTTCAGGACGTGGTGGTGCTGGTGGACAAGGACCGGGTGAAGGCGGGCCGCTATGCGGTGGAACGTTACGGCTGCGACACCCTGCTGCTGGACGACGGCTTTCAATACTGGCGGCTGGCCGGGCGCCGTACGGACGTGGTGCTGGTGGATGCCCAGCAGCCCTTCGGCAACGAGCACCTCCTGCCGCGCGGAACGCTGCGCGAGCCGCCGTCCCACCTCGGTCGCGCCAAGGTGATCTTTCTGACCAAGGTGGACCGGACCACACCCGCTGCGGAGTCCCGCATGGACGCCCTGCGCGGACGCATCCGGCAGCTCAATCCGCGCGCGGAGATCGTGGAGTGTATCCATCACCCCCTGTACTTCCAGGACGTCTTCACCGGCAAACAACATGGCCTCGATCTCCTGCAGGGACGCAAGGTGGCCAGCCTGAGCGGCATTGCGCAGCCGGAGAGCTTCGAGGGAAAGCTGTCCGAACTCGGCGCCCGCATCGTCCTCGCCCGACGTTTTGCCGACCACCACCGATTCAGCCAACAGGAGGTACTGGACGCCATCAACCGCGGCAAGAAGCGCGGCGCCGAGATGCTGGTCACCACGCAGAAGGACGCGGTCCGCTTTCCCAAGATCGACCGGCGCGATCTTCCGATCTATTTCATGAGAGTGGAAATCAAGATCATCGCCGGGGCGGAGGGGTTCGACGACGCCGTCCGCCGCATCTGCTTTAAGTGACATGGACTTCCTTCTTCATTGGCTCGGCCGGGGAGTCATCGCCTTTGTTCAATTGTTCTCCCTAACGGGAGTGGCCCGTTTCGGACGGCGGGTCGGTCGTCTCGGATGGATGCTGGATCGCCGTCACCGGATCGTGGCGCTGTCCAATCTGACAGCGGTCTTCGGGGCGGAGAAATCGGTGGAGGAGATCCGGGTCATCGGACGGGAGAACTACCTGCGCCTCGCCGAGAACTATTTCTGTCTGTTGAAGGTTGGGGGCATGTCGGATGCCGAGATCGCGCCCCATGTGGAGTGGCACGGCGTGGAACGGCTCCAACGGAGCGACGGGAGGGCGGGAGTCCTGGTGACCGGGCATCTCGGAAATTTCGAACTGCTCAACCGGATTCCCGTGAACATGCCGCCGGGAATGCCTCCGCAGACGTTTGCCACCACCTACCGCGCTCTGCGGCAGCCCGCCCTGACGGCCCTCATGCAGTCGCTGCGACAGCGGGAGCGAACCCTGTTTTTCGAGCGTCGGACGCAGGCCGATGCCCTGAAACAGGCCTTGGCGGATGGCCGCACCTGGTTGGCGCTGCTGGCCGACCAGCATGCGGGGGATCGTGGATTGTGGCTGCCCTTTCTGGGGCGGGAATGCTCCTGCAGTGCCAGCCCGGCCGTGCTCGCCCTCCGTTCCCGGCACCCGCTCATCACGGTGATCTGTTACCGGACGGGCCCCGCCCGCTGGCGGTGGGAGTTCGGGGATTGGATTTCGGACACCGAGAACGGCAAGCGACGATCCGTCGAGTCCATTACTCGGGAGATCAATGACACCTTCGAGACCGCCATTCGGCGGGACCCTGCCAATTGGTTCTGGGTGCACCGCCGCTGGAAGCCGCCCTCGGCCCATCAGCGTCCGGAAAGTTCGCGCGCCCCCTCCGGGGAGAATTTGGCGACGCGTCCTCCCGAGGACACCCAATCCCTGACCACATGAAATTCGCCTTCTACCGGATGGTGCAGGCGTTCATCGCCCTGATCCAGTGTCTGCCATTGGGGGTGGTGTCCTGGTTTGGCAGGACGGGTGGCTGGATCGGCTGGTGCTTTGACTCCCGCCACCGCCGGGTGGCCATCGAAAATCTCACCCACGCTTTCGGTGCGGAGAAGTCGGCGGAGGAGATCCGGGCCATCGCCCGGGAGAACTACCTCCGGCTGGGGGCCAATTACCTGTGTCTGGTCAAAATCGCTGCCATGCCTGCGGAGCGGCTGAAGCCGCATCTGGAATGGACCGGACTCGACCGCGTCACCCAGGCCGACGGGCGGAGCGGCATCCTGGCCATCGGGCATTTCGGGAACTTTGAGCTGTTT
>JBDKKE010000348.1:0-5711 GCA_039796255.1 Verrucomicrobiota bacterium | reverse complement strand
GCGCTGCAGGGGCGAACCGGCGGGAATCCAGGGATACTGCACCGCGTCGTAACGCCAGAAGTGCTGATGCGAATCGAGTTTCATGCGAAGGCGACCGGGAAACCCAAGCCCGGAATGCGCCTGCGAAGCCAGCGCAAACCGATCCCAGTCCCTGCGATCCGCGGACGGGGGACGACGGGACATCGAGAAATGAACAGACGGGCATCCAGGTGCGCTTTTCTCTGTCGGGGTGCCTCCACAGCCGTTTCGAATCCAATTCGGAGATGAGGACTACACCTAATGGCGCCATTCCCTTAGGTCCGGGCACCCTGGAAGTCTGATGGAGAAACACCGATCATGAGTTTGAGCCTTCACCGATACGTACCCGGCCTTCGGCCCTGGCTCGTTGTCCTCGCTGTGGCCGGATCCCTCGCGGGCCACGCCGCAGATCCGGTTCTTCTCTATCCGCTTCCCGAGCCCGGCGCTGTCGGGGTGTCGCCCCGAATCCCCATCACGTTCACCATTGTCGATTCCGTGGAGGGCGTGGTCGCCACCGTATTCCTGAACAACGTTCCGCTGACGCGCGGACGGACCATCCGCAACGAAAACCAGGTGGACTTCACGCTCCTGCCCGATCTGGACCGACAGGTATCCACGAATGAAGTGCGCGTTGAGTTTATCAACCTGATTGGAACCGGAACCATCTACACCAATTACTGGTCCTTCACCACGGTAGTGGACCCCAACTTTATCGGCCCCCGCCTGTCCTATCGGTTCGAATCGGGGGATCTCACGCTCTCCTGGTCGGAAGAGGCGTTTCTGTTGGGATACGTCTTGGAGTCCTCGGACTCCGCGGACCTGAGTTCATGGAACCCGGTGGACGGAGGGGGCACCACCAATTCGGTCACCTTTCCGACTGGAGGCACCGCCGCCCACTATCGTCTGAATAGCTTTCCCACACTGAACCCTGAGCCATGACCATCCGGGTGAAGAACCACGGATTTTACGGATGTGCAGAAGAAAGAATGGCCTGAGTGGGCGTAACCACCGACCCGGCGCTGCCGCTGACTTGACCCCACCAGAAGGCCCTCCTCTGTGCCTCCGTGCCTCTGTGGTTGCCTGCCCCTCCGAACTCCGCGGTTCAAATCTCCACCACCGCTTTGACTACGGTTTTCGGACGCTGGTGCGCTCCTTGATCCAGTCCCAATCGGCGGTATTCCGGATGGCAAAGATTCCGCCGGCTCCGCCCTTCACATTGGGACGAACCGTGGCGTCGTCGCCCTGGGCCACCACCCACCGGTGAGATTCCACATGGCCGTCGGCAAAGACCAGATTGCCCGCCCCCGCATGGAACGAAGCCGGAAGATTTCCCCACTTGGGCGCCTCCCCCAGCCGGTTCATGAAAAAGCCGTCATTGATGGTGTCCGGATGCTCATCCAGAAAGATGAAGATGGCGGACGGAACCGAGACCTCTGCCTCCTTGAAGTACTGGACCAGTGAGGGATTGAACTTGTTGGTGAGCTCACCGGGATCACCGACCAGGGAGTTCATGGAGAAACTGCGCGTGCGCGGCCCGATGGCGGAACGCGTCTGATCCGCCGGACACTTGAAGATCCCCAGCGAACGCCCGACGTAGGGCGCCAACTTGCCACCGGTGACGTAGGTGACATTGGTGTTCTCTTCGGAATCCTCCCAGTTGATCACATGGTTGATCCAGTTGTCCCTCCGTGCCCGGGTTTCCCCGACTCCGTGGTTGTGGATGATCCGGTCCGAATTCTCAGCGGAATACAACTGCCCGCCCAGTTGCAGTTGACGGAGATTTCCCTGGCACACAGCGCCCAGGGATCGGGCGCGGGCGCGTCCGAGAGCGGGGAGCAGCAGTCCGGCCAGGATCGCGATGATGGCGATGACTACCAGCAGTTCGATGAGGGTGAAGGCGGCGCGACGACGCATGATGGGGGATGAAGGACGGAATAGGCGGACGCACCGCGCGGCGCCGGATTCAATCGAGACTCACCACCGCCTTGATGACACCCGCGTCCGGATTCAGCCAGTCTACAAATCGGGACGGCACCTCGGCAAACGGCGCCTGGTGGGTGATCCAGGGACGGGTGTTGATGCGTCCGCTGCCAATCAGGCTGATGATCCGGGTGAAATCTCCCGGCAGGGCATTGCGGCTGGCCAGCAGGGTCAGCTCCCGGCGGTGAAGAATGGCCGCATGGGAGAAGCTGAGTTCGGCCTGGGTGATGCCCACGTACACCAGGCGTCCGGCAAACGCGCAGTATTTCAGCGCCTGGCTCATCGACTGGTGTGACCCGGTCGCATCCACCACCACGTGCGCCAGTTCGCCGCCCGTCGCGGCGGAGAGGGCTGCCAGCTCGGCGCCGTCGCCCGTGGACAGAATCGTGTCCGGAACGCCGAGGACGTCCCGCACGAACTCCAGCCGCCGGGCATTCATGTCCATGACCAGGGTGCGCGCACCGCTGAGCCGGGCGAACTCGATCACCGAAAGCCCAATGGGACCCGCGCCGATCACCAGCACCGTCTCCGCGGACTGCGGTGCGCCCCGGTTCACGGCATGGCACCCGATGGCCAGCGTCTCCACCAGCGCCGCCTGTTCCCAGGTGAGGTCGGGCGCGGGATGCAGCTTGCGCTCGGGAAGCAGCATCTGATCACACAGCCCCCCGTCGCACATCACCCCCAGCGTCTGGTTGTGCTCGCAGCAGTTGGTGTGTCCGCGACGGCAGGCGGAACACTGCTGGCAGTTGATGTAGGGCTCCACGGCACAACGATCGCCGGGCCCGACGCGGGTAACCCCCGCACCCACCGCCACCACCTCCACGCCCAGCTCGTGTCCGGGAATCCGCGGATAGCTGAAGAAAGGCATCTTGCCCAGATAGCCGCTGTAGTCGGTGCCGCAGATGCCCACCCGCCGAATGCGAACCAGGACTTCTCCCGGCCCGGGCGGGGCGGGTTCCGGCACTTCCAGAATGTGAAACGAACGGGGCTCAGCGAGTTGTAATGCTTTCATGAAAACGGGGACCAGGGACTCCTACCCGGCAGGAGAGACCACGGATAGCACGGATGGCACGGATAAAAAGAAGACGGTGAACCACTCATGAGCCCAGGGGAAACCCATCGTTTTGTGAGCGCTCCGGGAAGCCGAATCTGTTCGGAGTAACTTCTCCCATCCGTGTTCATCCGCGATATCCGTGGTTCAACACCTTCCGGGTTCCGGCTCAGCTTCGGACCTGTCCGGTGCCGACGATCATCCATTTGTAACTGCAAATTTCCTCCAGGCCCATCGGTCCCCGGGCGCCCACCTTGTCGGTGCTGACGCCAATCTCGGCGCCCATGCCGAACTCCCCGCCGTCGGTGAACCGCGTGCTGGCGTTCCAGTAGACGGTCGCGGAATCCACCTCCGCCAGGAAGCGGTTGGCCGTCTCGGCATTGCCGGTGACGATGGCGTCACTGTGCCCTGAGCCGTGGCGATGAATGTGATCCATGGCCGCGGACACACCGTCCACAACCCGCACATTGATCACATAGTCGTTGTACTCGGTGTCGAAGTCCGCCCCGGCGACCGGACGCACCACCGACGTCCGGTTGCCCACGCCAAACGTCACCAGCGGCAGCGACTCGGCATCGGCATGGAACTCCACATTCTGGGTGGCCAGCCGGGAGCTCACGCAGGGCAGGAACCGGCCGGCGACGGCGCGGTCCACCAGCAGCGTTTCCGTCGCGTTGCAGGCCGAGGGACGCTGACACTTGGCGTTGAAAACGATCTCCTCCGCCATATCCAGGTCCGCGTCGCGGTCCACATAGACATGGCAGACTCCCTTGTAATGCTTAATGACCGGCACCTTTGAGCATTCGGTGACCGCTCGAATCAACCCCTCTCCACCGCGCGGCATGCAGAGATCCACGTACTGGGACAGCGACAGCAACAGCGGAATGGCCTCGCGATCCGGAGTCGGCACGACCTGGATGGCACCGGCGGGAAACCGGTCTCCCAGCACCCGCCGGCCGGCATCCACCATGGTCTGCGCGATCAACTGGTTGGAATTCAGCGCCTCCTTGCCCCCGCGCAGAATGGTGGCGCTTCCGGTCTTGAAGCACAGGCTCGCTGCGTCGGCAGTCACGTTGGGCCGCGACTCGTAGATGATCACCACGACGCCAATCGGCACGCTCACCTTGCGCAGGACGAGTCCGTTCGGACGCACCCGCTCGTCCAGCACCCGCCCCACCGGATCCGGCAGCGCGGCCACCTCCCGCACGCCCCCAGCCATCGCCGCGATGCGCGCCGGGGTCAGCGTCAGACGATCCATCATCGCCCCGCTCAATCCCAATTCGCGTCCCACGTCCAAATCCCGGGCATTGGCCAGGAGCAACTCCGGGGTCACCGCCTCCAGCGCGTCCGCCATGGCCCCCAGGGCGCGATTCCGCTCTTCCGTCGTCAACCGGCCGAGTTCCCGCGACGCCTGCTTCGCGTCGCGCGCCAAGCCGGTGATCTGTTCGTTCAAGGTCACGGGCGAAACCTAGGCGGTCGTCCGGGACGGGATAGCGAAAAATGGAGCCGGCCAGGTTCCGCCGATTCCGCAGTACTCACCCCTCGCTTCTCCATCCAGCCGTCGCGCCGCCGGATGAAGGGGGTCATGGATGAAATTCAAGGGCACCGGACCGCTCCTGCTCCTCTGAGATTTCGCTGGAGGTTCACGGTTCCGGATCACCGGCCCTGGGTTTTAGATCCACGCAGACCCACTGCCGGGAATCCCGGGCGAACAGCGCGCCGTCGGCGAGGGCAAACGGGGCCCGGGCGACCCGTCCAAGAATCTGGGCCCGCGCCAGGACGGCAAAGGCGTCCGGCGACGCCCGGACGATCAGCAGTTCCCCGGACTCCAGCAGCACCACCAACCGGTCTCCCGACAGGGCCACGGTTCCGGCGCCCAATCCCTCCTGACTCCACCGCACCTTGCCCGTGCCCCATTCCACGCAACGGAGCTCGGCCCCGCGCTCCTGGCGTCCGTGAAATCCATATAGGAAACCGGACCGCAGCACGGGCGTGGCAAAGTGGGCGGACATCGACTCATCCCCGGACCAGACCGTCTTCAACTGGCCGCCCGTGCGGCGCAGGAGCACCGCTCCGGCGCCGTAACTGGAGGTGAGAAAGATGTCATTTCCCGAAACCACCGGACTGGCGGCATTCACCGAGGCGCTCATGCGGGATCGCCAGGGGAAGGAGAATCGTTCCGTGCCGGCCGAAAGATCGACGCCCACCAAACCCTCCCGATTGAAGAACAGGGCCAGGGGCATCCCGGCATCCGACGCCAGGACGGGTGACGCGTATCCCGCTTCCTGATCCTTGAGTTTCCAGACGAGCTTGCCGGTATCCGCATCGAACGCTGCGAGTCCGGCTCCGGCCTTGCCGCCGAGGTTGAGCAGGACCCGGTTGCTCACCACCAGCGGCGAGCACCCAAAGCCAAAGAATCCCGGATCCGACTGGAACTGCTGCGCGGTATCCACGCTCCAGCGGGGAGCGCCATCCGCCAGATTGAAGCAGGCCAGACGCCCGTCGGCGCCGAAGGTGTAGATCCGGCCCCCGGAAATGCAGGGCGTGCTCCGGGGACCATCACCGGACCCCATGGAGTCCACAAAGGCGGACGGCTGGTGCCGCTCCCATTTCTGCTTTCCGGAGATCGCATCCACGGCCAGCAGCACGTCATCATCCCCCA
>JBDKKE010000347.1:0-2746 GCA_039796255.1 Verrucomicrobiota bacterium | reverse complement strand
TCAAACGGGCTCTCGCCGAATCGCTGGGGGTCCGAACCGAGAACCTCATCTTGGGCAACGGCTCCAATGAACTCCTAGAGTTTGTCGGCCACGCGATGATGCGACCGGGGGTCGAGGTGGTGGTTCCGGAGTTCTGCTTCGCGGTGTATCCCATCGTGACGGCCTTGTTCGGAGCCACGTTGGTGACCGTGCCTGCGGTGGAGTTCGCCGCTGATATCGATGGCCTGATCCGGGCGATCACGCCGCGGACCGGTGTGCTCTTCCTGGCCAATCCCAACAACCCCACCGGCACACGGACTTCCCGCGAGGACATCCTCCGATTGCTCCGCGAAGTCCCGAAGGATGTGCTCATTGTCATGGACGAGGCCTACATCGAGTTTCTTGAGGATCCGGTGGATTTGATTCCTGAAATCCGTTCCGGCACCCAAGAAAACCTCCTGCTCTGCCGAACGTTCTCGAAGATCTTCGGATTGGCTGGCTTGCGCTTGGGCTACGGCATCGCTTGCCCGGCGTTGATCTCGGCCTTCGAAAAAGTACGCCAGCCCTTCAACATCAACTCCATCGCGCAGGCCGGTGCGTTGGCGGCCCTCCAGGATGGCGATCATCAAGCTCGCACCCGCGAGAACAACCGGGTGGGCGTCGAGTATTTCCAGTCGGCCTTCCAGGCCATGGGGCTGCCTTATGTGCCGTCCCACGCCAATTTCGTGCTGGCGAAGACCGGCCGTGGCGCTGCGGTCTTTGCCGCATTGCAGCAGCGGGGGATCATCACCCGGCCGATGGGTAGCTACGGATTGACCGACTGGTTGCGCATTTCTGTCGGCACTCCGGCCGAAAACGCCCGCTGCCTCATCGCCCTGCGCGAAGTGCTGGCGACGTTGCCTGCGGTTTGATGGTTCTCCAGATCACACCCATGAGCACTCCGACTTCCCTGTGTGTTGAAACCGTTCCGGCCCAACAAGTGCCTTCGCGGGCGTTGCTCATCGTCCTCCATGGACTGGGTGACTCCTCGCAAGGTTGGGAATGGTTGCCCGGTGAATTGCGTCTGCCCTGGCTCGAGTACGCCTTGGTCAATGCACCCGATCCCTACTACGGCGGATACTCGTGGTACGACTTGCCCGGCGATGCCGGTCCGGGCGTGCGCCGCAGCCGCGAACTGCTCCGCCAACTCATTGAAGAGCGCATCGCCGCCGGCCATGCCCCGGAACGCATTGGGATTTTGGGTTTTTCGCAAGGATGCCTGATGACCTTCGACGTGGGCTGGCGGGTCACGCCGCGGTTGGGAGCGTTGGTGGGCATCAGCGGCTACATCCACGATCCAGCCACCTTGCTGTGCGAGTTGGGACCCGAGGCACGACAGGTTCCGGCCTTGTTCACCCACGGCACCCAGGATTCGGTGGTGCCCATGGTGCCGGTCCGCGGACAGGCGCAGGCCTTGAAGGAGGCGGGACTGAACCTGGAATGGCGCGAGTTCGCCAAGGCCCATACCGTGGCCGGTGAGCCGGAAATCCAGTTGATCCGCGACTTCCTGACCCGGCATTTGGGAACCTGATCCCAGAACCGCTCCTCCCAGAGTCGTTCCTTTTCGCTGAAACCGATCATTCGAGGGAAGCGTCGCAGAAGTTCGCAGGTTGAAGGTGTGCCGCGCAGGCGTACCCTCCGGACATGAAGTACCGCTGGAGATCGACGGTGGCGCTTGGGGCGCTGGGTCTCGCCGGGGTGATCGGTGCGCAATCGCCATCGGTGGCGCCGGTGACCCGTGGGTTCGACCTCGATCCCAGGCTCGAGTCCGAGGTCTGGTGCGCCGAGCCGCAGGTGGTCGATCCGGTGGGATTGGCCTTCGCTGCCGATGGCGTGGCCTATGTCGCCGAATGCCGGGATTATCCCTATGGCGCGGGTGCTTCCGGGCGACCGGGCAGCACCGTGCGCCGGTTGGCCGATACCGACGGCGACGGCTTGCCGGACCGCTCGACGGTCTTCGCGTCGGATCTCAGCTATGCCACGAGCGTGCTGCCGTGGCGTGATGGTGTCCTGGCACTGGCTCCGCCGGAGATCGTCTTCCTTCAGGACACCGACGGCGACGGCCGTGCGGACCGGCGTACGGTCGTCCTCCGCGGCTTGGGGCTTGGTGTCAGCGATTCGCTGGCCAACAGCCTCCGCTATCACCTCGACGGCCGGGTCCACGTAGTCAACGGCGGCAATGGCGGTCGGCTCACTTCGCCGCTCCGGGAGGGATTGTCCGTTGTGCTGGGCGACCACGATTTCGCCTTCGATCCGGACACGGGCGAGGTCGAATTAACCGCTCGGACCGGCGGCGGATTCGGCCTCGTGTTCGATGCCTGGGGCCGTGGGTTCACGACCTACAACATCGACCACATCCAGCACCGCTTCCTGCCGCTGGCCCATGCGCGGCGCAATCCGGGGTTCCCGGCGGTGGCCATCACCGGGAGCATCTCCGACCATGGGGACATGGCGCAGATCTTTCCGATCTCGGAACCCGAGACTCGCCCCAACCACCCGGAACAGGCGGGGCATTTTTCGGCGGCGGGCGGGATGGGTCTTTGCGAATCACCGATCTTCCCCCGAGACCTGCAGGGATCGGTCTTCGTCTGCGATGTGGTGGGGCATCTGGTGCACCGCGACGTGATCCGTCCGGACGGGCCGGTGTTCCGCGCCTCGCGGGCCTTCGAGGATTCCGACCGGGAGTTCCTCGCCAGCCGCGACCCATCGTTCCGTCCTGTGGGCCTCG
>JBDKKE010000346.1:0-3159 GCA_039796255.1 Verrucomicrobiota bacterium | reverse complement strand
GTCTTGGTCAAAAACAAGGACGATCCCCTCCTCTGGAACTGATCCTTACCGTCAACTCGTGAATGCACGGCTCCGTAGGGGACATCCGATTTTGTGGGCGTAGGCTGTTCTGGCGCATCGGCCGCGAATGACGCGCAAGTGCCAGCGGATAAAGACAAAAACAAAACGGCGGCTTTAAATGATCGCATGGCTCTGACTGCTCAATCGTGAAGTACTGGTGCTTGGGTTGGTTCGAAAGTATCCTGCGTTTGATTAGACCAGAAGTTTTCCATGCGTCGGCATATTCTCTTCGTTATTGATAAGAATTTGGTTTTAGGTTCCGCAAAAGAGGGTCGAGACCGTTCCCGGAGCCTGCGCGCTTGTAGCCGGACTCACCGCCAGCGGACTTCCCACCGACGAGTTCCACTTCATCGGCTTCCTTCCGCACAAGTCCGGCCAACGCCGCAAACGCCTCGAAAGCCTCCGCGCCATTCCCGGCACCGCGGTCCTCTACGAATCCCCCTACCGCATCGAGAAGCTCCTGGGCGAACTCGCCGAAGTCTATCCCACCCACCTGATAGTCCCCGCGCGCGAACTTACCAAGAAGTTCGAGGAATACCTAAGGGGCACCCCGGCCGAACTCCAGGCCAAGCTCAAAGGCCGCTCCCTCAAGGGCGAGTTCGTTGTGATGATATCGCCGGCCGATTCAATCCCCGAGACCCCTCCAACTCCCACGGAGTGACTAGCGCCAGAGAGCGCCGCCCAGAATCACGGATTCTTTTTCAGCCGGTAGAATTGGGTCCCTTGCGCCGTAAGATTCGACACCACGAGGTTGGTGCCCACCAGCACCGGAAGATTCGTCACCGTCTCCCACCCGATCAACGGCGGCAGTTGACCGGCGGCTTCCGGGGTGAAATTGGTGGCGTAGGACGGCCACTCCAGACGGCACAGGTTGCCAGACGTCAGCGCGATCTGGATCGGCGGCTTGTCCGCCGCCTCCAGCCCACTGCCAAAGCTCAGATCATCGAAGGCGATCGTCGCACTCGTCTCGCTGATGCGGACGGAATGAATGCCTGCGTTCGTGATGCTTAGCGTCAGTATCCGGTTGTCCGTCTGTGTGTCCGTGCCCAGCAGAGCGCCGGAGGCGTCAAAAGCCTGAAGAGTCATCGTGCCGGTCCCCAAAGGAACCGTGTCGTTCCGGATGGATACAAAGCCGGTGACCGCGGGAGTCGAAGGGCTGGAAGGCAGGAAGAATTCGACCCGAACCGGCGTGTTATAGGACAGGACCCCGGTGCCACCCACACCCCCGATCGCGTTGACTGGACTCGAGGTGCCAGATCCGACTTTGACGACGGCGACATACGAGTTCGTGGACTCGGACCGGAACAGGACCCCCAGGTTCGTCAGCATCTGGTTGGATAGCCGGGCTGCCACAGGAACCGCGCTGTTGGGGCTGTTGGCCATCGAGGTCAGGCCTTCAAAGTTGACCGTCGTCACCTGGGCAGAAGCGGTGCACGCCAAGGCCACGGAGGAAAGCAGGCACCATCTCGCTTGGCGGGTGGCAAAGCGGGTAACGACTGCCGGTGTGATTTTCATGACTGTTATTGATAAGAATTTGGTTTTTAGGCTCCGCAAAAGATGACGACTGGCTTTTTCCCATTCAACGGAAATGGCGATGGCGCACTACGCTCATCGCGGGAAAATCGGCGGGGTTTTCTGATGATTTAGAGTCCGTACGAAAACCCATGGAACCTTCGGGATCACGCCAATCTGCGCAGCATGATCCGTATCATTGCGACATGAATCCAGGCCGCCACGCTTTCGGCAAG
Organism: Verrucomicrobiota bacterium; assembly: GCA_039796255.1. Taxonomy (GTDB): domain Bacteria; phylum Verrucomicrobiota; class Verrucomicrobiia; order Limisphaerales; family UBA9464; genus UBA9464. Next base: position 1,351 of record JBDKKE010000346.1, on the reverse strand, counting down.
GCGCTCATAGTCGCGCGCGAGGCGGCGGCATTGCATCAGCCAACCGAACGTCCGCTCCACCACCCATCGCTTTGGCACAACCTTGAAACCCGCGTTGGCGTCGCTGCGTTTGACCACCTCGACTTCCAAGCTGGGCTTCAGCTCCGCTACATGGGCGGCAAAATCGGGGCCACTGAAGCCGCCGTCCACATAGAGTCGTTGCAGCCAGGTGGGCGAGGCCAACACTTCCTCGAGCAACTCCTTCGCGCCGGTCCGTTCAGGTACGTCGGCGGGAAGCACGGCCACCCCGAGCACGTGGCCGAGGGTGTCGACGAGCAGGAAGCGCTTGCGGCCCTTGGTCTTTTTGGCGCCGTCGTATCCGGCGTGCTCGGCGAGGCCGGCAGAGCGGACCGTCTGGCTGTCGAGGATGGCGGCCGTCGGCCGGCACCGTCGACCCACGGACTCGCGGGCAAGAGCGCGGATTTGGGAGTGCATCGATTCGAGGACGCCGTCACGGGTCCACGACCGGAAGAATCCGTGGACAGTACTCTTGGGCGGGAAATCCTTTGGCAACCTGACCCACTGACATCCAGTTTTTGCGACGTAAAGCAGGGCGTTGACGACGCGACGGAGGCAGGTTCGTGGCCGCCCAGTTTGCTTGGCCTTGGGGAGGAGCGGCTCGAGTTTGCGCCACTGATTGTCGGTGAGATCGGTATCGTAGACGGCGTTTTTCATCGCCTCGACACCCGCTGCCGCGGAGAAATGGCCAATTCAGTCCAAAGGCGTAGTCAACGCAAATGTGCGATTTCACGATGATTTCTTCGGGTTTTAACCATATCCAATCCGTCGGCCTATATTAACGAGTTTTCGTACGGTCTCTAAGCAAAATGAGGAGCCTTGAGGACCCGCAATCGACAACACCCTCTCGGGGGCATACTCATCGATCTGCCAAAGCCAGACACCCGCGATTGGCGATGGAATTTGCTCGGGCGCGAGCTCAAACATCCAGACGCCTGGAGAATCGGTACCCGCGATCACCCATCCTCCCTCAGGGGTGGGAAGAATGGTGTTGGAAGACTCGATGCCGGAATCTCCATACGTTTGCTGCCATATCATTCGACCGAACCTGTCAACTTTCGCGACCCAAATATCCTGCCCACCTCGGCTCGCCGGATACTTATTCCCTGAAGGCCCGGAAGCGCTAAATCCAGCAATTACGACCGCCCCCTCTTTGGCCAAAGCGATCGAGTAGGGACGATCTTGCCCCTGTCCACCCATTGCGGCCTCCCATGCAAGGGTCCCGGATGGATCATACCGGACAATCCACCAGTCCTCGTGACCATAATTGTCAGCTTGTTTGTCGCCACTCCGT
>JBDKKE010000345.1:0-6444 GCA_039796255.1 Verrucomicrobiota bacterium | reverse complement strand
ACCACCGAACACGGGTACACCGAGGTGGCCCCCCCCTACATCATCGGCGAGCACTGCATGGTGGGGGTCGGGCAGTTTCCGAAGTTTAAGGATCAGGCCTACGCCGTGCAGGAGGGACTGGATGGTTCGACCCTGGGCAAGCTGTACCTCCTGCCCACCGCCGAGGCGCCGGTGGCCAACATCCATCGCGAGGAGATCCTGAACTCGTCACGCCTGCCCGTCCGCTACTGCGCTTACTCCCCCTGTTTCCGCGCCGAGGCGGGCGCCGCGGGACTCGGCACGCGCGGCATGATCCGGGTCCACCAGTTCGACAAGGTGGAACTCATCAAGATCGCCACTCCGGAGACCGGCTACGAAGAACTGGAGCAGATGGTGCTCAACGCCGAAAAGGTCCTGCAACTGCTCGGACTGCACTACCGGGTCATCAATCTGTGCACCGGCGACATGGGATTCGCCTCGGCAAAGACCTATGACATCGAAGTCTGGGCCCCGGGGCAGAATGCCTTCCTGGAGGTGTCCAGTTGCTCCAACACGGAGGACTTTCAGTCCCGCCGCATGAACCTCCGCTATAAGGACGCCACAGGCGAGAACCGCTTCCCTCACGTGCTCAATGGATCCGGGACCGCACTCGCCCGGCTGTTCGTGGCCTTGATCGAGACTCATCAGCAGGCGGACGGCAGCGTGCTCGTTCCCGAACCGCTGCGCCACCACCTGCGCGCCGACAGGATTCCCGCCAGCGCCTCGTAGCCGGAACCTGCAGTTGAATCACGGATAGCCGGGATGGGAACGGCCAGACTTCCTGAGGTCCGTTCGCTCCCATGGGCCAGTCGCGCACCCGCGTTGGCGCCACAGCCAACGCCGAACGTCGGTTCAAGTGGAATCCCCGATGGTCCCCATCACCCACGTGCTGTTGGTGACCTGAAAGCGCCCAGCCCAGCCTTGGAATCGTTCCTTCAATCCGGCTCCCTGCCCCGGCCGACACAGGATCACGAAATCATCCCCGGATAGTGGGGCAGAACGGCCCAGCAGTGGGCGGGTAAACTCCACCACCGCCGGCTCTCGGCGTTTGGGCGTCGTTTCAGGGAGCGCCCCGAACTTCACAGTTCAGTTGGCCTCCTGGGTTCAACCTCCCGAAGGCAAAACAGTCGCGGATTGCTTCGCCCAATCCAGTCGCCACCCTTGTGGTGCATGATGGTCCGCTCTCTCCTTCTCGCGTCCCTCGGCATGGCATCCCCGGGTGTCCTGGGTGACGCGCCCGCCTGGCCAGCCTTTCGCGGCCCCAACAGTTCCGGGCTTTCGCCCGCCGCAAAACCCCCAACCCATCCGAGTCCGAGCGCCGGTGTGCAGTGGCAGATCAATGTTCCGTGGTCCCCGTCGTCGCCGACCGTGACCGGCGACCGGATCTTCCTCACCACCTTTGCCGACGGAAAGCTGGAAACCCGGGCCTACGCACTGCGCGATGGAAAGCTGTTGTGGTCCCGCGTCGCTCCCGCGGAGAAACTCGAGGAATACCATTTGACCGAGGGCAGTCCGGCCGCAGCGTCACCGGTCACCGACGGCCGACACGTCGTCGCCTACTTCGGCTCCTCCGGGCTGGTCGCCTATGACGTGGACGGAAAGGAACTCTGGCAGCATCGGTTTCCCGTGGCCCGCACTGCCGGCAACTTTGGTTCTGGCACCTCACCCCTCCTGCTCGAGGACCGCGTGATTCTGAACCGCGACCTGCTCGGCGGTTCGTCAGTCGTGGCAGTGGACCTTCAGTCCGGACGCACCCTGTGGGAAACGCCGCGCCCGGATTCGCCCACCAGCTACGGAACACCCATCCTCTGGGAACACGACGGCACCCGGGAGATCGTGATCGCTGGCTCTCTTTCTCTAAAGGCCTACGACCCGCAGACCGGCACAGAACGCTGGGTGGTTCGCGGGCTTCCTTCGTTTTCCTGCACCACACCGGTGGTTGGGGACGGACTTCTTTTCTTTGCCGGATGGGCGCCAGGCAAGGCGGATTCCCCGTGGCCAAGTTGGGAAAGCACCGCTGAACGGCAGGATAAAAACAGGGACGGCAAAATCTCCGTCGACGAATTCGAGTCCGGACCAGCCTGGTTCAAGGCCCAGGATCTCGACAGCGACGGCTGGCTGACCCGCGACGATTGGAATCAGATGGGCACCCTGATGAAGAAGGGCGAAAACGTGCTCCTCGCCATCCGTCCCGGCGGCCGGGGAGATGTCACGGACACCCACGTGGCATGGCGGGCAACCAAGGGCCTGCCCTACGTTCCCTGCCCCCTCTACTACGACGGACGTGTCTACCTGGTGAAGGACGGCGGCATGGTGTCCTCCTTCGACGCCAGAACCGGCGAGCCCGCCTACTCCCAGGAACGACTGCCCGCCCAGGGCAGCTACTATGCGTCACCCATCGCGGCGGACGGACGACTCTACTTCAGCTCCCTGGAGGGAAAAATGACCGTGGTGAAGGTGGGCGGGACCAAACCGGAGATTCTCCACGAAGCCAATTTCGGCGAGCACATCGCAGGAACCCCAGCCCTGGTGGGAGACCGGATGGTAGTCCGGACCCAATCGAAGCTGATGCTGCTCGCGGAGCCGCCAGCTCGCTGACTGGGAAACGGTGGGGTGGGCATCCCCCAGCCACTGGGGATCGAGAACGGGAACAGCCGTAGCGGTGCCGCGTTCCTCACTGGGAGGCGAAGAATGGAATTCAGAATCGTCACGACCGCTCTCCAAATCTCCGGTCCACCCTGCTGTAAATCGGGGGCGCCAATGCCACTGTGCGCCAAAACCTAAGCGGCGGCCTACCGGGGACTGGTTGCTAGCCGAACAAAGCCACAACTCTCATTCGGGGGAAAAGCGAGTATGCGGAATCCAAACATTTCGGATATCCGACCGGGATCGGAAATCCAGGGCGCCTGCAGACTCGTGGCAAATTCGGGAACAACTTCCGCGGCACCCGCAGGCCACACCGCGAGCACGGAATTAGCCGCCTGAAACAAACGAACCTGAGATGAACCCGGCCCATCGGTCTCGGTACCGGGAGTAACTCCCCCGGGATGGTAGATCCGCAGGGCCGCGACCGGCGGGGGATTGGCCGGGTCTTCGGCCACCAACTCGAGCACGTGGGAATCGTCGGGCAGGTCATTGATCAGATTGGTTGAGGCCTCGAATCCACCGCCCCTCAAGGGTTGGGGCTCATAGGAGTCCACACTCCGAACCTGAGCCTGCCAAACGATGCGGGCCCCCACCTGGGAGGTGGAAGGGCGGATACGCATGTTCCAGTTCTCCGGATTCAGCACGACCCTTCGGGACCGCGAAACAAAACGCTCGGTCGAGACACCATCGCCATCGGGACCGGTCACCGTTCCTTCCAACGAGAACGACACCTTGGTCGGGTCCACAGGATCGACAGCCGTGATGAAAAGCACCCAGTACTCCGGTATCAGAGGAACCTCAGTTCCGACCTTCAGGATTGCCGGCCGACCATAGATCTCACCCTTCCATGACGTACTTCTGGAATGACCCGTTCCGGAGGGCCAGGAGGAGGGGGAACGATCATCCACAAGGACCCTGCACCGTCCGCCGCGGCCGGATTTGGCAATCAAATCCACTCGGTTTCCGACGAACGGCAGGCGCAAACGCCCAGCCGACCAATCGGCACTCCCGGGACCGACAGGGATGGTTTGGACGCGGGAGTTGTTGTAAGGATCCACCGGAGGCGACAGGCGCGGCGCCCGCAGGTAGGGGAGCAGAATGGCCTTCAGCAGGGCGCTGCCCCGAGGATTGAAGTGGATCTTATCCTGGAGCAGGTCCGCGGTCCTGAGCCCGTTTTCCCGCACATACCGCTTCCATGCAGATCGAATATCCGGATTGCACAAACCCAACGCGCGCGACAACGCCGGATTACGAATGTAGTTCAGCCACGCCGGACCGTGGGTAGATGGAAACTGGTCCAGATGAATTTCCGGAGGATCGGTTGGCTCCACTAACTCCCAGTCCATTGTGGGATGGTTTCCGATGAGAACGATGTCCGCTGTGGTCCGGGAGCGAAACTCGCGCAGGATCCTCTCCCACGCCTGCCCTTCTCCATAAGGCCCGTAGCACTGGAAAATAATCAGGTCCGGCAATAGCGGATAGATGTCGGCTTCCGCTGTCTGGATGAGGTAATCGGCATCGAATGAAGTGATCGCCTGAAGGACTCCCCGAAAATCTGAGTCCGCGAATTCACGCGGCAACTCGCGAAGCAACTCCCGGGACCACCATTGCTGGGACGTGGACTGCCCGTAGACGACTACGCGCACGGGATGTCGGTCCGCCGCCGTGCTTCCCGACAGCAGTGCGGCGGTGCGCTGCATCGCCAGCAACTGGATTGGATCCGGGGTCTGAGGGAGAATCGGTGGGTACTCGGAACCCAATGCCCTGAGAAGAAGCAGCAGTCCGCCCGCAAATCGGAGCAACCGCATTCGTCGACGATAGGCCATGGGAGTCCTCCCATAACACTTGAAATCTGCCGGGCCCTGCAAGCCGAGAGTTCCAGAGATCCCCAAGCACAGACCCACGTAGTCTGGCCGCGCAAATCACGGTCACCCGATTCGTACTGCCATTCTCCTTTTGAACTGGCAGCAACGAGAAGAAATCGAGAGTTGCGGTCCCGTTTCCATTTGGGTTACCTGATCAGCGTCGTGTGCGCGGGTGTGGTTCAATGGTAGAATGTGGGCTTCCCAAGCCTGAGACGAGGGTTCGATTCCCTTCACCCGCTCCAAACTTCGCAACTGTCTGAAAATGAAACAGTTGCCGAGTGGGAAGAAAAGTTCGAGCACGCGAGTGGGAAGTTTTTTGGGAAGTCGACCCCTCATTTTTGGCCTGTTTTCGAGAGTTTCGTGAGGCATTTCCCGAGCCCTCTCCCCTTCCAGCCGTGGGAAGCATTTCCGGCGGGGATCGAACCGGGGAACCGAACTCCGAGACCCGAACCCCCGGTGGATCGACTCGAAGCGCAGCAGTTCAGGCAAAGTTGACGTTACCCCGCAACCCAGCTTCTCCCGCCATCTCGATCAACCGGAGCAGATGCGCTGACTCTGCCTGTCGGGAACGCCGCCGATTCAAGACAATCAACCCTGTAGCGGGGGCTGTACCTGCCAGATCCAGGAAGTCCTGCCGATTGCAGGTGATCACAACCAAGCCTTCCCGGCACGCGAACTCCCAGACGTCGACGTCGTCAGTCCCAAAACCCAACGCCTCAGCCACTCGCACAGTCGTGTGACCTGTCTGGCGCAGGCCGCGGTCAATTTCGGCCGCGACGTCCTCGTCGATGAGAAACTTCACGCCTCCATTTCCGCGGTCTGCGCGGTGATCAGGGGATCGAGCTCTTGCCGATGATCCTCATAGTACGCGAGTGATTCGTAAACTTGGGCGCGAGAAAGCTTGGGAAAAGCGGCAACGACATCATCTACCGAGCAGCCAGTCCGGATCACGGCGACGACATCATGCACGCCAATCCGAGTGCCTTCGATGATGGGGTGCCCAGAACGCACACCTGCGCGGCGTACGATGTATCTGTAACTGGTCGCAATCATGGGGTTGATGCTACGTTCCGCGCCCGTCAGCGGCAATCCTGGAGCCAGTGCGACCCATGGCTCGATTTCTGGACGAATCGAGATGCAAAACGGTCCGCCCCCTCTACTCCCCTCCCGACCGCTTCTTTCGATCCCGTTCCATGTTCCGCTGGATCTCGGCCCATGCGTCATGGGCCACGGACTGACGCTCTGACGGGCTGAGTTCGTTCGGCTCCTGAAGGATCGTCTTTCCGACGCCGGACGCCTGCGGGCTCTCGGTCGCCTTGACCCGTTCCGCAATTTCTCCCAGGCGAGCGATGAATTGTCGCTTGGTCAGGAACTCGATCCGCCGGAGATCCCCGGCCGAACACACTTTCTTGAGATGCTCCTCAGTCCGGCGCCGCCGGTGGGTGGCGTCGCAGACATACACGATCCGCTCAAAGCCGGCTTGAAGGCACTTGCTGAGGTTACCCACCTCGTGTCTTGCCGACGTCGTAGCCGAGATTTCGCAGGCGACCACCACCGAGCCAAGGGTGAGGACGATATCCACTCGCCCCGTCCCCTGATTCACCGACTTCTCCGTTTGATGGGAGTATCCCCATCCCCCCGCCGCCTGGATGACCTCATTCTTGATGCTCTCCGCGTTGGGATCCCGACGAACCTCGTCGGACTCCGCCTCCTCAGTCTCCGAGTCCACCGACACTCCCGGCTCCGGAGGGGCTTCGGATGATACCATTCCGGTTTTGCCCGTTGCCGCATCGGTTCGCTCGTCTGGTTCGGGCTCTGCAACTGAGGCGGGAGCCTCCTCCTTCCGCTGCTTGTCCTGCCGCGCCTTCAGCTTGGCGAACGGATCAACTCCCTTCTCTGGTGGGATCATCCCGCG
>JBDKKE010000344.1:0-7990 GCA_039796255.1 Verrucomicrobiota bacterium | reverse complement strand
AAGGTGACGTTGAGTTCGCCCTCCAGTCGGAAGCCCCCCAGGTCTTCGGGGAAGACCTCGGTGTTCTGCAATTCCACGAATTCCAGGTTCCGTCCGTCGGTGCGATCCGCCGGATGATAGTGAATCTCGGAGATGACCCACCCGGTTCGGCGGCTGGACGGTCCGGGGGATTCCGCGATAGCGGATTGCAGCGCCAGCAGCAGGCCGGCAGCCACCCAGAGATTCCTTCGGATCATGAATGAAACGGTAGCAATCCCCCGACCAAGCCCGCCAGTTTTCCCAATCCTGCGAAGGCATTCCGCCAAAATTCCGGAAGATGAATCTTGCACGGAAGCGGCCCATCCCTAGTGTGTCCCTTCCTTACCGCGGGGTGGAGCAGCCCGGTAGCTCGTCAGGCTCATAACCTGAAGGTCCTAGGTTCAAATCCTAGCCCCGCAACCAATTTTGGTGTCGTCAATCACGCACCTGGAAAACCGTTGGAACTCGTTTCCAGCGGTTTTTTCATGGGTCGACCTCTCGTGCTCACCATGCCTCGGCGGCGAGAGGCAGTTCGTTGAGTTCTGCGCGGGCTTCCCGCCACGAAGGGTAGTGATTCTCAAGGATTCTCACGAACCGCTCGCTATGGACGGGTTCCAGCAGATGGATCATCTCGTGGACAATGACGTATTCGAGCAGATCCTTCGGCTTCTTCACCAGTTCGGTGTTCAGGCGGATATGCCCCGCCTGGTGATTGCAGCTTCCCCACTTGGTCTTCATCCGTTGCAGGAAGTAGCCGGCAACAGTCACCTTTAGCTTCGGCTCCCACTTTCTGATCAGCGCAGGCACCTCGGCGTGGAGGAGCGTCTTGTGCCATTCATGGATCGCCTCGGCGCGCTTGGTGGCATCGCTGCCGGGGCGCACGGTGAGCGTGATGCGTTTGTGGTCGAGCGAGACGGAGGCCCTGGCTTCCCGGTGTTGGATGGTCATCAAATGACGGCGTCCCCACAGATAATGACTTTCACGCTCGATGAATTGCCGGGGAGTCTCCCTCTCCTGCCTGGCCAGCCTCTCCTGCTGATTGCGAATCCAGCGGAGTTTCGAGATCGCGTAGGCACGGGCCACTTCGGGGCGCGTTGTCTTCGGAGTAACCAGCGTCACCCGGCCATCCGGTGGATGAACGGAAAGGTGGACGTTCTTGATGTCCTTCCTGGTCACCCGAATGGAGAGCCTTCCGAGTTGGATCGTCTCGTTCATCAGTAGCCCGGCTGGTTCCTGATGATCTCAAAGAGGGCCAACGTCGCCTCGCGATCCTTGTCCATTAACTCGTGGAGAAACGTCTTCACGATGCTCTCTTTGGCCTGATCGCCCTTCCAACCCGCCTGCGCCTTCGCCCGCATGGCCTGGTCGATCCGGAGAGCAAGTGCGGCGTATGCCTCTTGGTCCTGTGGACCCTTCTCGTAAATCCCGAACACTCCGGCGCCAAGGATGTCGGGCAAATTGTTGTAAATCACAATGGCCTCCGGTTTGCCGTGAAGAATCGCGGGCACTCCGCCGACGGTGTCCTTCTGCGCCATCCGCTTCACGAGCTCTTCAGCCTTCTCGAGGAAAGCCTCGTAGGCAGCGGCGTCGGCTCGGCTTTGCTGGATGAGGTCATCCAGCAGCTTCGACATTTCCGCGTAAAACCGAGGGTCAGTGAGCTGGTCGCGGATGATCGTCTTGCGGACGTTGTTGATGATGCCCTCCGCAATGGCATTTTTCGAAAGCCTGCCCTTTTCGTTCAGCTTGCGGGCAATGGCGTCGTGGATGCCGGTCTGAATGATCAGCTCCGTGAGCGACATCGAATGGAGATTGCCCATGTCTGTTGCCGGATCGGCCTGGACGTAGGTGTTGAGCAGACGGCGCATGTCGGCCTCGTAGGGCTTGATGTCCAACTCTTCGCCCGAGTGCTTTTTGATGGCGGCACGGATGTCGCCATAGAACTCGACCTCCTTTTGCAACGCAGCAGCCACGGGCTCGGAATAGCCGGCCTCGATGAGGTCCTGCGCAATGTCGGCGTAGGCACGAACGAAGGCGGCCGCGGACTTGTAGAAGGAAATGCGCAGCGGCTCGGTATCGGCAAGCGCCAGGGGATTGGCCGCATCGCCGCAGAAGTAGTGCAGGAACTGCTCCATCTCCCGGGGCAGCGGCACCGGCTCGCACAGGTAGCGGAGCGCTTCGCGGGCGGCATCGAGTTGCTTCTTTCCTTCCGCAAGCCAGTCCTTCAGTTCGACGTTGTTTGAGCCACCGTTGCCCTGGTCAATGTCCAACTCGTCCGAGCTATAGACCGCAATGGCCTCCTGTACGTCTTTGAACAGCTCCTTGAAGTCCACGATGTAGCCGTAGTCCTTGTCGTCACCGTCGAGCCGGTTGGTGCGGCAGATCGCCTGGAAGAGGTTGTGGTCGCGCAGCTCGTTATCCAGGTAGATGTAGGTGCAGCTCGGCGCGTCGAAGCCGGTCAGGAGTTTGCTCACCACGATCAGCAGCTTCAGATTGGCGGGTTCCTTGATGAAGCGACGTTTGGCCTCGTCCTCGTAGGCCTTGGTCGTCTGGCCGCTCTTGAGGATGTGCTTCGTGTAGGTGTCGAACTTGTATCGTTCGTCGCTGTTCGGCGGCTCCTTCACGATGGCACCGGGCTGCGGCTCGAAGGAGGTGATGACGCCGCAGTACTCGCCGAAGGGTTTCCCTCGGAAGATGCGGTAATAGTGGCAGGCGTCGTAGATGCTCGCCGCCACCAGAATGGCCGTTCCACGGTCGTTGTTCAGGCGCGGCTTGGTGTCGAAATCGTGAATGATGCTGGCGGCGATGCGCGCCTTTCGCTCTTCGGCGCTCATCAGCTCCTCCATCGTGGCCCAGCGTTTGCGGATGATGGCTTTTTGAAAATTGTTCAGCGTCTTGGTCTTCCGCGCGAAATAGTCTTCGATGTCCTTCGGTGACGTCAGACGCTGAGGCACGTCGCGAGCCTCGTATTTCAAGTCGAGCACCACTTTGTCCACGACCGCCTCGTGGAACTTGTAGGTGTGGATGTAGGTGCCGAAGATATCCTGCGTCCGCAGCTTGGCCGCGTCCTTCTTCAACAGCGGAGTGCCGGTGAAGCCAATGAAGAGGGCGTTCTCCAGCCAGCGCTTCATCTGTATGTTCATGTCCCCGCCCTGGGTGCGGTGACACTCATCCACGAAGACATAGAACCGTCCATGGACGGACGGCGGCGGACCTTTGAGGTCCGCCGGATCGAATTTGTGGATGAGCGCGCAGAGCAATCGTGGCGCGGTGGCCCCGAGCTTGGCGACGAACTCCGCCCTCGAGGTGATCCGCGGTGACGGGGAATCCGCACCGATGACCCCGGCATTCTTCATCACGCCCTCGATTTGCTTATCCAGTTCGTCCCGATCGGTGACGACCAGGATGCGGGCCTCGGGATCGTTTTCCAGCAGCCACTTGGCGAGGAGCACCATGAGGATGCTTTTACCGCTGCCTTGCGTGTGCCAGATGACGCCGCCCTCGCGGATTCGGATGCGTGTCTGCGCCGCCTTAACCCCAGCGAACTGATGCGGGCGTGGCACCTTTTTGACCCCATTGTCAAAGAGGATAAAATTCCGGATGAGGTCGAGCAGGCGTGACTTCTCGCACATCTCGGCCAGCGGCCGATCCAACAAAGCGCCCGCGGTGAGTGCCGCAGTGTTCCCCGCCTTCCAGTCCACGAAGAACTCCTCCTTGGTGGTGACGGTGCCGTAGCGCAGCCCCTGCGAATCGCTTCCTGCGAAAACCAACTGCACCGTGGCAAAGAACCCGAGGTTGAAAATCTCCTCCTGGTTGGTGATGAGCTGGCGCACGCCGTCCCCGATCTCGACCGAGCTGCGCTTCAGTTCGATCACGCCCACGGCGATGCCGTTGAGGTAGAGGACCAGGTCCGGCCGCCGCTCATAGCCACCGCGCAAGGTCACCTCCTCGGCGATGGCGAAGTGGTTGTTCTCCGGGTGATCCCAATCCACCAGATGCACCTGCTCATTCGGTTTGCCGGCCGCGATCTGCACCGACACGCCGTAGCGCAGCAGGTGGTAGGAGCGCAGGTTGGCCTGATAGAGGGTGATGCCGGTAGCATCCGCAGCGGCCATCAGCTTCTGTAGGGCGGCCGAACTGTGCGCTTCGGAGTAGCCGCGCTTCAGCAGATTCGCCCGGAGGTATCTCTCCTCGATGCAGCGGTTGTTGTCCCGTTTATCCCACTCGCCGAGGTAATCGTAGCCGAGGCAATCGGGCCGAGTCCTGTCCGTGAACAGGTCGATGACGCGGTTCTGCGTCCGGCGTTCAGAACGGGGTTGTTCAGGCATGGCGTGTGTCTCGTCTAGTTTGATCGAAGGTGCTCATTTCAAAACCTCCCAGAACCCGCCCTTGGCCGGGCCGATGCGGCCGATGATTTCGTCGGCCTTCAGGCGGTTGATCAGCCGCTCAATGGTCCGCTCGGTCCGCTTCAGTTTGGCGGCCAGCTCCGGGATTGTGATGTCGGGCTTCTCGGCGATCAGGTGCACGATTTTCCCCGACATTTTCCCCGACATTTTCCCCGACATTTTCCCCGACATTGCCATTCCGGCGGTGGCGCCCTGGCTGCGCCAGAGGGTCAGCGTGAAGCCATCCGCCATCTCGAACTTGGGCTCCCGCAGGCCCGCTTCCCGGCAGCGACGGATCATGTCTCCGGTACCGGTGACCATGCGCTCGATGTATTGCGTCAGGTAGAGCGGCTCCGCCAGCAGCGGATTGTGCGGCACCGAGCCGTGCGGCCTCCGCAGCCCCGCCAGCGTGAGCGAGGAAGGTAGCCGGCCGGGATTCCATACCTCCAGCCGGTCTGAGAAGAGCATCACCTGCACGCTGCCCTGGCTGCTGTAATCCCGGTGCGCGACTGCGTTGACGATGCCCTCGGCCACCACCTCGCGGGGGATCTCATAGGCCACCGGGGCCTGCGCGCGCTCCGCCCGCGTGCCGACGCGGAGCGCCAGCCTGGACATCACGAAATCCACCGCCTGATCCACCAGTACGAAGACCGTGCCTCTGTAAACCTGATACGACGGGATGGGCTTCGCGACCTCCGTTCCGTGGAAGTGCGCGCACTTGATCTCTGAAGCCGGCAGGAACTGCTGTGGCGCCCGGCCAAAGAGCAACACCGCTGCGTGCGAGGGATGCCCCGCATCGAGCAGGTTCAGGTGCGTCAGCAATTCCCGGCCCGTGGCCGATTCCTTCGACGGAAAGCCCCGTGAAGCCCGCGCGTCGCGGATGAAAGCCTTCATGCCCGCCTCGTCCAGATCCTTCACTGTGGCTCCGCGGCAGGGCGCACCGTCAAAGGGTCCGTTTCGGATGAGCTTGTGCTCCTCCAGATGCGCGACGAGCGAGGCATAGACCGCCGAGAGCAGGCTTAACGCATCGGTGAACCGGCGGCGGATCAGCTCGCTACCCGCCTCGCGGATGAGCGTTCGCATCTGGGGATGCTTCGCCTTGTCGTCAGCTCCCTTCACGTAGATCAGCCGCGTCTTGCCCAGTTCCGTCGCGCGGCGGAACTCCCGCTCGGTGGGCGAGATCCCGGCCGCATCCTCGAAACCGTAGTCGTCGCCGAACAGGCCCAGGTACAGATCGCAGCGGCTCACTTCGTCCAGATAGGCCTCATCCGCCCTCCGGTCGGCGGCGGGGAGTTCCTCGAACAAAAACACCTCGAAGAACCGGCGCATCAACGCATCCCCGTGCAGGTAATCCCGCAACGCCGCCCGTTCGATGGCGAATTCCTTCTGAACGCTGCTGATGAAAATGCGGATCGCCTTCATGCCGGGTTCAAATCAGCTCAGGAAATCGGACCACGCTTTGTCGGTGAACAGTGCGGGGATGCGGTTCTGCGTCCGGCGTTCGGAACTGGGTTGTTCAGGCATATCACGTGTTGGTGTTTACTTGAAAACCTCCCAACGCCCGCCTTTTCGTGGCCCTGTATGCTGGAGCCGACCCGCCTTCACCAGCTTTGCTCCGGCTCGCTCCACCGCACGTACCGACTTCCCGATCACTACGGCGACTTCGGCCAGCGTCATCTCGGGAGCGGCTTTCAGAGTTTCCATAATTCTCTCCGGCGTTTCTACCGGCGTTTCTACCGGCGTTTCTACCGGCGCTTTCTCCCCAGTTTCCGGGACAGGCCGCACCCCGGACACCGCCTTTACATGGACCGATGAAAACCGAAACTCCACCCAGAGGTCACCAGGATCGTAGGTGATCGCGGGTGCTGGCGCGCCGGCTGCAGCGCATGCTGCCACGATCCTCTGGATTCCACGGCCCCACGCCTCAATCTCCCCGGCTCGGAAAAAGACACTGGCGATGTTCGGATTAAACGGCTGCGAGGGATGCGCGGCGAGCAACTTCCGGGCGGTCCAGCGCGCAGGCAGTTCGGCCGGATTCCAAATTTTCAGGCGATCCTCGTAGACCCGAATCTGGATCGGGGCGCCCACGGAGTAATCCCGATGGATGATCGCGTTAAGCAGCGCCTCTCGCAGCGCATCCTCCGGCACGGGCAACGATTCCACACGGTGGATGCCCCGGTAGCTGATCGCCGCCTTCAGATACTTGGTTACCAGCAGATCCATCGCCTTTTGTGACTGGGAAAACAGATCGCCATGCACCTCGTCGTGATAAAGCAGATCGGCCTCGCTGCGGAAAAATCCGACCTTGATGAACGCCCCCGTGACCCGTCGCTCAGGCTCGGGATGAAAAAGCAGCACCGCCGCCCGTTTGAGGTGCGCGCCATCCATCAGGTTGAGCTTTTCCAGCAAGCCTGCAGTGGATTCCCGCAAGACGCTCGCATCCGCCCGCTCGCTCTGCCGCGCCAGTTGGCGGAACCGGTCGATGGCTGCCTTGGACAACTCCTTGACCGCTACCTGCGGCACCGGCACGCCGTCCCAATGCTTGCCCTGTTTCCGCAGGAGGAATTTGTCCAGTGCTGCGCCCTTCAGCTCCTGCTTCGTGCTGCCGCTGCGCAGGTGATACTCGCCCTTGTAGCTGACCGGATAGGGGTAGGGATCGACGACGATCTCCAGCCATTCCTCCCCGCCTTCTTCGTGCAGGTTCACCTCCACGATGATGCCGAGAATGTCCCGCACCTTGTTCGGAGTCTCCTCCAGAAGCCGCGCCGCGTTCGGCACGCCGACGACCACGCCCTTGTCATTCCGCCCGATGTGCAGCGCGCCGCCCTCGGCATTGGCGAAGCCGCAGATCCACCGCAGGAACTCGTCCCGCCACGTCTCCTTCCATTCGATCTGCTGGTTCTCTTTCATACGAGGCGCGTCCGGCCAGTGAGGAGTTCCTGCATCATGGCCTGCTTGAGGGCGCGGGTCTTCTCCCGCCGCTGCTCCAGCACCGCCAGCTCCCCGTCCATCTCCGTCAGCACCGCGGCGATGGCGTTTTGTTCGGGGACCGACGGAAGGATCAACTCCAACTTCTCAAGCCGCTTTCTCTGAATTCCCGTAGCGGTTGATCCCGATGAATTGTCCGATAGGAGTCTTTGAAACGCGATGCCGGACATTGCTTGCAACAGGAAGTGGCTAAGCGCGACCTCGGGATTGATCTGCAAAAGAATGGTCCGCTGGCTCAGGATGTATTTTCGATCATCAGGGATAAGCGCCACGTTCCCAAGTGGGGCTTCGGTTGTCATAAGAAGGTCCCCCTTCTTTGCATCCCCGTTGGTCATCCATCGCTTGTAGAGTGACTCGGATGCAAAATACGCTTCCTCCTCGAAGTCGATGTAGCCCATTTTGACGTTCCTAGCTGACAAGGCCGGGATGTCTCCACCGCCCCAGTCCATGCCCAGCTTGAGAGGTGTTCGGCCACGGTAGTCGATAATCTTCAGCGCGATTTGAGATACAGGTCTCACCTCCCACTCGCCGTGCATCGGTGTTCAAATGAATGGAGATGCTGAGGGCATGGATGATGCCGATGCTGGGGCGCAGAGGGCCGA
>JBDKKE010000343.1:0-7416 GCA_039796255.1 Verrucomicrobiota bacterium | reverse complement strand
CTGGAGCGACGGTGACGATTATCCGGAGTCCATCGCCGCCTGGTATCGGGACCAGGGATACCAATTCCTCGCCCTCTCCGACCACAATCGGATGCTGCAGGGAGAACAGTGGCTGACTGTCACCGCGTCCCGCGGCGGAGGCGCGACGCTGGAGAAGAACCGGCAGCGGTTCGGGACGAACTGGCTGGAGCACCGTGTGCTGCAGGGGACGAATCAGGTCCGACTCAAGACCCTGGCTGAGTTTCGCGGCCTTCTGGAAGTACCGGGACAGTTCCTGCTCATCCCGTCCGAAGAAATCACCGGCGGTTATCTGGCCGCCCCGGTGCACATCAATGCCACCAACCTCCGCGAACCCATCCCTCCCCAGGGCGGCAGCAATGTCCTGGATGTCATGCAGAAGGTCGTGAACGCGGTTGCGGATCAGCGTCAGCGCACGGGGCAGCCGATGTTCGCCCACATCAACCACCCCAACTTCGTGTGGGGAATCACCGCAGAGGACCTGATGCCCCTGCGCGGAGAGCGCTTCATCGAGGTGTACAACGGACACCCGGCAGTGAACAACGAGGGGGACGATCTGCACGCGGGTGTGGAAAAGGTTTGGGACATTGTGCTCACCTGGCGCCTCGCCCGACTCAATTTGCCTCCCGTCTTCGGAATCGCCGTGGACGATTCCCACAATTACCACACTCATGCCGTGGGCCAGAGCAATCCGGGCCGCGGCTGGATCATGGTGCGTGCCGCCCGCCTGGATCCGGCCTCGATCATTGAGGCGATGGAGTCCGGGGACTTCTATGCCAGCAGCGGAGTGAGCCTACTGGACGTCCGCCGTACCGGAAAGGAATTGCAGGTGGAGATCGCTCCCGAAGAGGGCGTGTCCTACCGGACCCGCTTCATCGGCACCCGCCGCGGCTTCAACGACTCCCGCTCCCCGGTGGTGAATCCCGCCGGCGAAAAGGTGCGCGCCACGCAGCGCTATCATGGCGATGTCGGAGAAACCCTGGCGGAAGTCGCTGGACCGGTCGCGACCTACCGCATGCGCGGCGACGAACTCTACGTCCGGGCATTGGTCACCTCGACACGCCTCATCACCAATCCCTACCGGAAAGGGGAGACCGCCGCCGCCTGGACCCAGCCGGCAATTCCCGGGATCCAGTGACTTCTGCCCGCGGCCCCATGCGACTCTCCTGCGTTTCTCTCTTCATAGCCGTCCCCCTGCTCCTCATGACCGGATGCGCCACCTCCCGCCGCGTCGAGGACTCCCAGGCTTCCGCCCAGCTTCCGGCCATCGAACTCCTCAGGAAGGATCGACCGTTGGTGATTGGACATCGCGGCGCTTCCAAAGAGGCACCGGAAAATACGCTGGCGGCCTTTCGCAGCGCGATGACCGCGGGGGTGGATCTGGTGGAACTGGACTACCACCACTCCCGCGACGGCATCCCGGTCGTCATTCACGACGCCACCCTGGACCGCACCACCGACGCCACCAACCGCTGGGGCGGTCAGAACTTGCGGGTCAGCGACCGGACGCTGGCTGAATTGCGGGAACTCTCGGCGGGACGCTGGTTCACGCCGCCGTTTCCCGGTGAATCCCTGCCCACCCTGGATGAGGCGCTGGAGGTCATCCAGGCTGGCAACGTCACGCTCATCGAGCGCAAGGACGGGGAGGCCGCCACGTGTGTTGCTCTCGTACGCCGGCGGAGTCTGGTCAACCGGGTGGTGGTCCAGTCCTTCGACTGGGACTATCTCCGCAACTACCACCAACTCGAACCGGACCAGGTGCTGGGAGCGCTGGGACCTCCGGGCAGCCGGGGTGGACGAAAACTCACCGATGAGGAGAAAGCCCTCAACGACGCCTGGCTGGATGAAATTAGCGAACTGGGAGCGCAGGTCGCCGTATGGAACCGCCAGGTGGATGCGGCGTCCGTCCGCTCGGCGCACGCCCGGGGACTCAAGGTCTGGGTCTACACCATCGACGATCCGGAGCTTGCCCGGAACTTGGTGGACGCGGGAGTGGATGGCGTGATCACCAACGATCCGGAGCGCCTCCGAGAATCGATCACCAGCCCCGCCCTCCGCTCCCGATAGGCTCCGTCGCCCACCGGTTCAGGAGGGAGGGGAATTCGCCCGACGGAAACGTCCCGGGGTCATCCCCACCGCGCGCTTGAAGGCGACTTGAAGATACTCCGGATGTCGGAAGCCGGCGGAGGCGGCGATCTCCTCGACCGATTGACGGGTCTGGCAAAGCAGTTGGCGGACCCGCTCCAACTTGATGCGGAGAATCTCCTGATGGGGGGAGCGTCCCAGCGCGGTCTCGAACCGCTCGTAGAAGACAGTTCGGGACAGTCCCATCTCCCGCAAAAGATCCTGGACGGTGACCCCCTCGCAGGCGCGCTCGCGAATGACCCGGGCCGCCCGGGCGACGACCGGATCGGTGATGGCGGTAATCTCGGTGGAGCGTCGGGTCGCGACCCCCATGGGTGGAATCAGGCGGGGCTCGGAGACCGGCGATCGAGAGGAACCGGCGCGCATCAATTCATGCAGCCATCGGGCCGCCTCAAAGCCGATCCTCACGCCTTGATCCATCACGCTGGAAAGCGGGGGATCGGCCAACCGACAGGTCTCCTCGTCATTATCCACCCCGATCACTGCCACCTCCTCGGGCACGGCAATCCCGGACTGACGGCAGGCGTCCAGCAGTCGCAGGGCGTGGCGGTCGCTGCAGGCCATGATTCCGGTCGGGCGAACCAGCGACTCCAGCCACTGCCGAACAAGGCCCTGAGTCCTCTCCCACTGGGCCAGACTGCCGGGCTGCTGGTCGCACTGGAACGCGTCCACAGGAAACCCCTCCTGCTGCAGTCGTTTCTCAAACCCCCGCTGCCGCCGCTCGGACCACGACGCGCCGCGGTATCCGAGAAATCCAAAATGTCGAAACCGACGTTCCAGCAGATGCTCCGCGGCGAGGTTTCCGATGGCCGTGTCGTCATTGGCCACCTGTGGCAGGCCCAGGTCCTGACGGGTCCCGAACAACTCCACCACGGGAATGCGTGACCGGCGCAACTGGCGCGCGAGCTCCGGGGAATCCACGTACGCCAGCACTCCATCGCCCCGCCAATGGCGCAGCCAGTCCCCAGCGTGATGTCCCGAGGAGTGGTGATCCAGGCACAGCGACCAGGGTCCGTGAATCTCCACGTAGTCCGCGACGCCGCGCAGGACGCCGCGTCCGTAGGCGCTGGTCTTGTCCACGCTGACCGCCACCCTTGGGCAGGCCGGGATCGAATATCGCTTCATGTCTCGGTCGAACGAAACCCTGCACCGGACAGGAAGGCGGGCAAGCCTCAGGACTCCTGACCTCGCGTCTGGGCGGAGGAAGGGATCAGACCGGCATCCGGAGGCAAAACCCTGCGTCCCAAGTGGGCCGAACTCGCCGCCACGAATCCATCGACCCAGGCACCGACTTGCGCCTCATTTTTGCGCCCCGCCGGGCCAACTCACTTCCATGATGTCAGGAGTCCGGAGGCTCAGCGCAGGTCGGGAACCACAATCTCGTCGCCCTCGCGCAGCCAGAAGGCTGCACCTTCCCCGTCCGCGTCCCGGCAGTTCACGGTGATCTCCGTGGTTTTGCCGGTGGCCGGGTCGGTACGGCGCAGGAGCACCCGGGAAGTATCGGAGGAGGTGCGGACAAGGCGTGAGCCATTGAGAGCTCCTGACAGGGTGAAAGGATCCTGTCCAAACCGACTATTATCACAGCTCACCCGCCGCTTCTCCATCTTGCCCCCCACGGTAAAAGTCACGCTGCGGGAGAGACACTTCTGGCATGCACCGAGCAACTCCGACTGCACGGAACTTCCCCGTTCGCCGACCGGGTGATCCTGCTCCGGCACCTCGATCACATCACCCCATTTCAGGACGACATCCCGCCCGCATCCGCCTTCGGCGAAGATCTCGGCAACGTCCACGGGAATCTCTGTCCAATGCAACCCGTCTGGCTCCGGACGTCGAATCACCACCCGCTTCCAGTCCGGGAACTGGAGAACGTACGACGGAGGGCCCGCAAACGGCTGAGGAGCCACCGGGACGCGTGCACGGCCGACATTGGCCGATGCGCGAGGCACGCCAGGAGCAGACATCGCCACTCTGGGTGCCAACACCACCCCATAGTGAACCGCCAGCGCCTCCAAGAGCGTGTACCGGTTGGCGTCGTTTGTTCCATTGCGACGGAAGATCACCCGGGCGAACCCGGAAGACGGCCGAACCAGTCGGATGATCCCGAAATCCGGCACATCTTCCCGTGCCCCGGCGGCTCGCAGGATGGCTTCCACCTGCGCGAGGGAGTCCTTTGACAAGGGATTCAACAACGGCACGCCTGAGCTCACGTTTCCTCGAACATTCGCCAATTCCTCCAAAGCCGTGCGTCCTTTGCCGTTCCGGCGGTTGGGATCCGCCTTGAAGTCGAGCAGAAGCTGCACCATCTCGGCGGACCATCCCAACGCCGCATCTAAGGGCGTGTTACCAACCCATTCGACATTCGGATTCGCCCCCGCCATCAGCAACGACCGTGCGTTGGCCAAGGCTATGCGCTTTCGGTCCAACTCGTTTCCCTCCACGCTCTGGTTTCCCAAATTGGCAATCACCGACAGCAAGGGTTTCCCCTCGGAGCCCACGCTGTTGGGATCCGCACCGGCAGCGAGCAATTTCCGAAAGACGTTGGTATTGCCAGACCGCGCCAACCAACTCAGCGGAGCTCCATCGTTGGGCAGCGTCCGATTGACGTTCACTTGGAGAGCCAACAGAGCATCCACCTGTCGTTCCACCGCCTGAAGTTCCTGGGGTGAACCGTTTTGGTTGAGGAGCAGTATCACCAGGTCCATCAGTGGTGATTTTTCCTCTGAATTGACCGGGTCGGGCTGCACGCCGTGGGCCAACAGCCACGGCACCGTGTTGGTGGCTTTGGCGCGGATCGCCAGATGCAGCAGTGTGTCGCCGCTGGCGTTGGTGACATCCAGCCGCCCACCACGCGCCAAAACTTGGTCGAGGATCGCCTCGGGGACAGTTTGGATCTGCACCAGCGCTTCAAGCAGCGATCCGGCACCGCTTTGCCAATTGGGATCGGCCCCCTGTTCCAGCAGTAAGGACATCAGATTCCAATCCCCGCCATCTAGCGCGATCTGCAACGATGACCGCCCTTTTGACGCCGGGAGATTGAGATCGGCTCCACCCTTCACCATCTGCTCCACCAAGGCGCGGTTTCCAAACAACACCGCCAATCCCAAGGGACTCACCTGGCTCTTGACTCCCAGCCGGGTGGTGACACCTCCCTCACCACACTGGATCGTTGGTGACGCACCCGCCGCCAGCAGTGTTTGGATGACCTGAGCCCGCTCCCTCGCCACGGCCCCCAGCAACGGGGTAATGTTCCCCTCGCCACGAGCATCGACTTTGGCTCCTGAGCGGAGCAACAAATCCACCATGCGCTTGTGTCCCGCCGTGGCCGCCTTGAAGAGCGGGGTGATTCCCGATCTACCGAGCCCATTGATGTCCGCCCCAGCTTTCAACAGAAACTCCACCACGCGCGCCTGATCCTGCCGCGCCGCCGTCTGCAGGGGCGTCTCGTTATCGCTCCCCTGCGGCGCGTTCAGCAGGTCCGGACTGTTGGCCAGCATGCGCTGGAGGCGGGCAATCTCCTTGTCTTCCTCGTCTCCAGCCCCCGAAGCGACTACTGGGGGAACGACCTGAAGGTCTTGAAGCCGCGGAATTGCGGCCAGTTGCCTCTTCAGGGCCAGCACCTCCCGGGATGCCTTGAGAACCTCCTCGGTCTCCGCCCGCCCCGCCTCCTGCCGGCGCTTCACCACTTCCAATTGCTGCTCCGCCAGCGCGATCTCCTCCTTCAGCAGGCGCTGACCTTCCGTCATCGAGGCATCCGGCTGAGAAACAGCGGTTCCCGCCGCGCTCAACCGCGCCAGATTCTCCCGCTGCATCGTCACCAGGGACTCCATTTCAGTCTCCTTGGCCGCCAGGCTTTGCAGGATCGCGTTGTTCACCTCGGCAAGGGTCTGCCGCAATCGTTCGCATCGGGCCTCGGCCTCCATTCGCTGCGGATGCTTCGGCCCATAGGTCACCTTCAACTCGGCCAGTTTCACCTCCGCCACACCATAATCCGAAAGCAACTGCGCCAGCAGGGGTGTGGAATAGTCCACCGTGAGAACCCTACCCAGAGCAACGGGGTCATTGGTCTGGGTGGCGAAACGTCGCCGCTGCTCCCGGAGTTTCTCCCAGCGGGCCACATTCGAATCCAGGTCGTTTCTAAGGATGACTACGGACTCCAAGTTAGGGGAACCGCCGCCGCCCAGCGGCAGGTACCGACGGGCCAGCACGGTGAGATTGGTGGCGTCGGGATACTCGAGCACCAATCGCTGATAGAACGCCAAGGCCTCGTTGGTACGACCCTGACGACGTTCAGACTCCGCCAACCGAAACAACGCCGTCGCGACGATTGCCCGCTGGGCATCGCCCAACCGGACCGCTTCCTGATAGGCCGCCGAGGCGGCCGAAAGGTCCCGCTGGGCCTCTTCGGCGAGCAGGCCGCGTTGCAGCGCCTCGCTGAGCGGATCGGCCGCCCGCGCCAGCAGGGTCAGAAATCCCGCGAGAAGGAGAAGAGGAAGAGTTTTCATGGTTGGGTCCGTTTACTGGCCAGCCTCAACAGGAACCGTCCGGCGGTTGTCAGGGAATTGTGAAATCGTGGAGGAAGTCTTCATACCAAAAGCCGGTAGCCCACGCCGTGGACCGTCATCAGATGCTTCGGGCGTTGCGGATCCGCCTCCAGTTTGGATCGAAGGCTAGCAATGTGGGTGTCCACAGTCCGGGTGGTCGGAAACGCGGCGACGCCCCACACCACATCCAGGAATCGCTCGCGGGTCACCGGCTCGCCCGCCGCCTCGGCCAGCAGCCGCAGCATGGCGAACTCCTTGGATGTCAGATGGAGCGAGCCGGACGGCTGGCGCGCCTGCATCCGGACGAAATCAATCTCCACCGCGCCCAGCCGAAGACACTCCAACGCCGGCGCCCTGGCTCCGGAATGGCGTCGCAGCAGCGCCCGCGTCCGGGCCAACAACTCGTCCCCGCTGAAGGGCTTGACCAGATAGTCATCGGCTCCGGCGTCCAATCCCCGCACCCGGTCCTCTACCTGTCCCTTGGCGGTCAGCATGAGGATCGGCGTGGACCGCCCCAGCCGCCGCAGTTCCGCAGCCAGGGCGAATCCATCGAGGCGTGGCATCATGACATCGAGCAGGATCAGATCAGGCTGTTCCTCCAGGGCCCGGGCCAGTCCGCGCTCCCCCTCCACCGCCGTGATCACGCGGTGCCCCTCGGACTCCAACAGGTCCGTCAGCGCCGTCCGCAACGGACGTTCGTCTTCGATGA
>JBDKKE010000342.1:0-4516 GCA_039796255.1 Verrucomicrobiota bacterium | reverse complement strand
GTACTCGTCGAGAGTTCCTCAGTGAGACGAGGCGTCCCCTGGCCTGCCATCGATCGGAAGTCACCGTCTTTGCGTTCTTTGCGGTGATTTGAAATGCCGTTTTCAGGTTCATCGCTCGGGTCATCTTCCGGAAGGTACGGGTATCTTCTCGATCCCGTTTCCTTCAGCTCCCTACATTCTTAGCGGATTCCTTCAGCCGCTTTCTCCCGGTTCAACGCCCCGCTCCCAGTAATCGGGCCGGCAGGTAGAGCAGGCCGCGCAGTAGGGCGAAGGCGGCTCCCAACACCACTCCGGCCAGCCGGAAGGGCAGTGAAACGAGCCAGACGAAGGGGAAGAGGACCAGCACTAACAGGGCCAGCGGCCAGCAAAGCACCAGCAACAGACACCACGCTATCATCAGCAGGAGAATCCTTCCCATGTCTTCACCACCCGCCGACTGGCCCGGCGGTTTCAGTCGATTTGCCGGTCCATCACTTCAGCAAACGCCTGTCGGGTGACCGTGAGGGCCTGACGGAGAATTCGAACTTCGTCCGGACTCAGATTGCCGCGCGTGCGGGACTCCAGCATCTCCAGCTGATCAATGAACAGTTTGGCCTCGGCAGGGGACGCCGCACCCGGTTGTCCGGTCTCGGGATGGGGCATTTGACCCAGAAAAATCAGAGCCATCTGGGCATGGCCGGAGACCAGTTGGCCGAACAGGGCGGCGTGGATTTCGTCAAGGGAGGCCGATTGCAGGCGGTCCTCATCCAGAGCGGTCGGTTTCACAGGACCGGGTTCTTCTGGAGTCGGTGGATTTCCGCCATCAGAAAATGAGCGATATGACGCAGCCGCTCCTCCACGTCGACGGTTTGCAGAACGATCTGACGCATGGCCGCATCGGAAAGAAACACGGTCGCCACCACATCGGCCAGGACCCCCGGGGAGGAGAGGCCGCGCATGGCTTCCAAGCAGTCCTCGATGCGGACCGATCCCTTCTTGGTTTCCCCGGATCCCACCAGCGTCAGCAGGGCGGAGAGCGGAAAGGAGATGCCCATCCGGAGGCGGGCTGCCACCAACTCCAGGACCAGCGCTGTCTGGGCGGTCAGGGAGGGTCCAGACGCGGACTCCTCAACCACCGATTCAATCAGATGCACCCGGTAGGGCTTGGTCCGCACCGCCCGCCCCAGGCGGACCCGCGAAACGCCCTGCAACACCAGGTTTGAAGTGCCGTTGGGGTTCTTGACTGAGGCGCGGATGAGTCCGAGTCCGGCCAGCTTGCACGGACGCTCCTGACTGGATCCCGGCTGGCGCATGGCCAGACACATCATGCGCTCGGAGCCCAGGGCATCCTCCAGCAGGCGGCGGTACCGCGGTTCAAAAATGAAGAGCGGCACCATCGCCTGGGGAAACAGGGGACAACCGTCCAGGATCATCACCCCCGCCCGATCGGGAAATCGCATGAATTCACGGTACTGGCGCGCGTCTTTCCCGCAAGCCGCGCCGGAGCCCTTGCCAGCCGGATGGCACGCCATCAGCTTTCCATCCGATTATGAACGCCAAAACGTGGAGCATCATCCTGGGGGTGATCGGACTGAACCTCGGAATCGGCTGGCTGCTGACCTCGAAACAGGCCGCCGAGAAGGAGGCGACCGCCGCGGCGCGCATCATCTCTCTTTCCAACAACCTGGTTGAGACGACCTCCCAGCTCACCCGCGAGCAGAGGAGTGCCCTGCTGTTGCAGACCAATCTGATGCAGCGGACGGACGAGATGGGGACTTATTCCAATCGCTGGACGGAAGTGGCGGAAATGTTGGCCCGCTCAGAAGCGGACGCCAAAACCGCCGCCGCCGCTGCACAGGCGGAGATCGGGAAGCGCGATCGGCAGATCACCGATCTGGAGGGCGAACGGGAGGGACTCACCAAGCGCATGGACGGATTGACCTCGGAGATCGGCTCCCTCAATGGAAAAATTTCCGAGACCGAACGCAAGCTGGCGACCAGCGAGGGCGACCGGGACCAACTGCAGCGCGAACTGCGCCGGATGCTGGCCGAAAAGGCGGAACTCGAACGCCGGTTTAACGACCTCGCCTCCCTGCGCGATCAGGTTCGCAAGCTGAAGGAGGAGCTCAACATCGCCCGGCGGATCGATCTCATCCGGCGCGGCCTCTACGGCTCGGATAAGAAGGGTGCCCAGGTTCTCAACGAGGGCATCCGGAGGCCCGCGCCGCCCATCGACGGTACCAACCTCCCGGTCAAAGCCGAGCTGGGGACCGACGGTTCGGTCCGGGTAACGGCCCCAGCGATTCCCCCGCCGAAGTGAACGTCCGGAAGGTTTGGTGCAGCAGGCTGGCACCGGGACGCCATTCGCGTAGGCTGGCCGGGCGATGTCTGGAGTGCTGCAGGATTCCCACGGCCGGGTGATGCGCGACCTGCGGGTCAGCATCACCGACCGCTGCAATTTCCGCTGCCTCTACTGCCTGCCTGAAACCGAGGAGGCGGCGAATTTCTACCAGACCCGGTTTACCGTCCGAAGCCCGGCACCCTCCACGCCCATCCAGTACGGTTGGAAATCCCGCGCCGAGATCCTGACCTATGAGGAGATCGAGCGCGTGGTGCGCGTGGCGGCGACCCTGGGGATCCAGAAGGTTCGCCTGACCGGTGGGGAACCCCTTCTCCGGCGCAATGTCGACACCCTGGTCGCCCGCCTGGCGGTCATCCCCGGCATCTGGGATCTTGCCCTGACCACCAACGGATTCCGCTTCGCCGGGGTCGGGGAGGCGCTGCGGAAGGCCGGGTTGCACCGGGTCAGTTTCAGCCTGGATTCCCTCGATGCCGTGAATTTCAAGCGCATGACCGGACGCGATGGCCTTCGCGAAGTGCTGGAAGGAATCCGTCAGGCCCGCGCGTTGGGGTTTGATCCGGTCAAGGTCAACGCGGTCGTCATCCGCGGGCTCAACGATCACGAACTCGAAGACCTGGCCGGATTTGCGCGGGACCACTCACTCAGCCTGCGCTTCATCGAGTTCATGCCGCTGGATTCCAGCCGTTCCTGGCAGCGAGAGCTGGTGGTCCCCGGTCGGGAAATTCTCGAACGCCTCCGCAGCCGGTTCGATCTGGTGTCCGTGGATGCCCGCAATAATCCGTCCGAGACGGCCCGTCGCTGGGCCTTCGCGGATGGACGGGGGGAGATTGGGATCATCGCCCCGGTGACCGAACCCTTTTGCGGTCACTGCAACCGGCTCCGTCTGACCGCGGACGGCAAGATTCGCACCTGCCTTTTCAGCCTCGGCGAGCACGACCTGCGTCCCCTCCTGCGCGGGGGCTCCTCCGATGAAGCCCTGGCGGCGATGCTGACGGAGATCGTCCGCCACAAGGAGTCCGGCCACCGCATCGGCCAGCCGGATTTCATCCAACCCGCCCGCACCATGAGTTGCATCGGCGGGTAACGATGGCCGCCCTCCCGGACCCCGTCTCCCGCATTGACTCCCGAATCTCCGGGGGGCGACGGTTTTTCCATGATCCCTCGCCTGCTGACGTTGGCCGCCGCCTTCGGATTTTCCCTCACCGTGACCTCCTACGCAGCCGTGGCGCAGGGTCGGCCTTCCCTTCCTGCCCCTCCGGCCGCGCTGGGCATTCCCCAACCCGGCCCCACCAATGACGCGCCCTACGTCCCGCAGCCCATTCTGCAGGGAGGCATTGTCATTCCCCTGTATCCCCCCGATTCACCGCAGTTGAACCGCGAGCGCTTCCGCGAGGCGGAGGTGTACAACCGGAGCAAGTCGGTGCCGGGACGGATTCAGAGCATCGTCAACATCCACAATCCCTCCATCGAGGTGCATCCCGTCGAGGGCAGCCTCAACACTGGTGCCACCGTCATTCTGGCGGCCGGGGGTGGACACAACACGCTCAACGTGGGTTCCGAGAGCGCCGACTTCGTTCCCTACTTCTTCAACTACGGCGTCAACACCGTCATCCTGCGCAATCGACTGCGTAAGGATGGCTACAATGCCCAGCGGGACGCGGTAAACGATGCGTTGCAGGCCATCCGCCTGGTGCGGGCGCATGCGAAGGATTGGAACCTGGATCCGACGAAGATTGGCATCATGGGATTCTCGGCCGGTGCGGAGCTGTCCTCACCAGCCGCGGTGTTCTTCGAGGATTTTGACCGGACCAACAGCGCCCCTGACGATCCGCTGGCCGGCGTTTCGTCGCGTCCGGACTTTGTGGGCATCATCTACCCCGGACCGACTCCGTTTGCCCGCGGCGCCCATCCCCCCATTCCGCGCAACGCGCCGCCCGCCTTCATCGCCTGCGCCGGCGCAGGGGACCGCGGCCACGCCCTCTGGGCCAACGAATACTTTCTGGCCATGCTGCAGGCGGGCATTCCCAACGTGGAGTTCCACATCTACGGCAACGGACGGCATCCCGGAGATCCGCTTCCCGACGGAACCCGCATGACCGCCGGCCTGGCTGACCGCAATGGCATTCCCTTTGGCCAGTGGCAGGACCGCTACATCGACTGGTTCCGCGACCTCGG
>JBDKKE010000341.1:0-8680 GCA_039796255.1 Verrucomicrobiota bacterium | reverse complement strand
GTTGGACCGCCCGCTCCACGACAGCGAGGCCGTTGCGATCGCGCTCTGGAACAATGCTGTTTACCAACAACTGCTCTCGGAATTGGGGATCACCCGAGCCGACATCATCGCCGCGGGTCAGCTCACAAACCCGACGATGCTTATGTTGTTCCCGCTGGGCCCGAAGCAATTTGAGTTCACCGCCCGGTTTCCGTCGGAGGTCCTCTGGCTGCGGAGACAGCGCGTCGCCACAGCGAAAGCGCAGGCCCGGGAAGTGGCCGAACGGATGGTCCAGGGGGGAC
This sequence comes from Verrucomicrobiota bacterium, assembly GCA_039796255.1. Taxonomy (GTDB): domain Bacteria; phylum Verrucomicrobiota; class Verrucomicrobiia; order Limisphaerales; family UBA9464; genus UBA9464. The sequence goes on along the minus strand of JBDKKE010000341.1, from coordinate 8,399 downwards.
TCGATCTGGTTCGCGACGTCAAGCTGTCCTGTGCCGACTTGCGGATGGCAGAGGGAGCTGCGCGCTTAAGTCAGGAAACGGCGCGCGTGCTCAAGCAATTGGCTGCGGTGGCGGAGTCACGGCTCCGGGCGGGCGATCTGGGTCAACTGGAAGCGACGACCGCCCGCGTCGCAGCGTTGAATGCCGAGCAGGACTGGGTGCGTGCCCGGGCGAACATCGAATTGGCTCGCGGACGCCTTGGAACCCTTCTCGGCCTGGAGCAGGACGCGTCCGGACTCCGCCTCGCTGATCCTTCCCCCCGTCCCGCACCCCTTGGGCGCAGCGCCGGGGAGCTGACCCTGGATGCGCTCGCCAATCGTCCCGACCTGAGGGCAACTGAATTGGCCATCGAAGCCGCCGGCAAGCGCGCCGGGTTGGCACGCAAGGAAATCGCCACCGTGACCGCAGTCATTGATGCCAACGGCACCGGCTCGGATTTCGAGATCGGCCCAGGGGTGGATTTTTCGATCCCGATCTTTCATCAGAATCAGGGCGCAAAGGCGATCGCCGCCGCGCAGTTGGAGCAATCGCTCCGCCGTTACATCACTCTCCGACAGCAGATCCGGCTGGAGGTACATCAGGCGCGGGTCCGCGCAGAACAAGCCCTGGAAGTCTTGCGATCCTGGGACGATCAGGTTCAGCCGCCACTGGAGGAAACGGTTCAGATGGCCCGGAAGGGAGTCGAGTCGGGCGATCTGCCTCCGACGCAGGCGCTCGAAGCGGAGCGAGTGCTCCTTGCAGCGACCCAGAATCGTTTGCTGGCGAATGCCGACTGGGAACGGGCCCGGGCAGAACTCGAGCGTGCCATCGCCCATCGCCTGGACCTGGTTCCCGATCGAACAAAGCCATCCCCCGTCGTGACCCCATGAAACACTTCTCTGGAATCCCATCGAGCCCCGCGTTGGTTGTCGTCCTCCTCGGGATCGGTCTTCTCGGAGGCCCGACGGCGGCCGCACTGACTCCGGCCAACGCACCCGCCACGGTCGGTCAGAAGGCAAACGAAGCCGAGTTCAGCGGGGTCACCCTCACTCCCAAGGCCGAGGAACGACTCGGCATCCGGACCGCCAAGGTCGAAAGGATGAAGCTTCCGCAAGTCCGGTTGTTCGGCGGAGAGGTGATGGTTTCGCTCGGGGAAATGGAGGCATCCGGCTCCGAGGGAGCCCAGTCGATCGCGCCGCTGCTTCCCGGGATGAGTCCCGCGGATCGGATCCGGCTGGCCGAATCGCAGGTCGATGCCGACGGAGCCATCGCAGCCTCCAAGGCTCAAGTACAGGGCTCCGAGATCGCCTTGGAGCGGGCCGAACGCATGCTGCGCGACAAGTCTGGCAGTCAACGGATCGTGGACGAGACCCGAGTCGTGCTTCAGGTCGCCCGGGCGGACCTGGGAAGGGTCACTGCCCGACGTGCGCTGCTGGGGCCGAGGATCCTCCCAGGCACCACGCCCGCGAAGGTCCGGGTCCGGGTCCCGGTTTACGCGGGCGAACTCCGGCGCATCGACCTGGCCCAACCGGCGCTGGTAGGTAATTTGGGTGGGGCCCAGGGGGATTCTGGACGGGCGGCGAGTCCGATCGCAGCGCCGCCTTCCGCGGATCCGTCGGCGTCTTCGGTAGATTTGTTCTTCGAGCTGGAGAACCAGGATCACCGCTTCCGCCTGGGAGAAAGGGTGGGTGCGAGCCTGACCATGAACTCCACAGAAGATTCGCTCGTGGTTCCCTGGTCTAGTGTGGTCATCGATATCGAGGGCGGGACCTGGGTTTACGAGAATCCCGCACCGCATCGATTCGCACGCCATCGGGTGCAACTGCGGCGGGTGATGGGCAACATCGCCGTCCTCGCCAGTGGGCCGGCGGTGGGAGCGAGCATCGTCACCGAGGGAGCCGCTGAACTCTTCGGCACCGAAGTCGGGTTCAGCAAGTAACACCATGATGACCTGGCTGATTTCGGCGTCCCTGCGTGCGCGGCTCCTGGTGCTGGCATCGGCCATCGCGATGATCGTGCTCGGCTTGCGTGTGGTGCGACAGGCACCCATGGACGTCTTCCCGGAGTTTGCGCCCCCATTGGTCGAGATCCAGACCGAGGCACCCGGGCTTTCGACCGAGGAGGTCGAAGGTCTCATTACCGTGCCGCTCGAGAACGCGGTGAATGGCGTCCCATGGTTGAAGACGGTCCGCTCCAAGACCGTGCTCGGCCTTTCCTCGGTGGTGCTGATTTTCGAGGAAGGCACGGACCTGATGCGCGCGCGGCAACTGGTGCAGGAACGGGTGGCGATTGCCGCCCCCAAACTGCCGTTGACCGCCCGTCCGCCCGTCCTCCTGCCGCCGCTCTCCTCCACCAGCCGGGCCCTCAAGATCGGCATCTCTTCTACCAACCTTTCGCAGATGGAGATGTCCGAGCTCGCCCTCTGGACGATTCGCCCGCGGCTGATGGCGGTTCCCGGCGTGGCCAATGTCGCCATCTGGGGTCAGCGCGACCGCCAGTATCAGGTGTTGGTCGATCCCGAACGGCTGCGAATGCACGGCGTCAGCCTGGATGCCGTGGTGCGCGCGGCGGGCGACGCCGCTCTCGTCAGCGCCGGCGGATTCATCGACACCCCCAACCAGCGATTGCCGGTCCGTCATCTGGCCCCGATCGTCACCATCGAGGATCTGGCGCAGACGGTGGTCCGGTTCACCAACGGGGTTCCCCTGCGCATCGGAGACGTGGCCGAGGTCGTGCTGGGTCATCCGGCCCCGATCGGCGACGCGGTGATCAACGACGGTCCGGGTCTTCTACTCATCGTCGAGAAACAGCCTTGGGGAAACACCCTGGAAGTCACCCACAAGGTCGAGGCCGCCCTCGACTTGTTGCGGCCGGGACTGGTCGGCCTTGAGATCGATTCAGCCATCTTCCGACCGGCGACCTTCATCGAGATGTCACTCGACAACCTGTCGCACGCCCTGTGGATGGGTTGCCTGCTGGTGGTGATCATCCTGATGGGTTTCCTCTTCGATTGGCGCACGGCGTTGATCAGCGTCTCGGCGATCCCGATGTCCCTCATGGCAGCCGCGCTGGTGCTGCACTGGAGGGGCGGCACCATCAATACCATGGTGCTGGCGGGCTTGGTCATCGCCGTGGGTGAAGTCGTCGACGACGCGATCATCGACGTGGAGAACATCGTGCGCCGTCTGCGCCAGAACCGGTTGCTGGCCGATCCACGACCGGCCTTCCAGGTGGTGCTCGCCGCCTCCCTGGAGGTCCGCAGTGCAGTTGTGTTCGCTAGCCTGATTGTGGTGCTGGTGTTTATCCCGGTGTTCTTCCTGCCAGGATTGACCGGCACCTTCTTCCGGCCACTCGCCTTCTCCTACGTCGTGGCGATCATGGCCTCACTGGTGGTGGCGCTCACCGTGACGCCGGCGATGTGCCTCATGCTACTGCCGGGCGCACCCGAACGGCGCATAGACGCGCCACTGGTGCGCTGGCTCAAACGGATCTACGCCAGCATTCTACCTCGCCTGATTGGCAGACCCTACGCCGCCATCTCGGTGCTGGCGGTGGTCTTCCTCCTCACCGGCATCGCCATCCCCCGGCTTGGGGAGGAGTTTCTCCCCAACTTCAAAGAACGCGATTTCCTCATGCACTGGGTCGAAAAACCCGGCACTTCGCTGGAAGCCATGCGCCGAATCACCGTGCAGGTTAGCAAGGAACTCCGGGCCGTCCCCGGCGTCCGCAACTTCGGATCGCACATCGGTCGCGCCGAAGTCGCCGATGAAGTCGTAGGTCCTAACTTTACTGAGCTCTGGATCAGTCTTGATCCCAAGGTCGACTACGACTCCACCGTCGCGAAGGTCCAGGAAGTCGTGGACGGATACCCGGGATTGTACCGGGACCTGCTCACCTACCTGAAGGAACGCATCAAGGAAGTCCTGACCGGCGCCAGCGCGACGATCGTCGTCCGCATCTTCGGGCCGGACCTCGGGGAATTGAGGAACAAAGCTCAGGAAGTGAAGCAATCGCTCACGGGCATCAACGGCGTGGTAGATCTCAAGGTCGAGGCCCAGGCATTGGTTCCGCAGGTCCAGGTGCGCCTGCGCCCCGAGGCCACCGCGATGTTGGGACTCATGCCCGGTCAGGTCCGGGTTGCCGCGACCACCCTCATCCAGGGCACCCGGGTCGGTGAGCTCTATCAGGACCAGAAGATTTTCAGCGTCGTCGTCTGGGGCGAGGAATCCCTCCGGACCGACGTCCAGGCGTTGAAGCGCCTTCCGATCGAAATTCCCGGTGGCATGCTGGTCCCGCTGGGCGACGTGGCGGACGTCGAAGTGGTGCCGGCACCGAACGAGATCAAGCGTGAGAACGCCTCACGCCGGATCGACGTCACCTGCAACGTCCGAGGGCGAGACCTGGGCGCGGTCGCCCGGGAAATCCAGGACCGGGTCACGACGCTCCCCTTCGCCCGTGGCTATCATCCGGAAATCCTCGGAGAATACGCTGCCCGCCAGGAATCTACCCGTCGTTTGCTGCTGCTGGCTGGGTTTTCCGTACTGGGAATCCTGGTTCTGTTGCAGGTCGATTTCCAATCGGCCCGGCTCACGACGATGGTGGCCCTGACGTTGCCCTTTGCCCTGATCGGCGGCGTGGCTGCGGCCTTTCTCGGCGGCGGCGTGTTGTCGATCGGCTCGCTCGTTGGCTTTGTCACGGTCCTCGGCATTGCCGCCCGCAACGGCATCATGCTGGTCAGTCACTACCGTCACCTCGAAGTCGAGGAAGGCATGCCTTTCGGTGTGCCTCTCGTGCTGCGCGGGGCGGAAGAACGACTGGCGCCCATCCTGATGACGGCGTCCTGCGCCGCCTTGGCCCTGTTGCCGTTGGTGATCTCAGGGAATATTCCGGGGCACGAAATCGAGTTCCCCATGGCGGTGGTCATCCTAGGTGGACTGGTGACCTCGACCACTCTCAACCTGTTCCTGCTACCGGTGCTCTACGCGGCCTTTGGCCAAAGCCGGCATCGAACTGGATAAGAATTTGCCTTTCGACGCTCCGCGATCAGGAAAGATCCCGCAGCGTGTCCCGCTGCGAGCGTTCTGCGCAACCTGAGGGCGTGTCCCCGGTGGGCACCATCCGTTTCCGCAACCACCGATTACAAGTGTTGGCGCACGTCTGCGGGGCGCCGGGAAGGGGTCGCTACGCAATCACTTCCACCGCCCGGCGTTGAACCGAATCCGGTTCTGCCAGCGCCGTGATGCGTTCGTCCAAGGTGGCCAGCATTCCTCCCCGTCGGAGAACAAGTCCGAGCAGGTACGCATCGGTCACCTGTTGATGTCCGAGCAACTTTGAACCAGCAAAAGCGACGGCCTCGACCAAAGGCAGTTCATCCGGCCAGAACAAGTGGTCCTTCGACGCGGTGTTGGTGGCCAGCACGCCCACCGCATCGCGTGGTGTGACCGCATCGCGGGAGAAGGCGGGGCTGGAAACGATGCGGACGAAACCCGCTTGAGTGAACGGGCAGGTCGCCCAGCCGCTCGAACGATGCCTCGTGAACCACCTCACGGCCCGCGTGTGGTGCGCGTGGCTGGGCCAGAGCAATGCGATGAGCACATTGGTGTCGAGAAGATAGCCCTTCACATCCCCTCCGATTCGAGGCGTCGCACGTCATCGGTCGTGACCATGGGCGAGTCCTCGGGAAGCTGGAACATTAGGAGACCGTCCTTGGTCCGGGACGGGGTGGCGGCATGGAGCCCCCGGCGGAGGAGATCGGAAACGGCCCTGCTCAGGGAAACGCCTCGGAGCTTCGCCTGGCGGGCTGCCAGTTCGAGAAGGTCATCGTCCAAGGTCAGCGTTGTCCTCACTCCAAGACGATGCTGACGGAGGTATCTGATGTCAATATGGTGGATCAGACATCAATAAATCCGAATTGATGCCCAATACCCCTGATCGGTGCAGTCGGCACATCCCTCCCTTCCAGCAAGGAGGTGGCAGGTCCCTTCGGGACGGGCCCGAAGGGCGCGCCGCTCGCCAGCTCCAAAGTGTCAAAGGTGAGGACGGACCCCTCTGCGGAAGCCGGTCAGCCCAACAAAAAAGCGCGCACCGGTGAGGGTGCGCGCTTGGAAACGGAACTTGGACGATTAGTCCTGGGTCTTCGCCTCGGCCGCGGCGAAGGCGTGCTCGAGGGCGACCAGGTCTTCACCGGGCTTGAGCTGATCGAGGAGCTTCTGCTCTTCCTTCAGCTGCTCGGTGCTGTAGTTGGCGGCCTTGATGGACAGACCGATGCGGCGATCGGCGCGGTCAATCTTGATGACGCGGGCGGTGACGTCGTCGCCGACCTTGAGGACGTTCTTGATCTTGTCGACCCGGTCTTCGCTGACCTGGGAGATGTGAACCAGACCGTCGATGTCGTTGGGCAAACCAACGAATGCACCGAAGCTGGCCAGCTTGGTGACCTTGCCGGTGACCAGATCGCCCACCTTGAAGAGGGTCTCGATCTGCTCCCACGGATCCACGCCCAGCTGCTTCATGCCGAGGCTGATGCGCTGGTTGGCCTTGTCGACTTCGAGCACAACCGCCTCGACTTCGTCGCCCTTCTTGAGGACTTCGCTCGGGTGGTTGACCTTGCGGGTCCAGCTCATGTCCGACACGTGCACCATACCGTCCAGGCCTTCCTCGAGCTCGAGGAACGCGCCGTAGCTGGTGAGGTTGCGGATCGGTCCCTTGACCTTGGTTCCCGGCGGATACTTGGTGTGAGCCAAGTCCCACGGGTTGGTCTCGAGCTGACGGATGCCGAGGCTGATCTTCTGCTCGTCGCGGTTGATACCGAGGACGACCGCTTCGATTTCCTGGCCCTGCTTGAGGACGTCGGAAGGCTTGGCGATGCGCTTGGTCCAGGACAGCTCGGTGACGTGCACCAAGCCCTCGACGCCGGGCTCGATCTCGACGAACGCGCCGTAGGGCACGAGGTTGACGATCTTGCCTTTGATCTTGGCGTTGACGGGGTACTTGCTCTCGATGTTGTCCCAGGGGTTGGACAGCTTCTGCTTGAGGCCCAAGCTGACGCGCTCTTTCTCGCGGTTGATGTCGAGAACGACGACGTCGATTTCCTGACCCACCTTGAGCATCTCGCTCGGGTGCGTGAGGCGACCCCAGGACATGTCGGTGATGTGCAGCAAGCCGTCGAGGCCGTTGAGGTCGATGAACGCACCGAAGTCGGTGAGGTTCTTGACCGTACCCTTGCGGATGTCGCCGGGCATCATCTCGGACAGCAGCGACGAACGGCGGGCGTTGCGCTCAGTCTCGATGATTTCGCGGCGGCTCAGGACTACGTTCTGGCGATCCGGATTGAGCTTAACGACCTTGAACTCGTAGGCATTGCCAATGAAGGAAGCCAGGTTCTTCGGGGGAACGATGTCGACCTGGGACGAGGGGCAGAACGCCTCGACACCGATGTTGACGATCAAACCACCCTTGACGATGGACTTCACCTTGCCGGTGACATTGCCACCCTCGTTGCAAATGCTCTGGATACGGTCCCAGTTCTGTTGGAACTCGGCCTTTTCCTTGGACAGATGGACGTTGCCTTCCTTGTCTTCGGCTTTCTCGATGAGGACGTCGATGATGTCTCCCACCATGACTTTATCGAACTCAACGAACTCGGAGGCGCTGACGACGCCTTCGGATTTGCCGCCGATGTCCACGAGGACTTCTTTCGGACGAACTTCGAGGATGGTTCCCTTGACGATTTGACCGGCCTTGAAATGGCGGTCGTACTGCTTCAGCAGTTCTGCGAATGCGGCGGAGGCCGACATAATGGTATAAGCCGAACGCGTGAGCGCCCGAGCGGTTTATCTGCGAGGAGACTTGAGCGGGGTGAAGTAAAATTACCCCTCAGAAGACTCCATTGCCCAACGTGACCGACGTTGCGATTGACAACGGAGGTTAGCGGTTAGGTGACTGGTTTAACTGTGTTTCTCAGCCGAAAATGCCGCCACACAAGTGACGACCGGCACTGGGGACGGTGGAGATTACCCCAGAGGAGGCAAGCGGGTTTTTCGGCATTCTTGTCGGGTCGAGCGGCAATTCGTACACGAGGCGGCCCAAGTAAGCCCCTTGAGGAAACCTAAGGTCCTATGCTAAACTGCAAAGACATGAAAGTCGTGGTTGAGATCCCTGAGAGCGCTCAGGTGGCATTGCCACCGGAAGACTCGCTCGCCCGCGACTTGCTGGAAGCCTATGCCATCGTGCGGTATCGGCAGGGGAGCCTGACCCAGAAGCAGGTCGGCTCCGTATTGGGTCTGGACCGCTGGTCCACCGAGGCGCTGCTTGAGCAGGCCCAAGCCATTCCTGCGTTGAGCCTCGCTGACTACGAACTGGAACGGAACGGTTCCCGATGA
>JBDKKE010000340.1:0-6829 GCA_039796255.1 Verrucomicrobiota bacterium | reverse complement strand
CTATGGGCGTCCGCAGAAGCGGGTGAGCGTGGTCACCGATCCCAAGACCCGCACCATCATCGCCACCGGCGATCCCAAGGAACTGCAGTCGGCCGCGGTCATCATTGAGCAGCTCGATTCCTCCCTGGGCTCCGCTGCCGGGCGCATGATGCGGGTGCTGTCGTTGAAGGACCGCCGGGCGGCCGACCTGCTGCCGAAGATTCGCCAGCTGTATCAGGACCAGGCCCGCAACAGTCCGGACTTCGGGACCGCCGAGCCGCTGCTCCTGGATGACACCGCCAGCAACCAGCTCATTCTGGCCGGCACGCAGCGCCAACTGGACGCCATTGAGGAGATCAGCGTGATGCTGCAGGCCGGCGCCGACACCGGGGCTCGCCAGGTGAAGGTGTTTCCGCTGGAGCGGGTCACCGCCAATGCGGTATCCAGCATGATCTCCCAGATCTACGCCCGCCAGGTCGCCAGCACCGATCCGGGTGAGCGGGTGGTCGTCGGTCCGGGCGGCAACGAGCGCTCCCTCATGGTTGAGGCGCCGGCGGCCACCCTGGTTCGGATTGGGGAGCTGGTGGAGGGCATGGATCAGGCGGGGCCCGACGGTCAGAACGTGATTCAGACGATCCGGCTCACCAAGGGGCGCGCCGAGGATCTCGCCGACGCGGTCAACCGGGTCATGACCAACCGCGCGCTGCCGGGAATGATCCGTCGGGTGAGCGTCACCTCGGTGGCCGGGGCCAACAGCTTGCTCCTGAATGGACCCACCAATGCGGTCCAGGAGGTGCTGAAGATTGTCCGCGAACTGGACGCCGAGGGTTCCGGCGGGGGCGACATCGAGGTGCGCATCTACAAGCTGGAGAACGGCAGCGCGCGCGAGGTGTCCGCAGTGCTGCAACAGTTGCTGCAGTCGGTGTCCCGCAATCTCCGCCGTGGCGGGGTCAACGAGGGCGACGGGACACGACGGGGGGCGCTGACCAGCGTGTCGGTAGACGAGCGGTCCAACAGCCTGATCATCTCCGCCACACCGCAGCACTTCCAGGTGGTGGACAAGATCCTGCCCACGCTCGACAAGGCTCCGGAGCGCTCCGACCGGGACGTGCAGTTCATCTGGCTGCGCAAGGCCAAGGCCTATGAGGTGGCCACCAAGTTGGAAACCCTGTTCGAGGATCGTCCCCGCGGGGACCGCCCGGTGATCGAGGCCGAGCTCTCCGGCAATTCGCTCACCATCATCGCCAAGCGCGGCGACATCGCGCAGATCCAGGATCTCGTCTCGCGTCTGGATGATTCGGGCAAGGATTCCGCAGTGCAGGTCCGCCTGCGTCCGCTCGACCGGGTCGCCGCCGACCAGATGGCCCGCATGCTGGAAAGCATCTATCCGCAGGTCTCCGGAACGCCGTTGCGGGTCGCCGACAAGGTGGCGCCGGTGCCGGAGGTTCCCGGCGGCGATACCAACCGTCCGCCCGAGGTGGTCATCGCCGTGGACAAGGCGTCCAATGCCCTGATTCTGTCCGGTCCCGCCCAGGAGCTGGATGCCGTTGAGCGCCTGGTGGGCGAACTCTCGCTGAACTTCTACGGCAATGAATCGGAGTTCCGGCTCTTTGCCATCAAGGACGCGGATCCCGTCATCGTGGCGCGCACCCTCACCGAGCTTCTGCGACAGGATCCGGTCCAGGTGCAGCAGCCGGGCCAGGCGCCCCAGATGGTCACCCCCCGTCAGCGGATCACCGTCGTCGCCGAACCGCGGACCCGCAGTGTGATCGTCCGCGCGCGTCCGACGGACTTTGCGCTCATGGAGTCGCTGATCCGGCAGTTGGATACCGCGGGCGAAACCGCCCAGATGCAGTTCCGCATCGTTCCACTGAAAAATGCACCCCCGGAGAAGCTGCTGCCGCTGGTGCAGCAGATGGTGACGCAGCTCACCGCCGCCCGCCCGGGCGACCCGGTCAATGTGGCCGTGGATTCCCGCGGTCGGGGCATGGTGGTGATCGCCCGGGATTCCATGGCGACGCAGGTGGAGAAGATCATCCAGTCCCTGGACACCCCCACCCCCAACGTGGAAGCCGAGGTTCAGATCGTGCCGCTGAAGAAGGCCAATGCCGTCCAGTTGGCCGCCGTACTGCAGGGAATGCTGCGCCCCGGGTCGACCGGCGAGTCCACCACTGAGGCGCGCGAGCTGCAGGAACATGTCCGGCGCCTCAAGGTGCCCGGCCGCGATGGCCAAACCGCCCTGCTGGACCTGACCCAGCCAATCAAGATCGCCACCGACCCGACGGCAGGAAACGGCGGCGGCAACCGGCTGATCCTGACATCCACCCCGGACAATCTCCGGGCGCTGGTGGCGGTGATTGAGCAGATGGATTCGGTTCCCGTGCTGGACGGCGTGAAGGTCCGGTTGATCAAGTTGGAGAATGCCGACGCCGCCACCGTCTCCCAGACCCTGACCACCATCTTCACCCAGGGACGCGCCCTCGCGGTCGGTCCCGGAGGCCCCGGGGCCCAGCCGGCAGAGCAGGGGAAGGCCCTGGTCCAGCCGCTCAACGTCGCCGTGGATGCCCGCAGCAATACGCTCATTCTCAGCGGCCAGCAGGACAGCCTGGATCTCGCCCAGAAGATCGTCACCGACATGGATCTCGACCTGCTGCACTCGGTGACCGAGGTGCGGCTGTTTCGACTGAAGCATGCCTCCGCCACCCGCCTGGTACCGCTGCTCCAGTCGGTGTTCACCGAGGGTCCGCCCGTGCCGGGCTCGGAAGGGCTGTCCACCCAGATCAGCCGGCTGCGCACGCTGAACGGCGACGAGAAGGCCACGACCAGCCAGACGCCCAAAATTCGCCCGGCACTCACCATTCAGGCCGACGATCAGGTCAACGTGCTCATCGTCGCCGCCCGCAGCGACAACCTCCCGCTCATCGCCGACGTGATCAATCAACTGGACATTCCGGCGGCCTCCGGGCTGGAGACGGTCCGGGTGTACCCGTTGGAGCACGCCGAGCCCTCGGCGGTGCAGAAGGTTCTCAGTGATCTCTTCTCCGGCCCGCGCGCCACGACCCTGCGCAATGAGGATCGTCCGGTCATCACCGTCGATGCCCGGACCGGTTCCCTGGTGGTCGCCGGCAACGGCAAGGCCTTCGCCGTCATCGAAGGCTTGCTGAAGAGCCTCGACCAGAAGCTGCCGTTTGACCTGCGGGACATTGCCCTGATCCCGCTCGAACATGCGGACGCCAATGTGGTGGCTCCCACGCTCCAGAAGCTCATGGACGCCCGGGTCACGCAGCGGGCGACGCTGAACCAGGGACAGGCCGATGCCCTCAAGGTGATCATCATGACCGATCAGCGCAGCAATGCCCTGCTGGTCGGCGGGTCGCGCGAGGGATTCGAACTGGTGGAGAAGCTCGCCAAGCAATTGGACCAGGCCGCCCCGGCGCTGAGTGGACGCGTCCGTCTCGTCCCCCTGCAATTCGCCGACGCCCGGGTGGTTGCCGCCACCATGGCCACCCTCTTCGAACAGCGGTACGCGGCGGTCCGCACGCCCGACGTCCAGCGCAACAAGCCCATCATCCTGGCCGACACGCGCAGCAATGCCCTGCTGGTGGCCGCCAGCCAGGAGGACAATCGCACCCTTGATGAACTGCTTCAGCGCCTCGATGCCAAGCAGGACAATCCAGCGCTCACCCTGACGGTGCTTCCCCTGAAGTTCAACGACTCCGCCCGCGTGGCCACCGCACTGGAGAGTCTCTTCGCCGCCCGTCAACGGGCCCAGACGCTGCCCGGATCCACGCCGCTGCCCAGCGACCAGATCAAGGTGGACACCGATCCGCTGAACAACGCGCTCATCGTCTCCGCCAGCCGGGAGAACCTGGAGTTGATCCGGGAACTTCTCGCGAAGCTGGACCAGGAACCGGTGATGCCGGGAGGGGTGTTTGAGACCTTCACCCTGGAGTTCGCCGACGCCTCCCGGGTGTCCACGCTGATCAAGTCCCTGGTGGATCAGGGACTGTACCGCCCCGGACGCCTGGCCGGTCCGGGACGTGGGGGCAATTCGGGACGCGATGTCCTGTCGGTGAGCGTGGATCCGCGCAGCAACACGCTCATCGTGAGCGCGAGTCCGGACAACCTGACCGTGGTCCGCGAAGTGGTGAAGCGGCTCGACAGTAAGGATTTTGCCGCCAATGCCGATGTGAAGATCTACGCCCTCAAGAACGCCCGGGCGAGTACCCTGGCCACTTCGCTCACCCAGTTCTTCCTGGCCAAGCGCACCGCGGACACCATTGCGGTTAATGCCAATGAGCGGACGATTCCCGCGACGGTGATCGCCGACGACCGGATCAACGCCATCATCGTCACCGGAGGGAAGGAGGCCTTCGACGTCGTGGAGCGCATGCTGCCGCAGATGGATGGCGACAGTCAGTTCTCCCGGCTGAACTTCCGGGTCTTCCCGCTCCGCAAGGCGACCGCCCTCCGCATGCAGGCCACGCTGCAGCCCATCTTCGCCAACCGGCCGCCCAAGGTCCGGGGGGAGCCTGTGGATCCCATCACCATCATGGCCGATCCGTGGGTGAATGCCCTGCTGGTCGGGGCGACCGTGGATGACCTGGCCATCGTGGATTCCCTGGTCGAAAAGCTGGACACCGATCCCGCCGAGACGGGCTTGGCCATCCGGGTCTTTCCGCTGCGCAAGGCGGATGCCGCCAAGGTGGTCACCACGGTCCGCAGTCTCTTCCGGGAGAATCTGCCCAATCAGGTGGTGCCCATCAGCGTCAGCGCCGACGAGCGCATCAACGCGCTGGTGGTGTCCTGCGGCGAGGCCGACGCCCGGCGCATCGGTGAGCTGGTGGAAAAGCTCGACACCGAACAGGTGTCGAGGGTCAGCGAAATCCGCGTGTTCCCCCTGCAGTATGCGCGCGCGGAACTGCTGTCCGTCCTGCTCAACACGGCGCTGAACACCAAGCCGACGTCGCTCAACGACCAGAATCCCAACGCCCAGTCGGTGCTTCAGTTCATCACCCACACCGAGGGTGGACAGGAGCTCGTCACCGCGGCGCTCAAGGAGGGGGTTCTCATCACTCCCGACCAGCGCATGAACTCGCTGGTGGTGTCCGGACCAGTGGACTACATGGGCCTGATCGAGCAGATCATCACCCGACTGGATGCCAGCTCGCCCCAAGTGGCCAAGATCAAGGTGTTTCCCCTGCTCAATGCCGATGCCCGGCAGATGGCTGAACTGCTCAATCAGATGTTCCGGATGACTCCGGTGACCGGGGGCAACTCCGCCCGCACCGTGCAGTACACCCTGGTGCGCAGTGTGGCCGCCTCGCCGGTCGAGGAAGCGCTGGCCACCGCCACCCTCGGCACCGCCGAGCAGGCCGCCCTGACCGTCACCGTGGATCCCCGCACCAACAGCCTCCTTGTGGGCGGAACGGAGCACTACATGGGGCTGGTGTCGCAGCTTATTGAAACGCTGGATTCCAGTTCCGCCGCCGAGCGTTCCTCCGAGGTGATCCGGCTCAAGAATACGCAGGCGCCCGAAATCGCCACCGCCATCCGCAACTTCCTCGATCAGGAGCGCCAGAAATTGATCCAGTCCCTGGGTGTGGACAACGCTTCCACCGCCGCCCGGCTGATGGACCAGGAAGTGGCCGTGGTGGCCGAACCGGGAAGCAACACGCTGCTCCTCTCCGCCAACCAGCGCTACTATCAGCAGATCCGCCAGATCATCGAGGAACTCGACGCCGCGCAGCCGCAGGTGCTCATCCAGGTGCTGCTGGCCGAGGTCACCCTCGACAATGGCACGGAGCTGGGCGTGGAGTGGACCTACACCGGGTCCAGCGGCGACGTGACCTACGGAATCGGCACCGACTTTAACATTGCCGATCAGCTCCAGAACTTCGGCGGATTCTCCACGGCGGTGACCGGCAGCGACTTCACCTTCCTCCTCCGCGCCCTCAAGCAGCAGGGCAAGCTCGAGGTGCTGAGCCGTCCGCAGATCGTCACCTCCGACAACAAGCCCGCGAGCATCAACATCGGCCAGCGGGTGCCCCTGGTGGAACAGACCCGGCTCGACGCCCAGAACAACCTCACCACCCAGTACCGCTACGAGGACGTCGGCGTTAATCTCAGCGTCACCCCCAAGATCAGCGCCGACGGCTTTGTGAAGATGGAGATCTTCACCACGAATAGCGCCGTCAGCACCGAACTGGTGGAGGTCAATTCCAGCTCCACGGTGCCCATCATCAACCAGCGCAAGGCCAGCACCACGGTCAGCGCGCAGAGCGGACAGACCATCGTCATCGGCGGGTTGATCGACACCATCAGCGACCGCCGGGTCAAGAAGATGCCCGTGCTGGGGGACATTCCCTACCTGGGGGCGCTTTTCCGGACGACCTCGGACAAACGCCGGCGCAAGGAGTTGCTGATTCTCATGACCCCCGTGGTGATGGAGAACTCCCAGAAGCGGATGAAGCTGACCGATCCGGAGGACGTCCTGCAGCAGAACCTTCACGAGTTCGACCTCCGGCCCCTGATGAAGCAGGGCGAGGCGCAGCGGAAGATTGTGGAGCCTCTCTACCAGACCAACCGGCCCTCGTGGCGCGATCAGCAATTGCCGCAGAAGAAGGGGCCATCCCAGTGAGGGGTCGAAAGACTGGCCGGACCCTGTCCGGCCTGGGCCTGGCGATGGCCATCCTCGCCGCTTCGGGTTGTGCCACAGGAGGCGGGCAGTCGGTCTCCGAACTGCATCTGTTCGGAGTGCCGGTGGCGCTCAACCTCGACCCGACGCCGGGACCGGACGGCATCGGCGTCCGCGTCTATGCCAGCGACGCCGGGGGCGCCGAGGGCGTGA
>JBDKKE010000339.1:0-14772 GCA_039796255.1 Verrucomicrobiota bacterium | reverse complement strand
GCTACCTTCGGGAGCGGGGGACGAATCCGCTCGAGTCCCTGCGAACGGTGTTGGCGCCCCGCTGGGGTGATCCTCGGTCGTGTCGCAGGATCCAATGGCCTCTGGCCCTGCGGGTGGGGCGCGTCTGATCTGCCGCACTGCCGGCAGGATTCAACAGGGTTCTGCCTCGCGGCAGTGTGACGGTGCGGATTGGCAGAATGCCCTCGTTGGTGGTTTCCTCCGTTATGCGGATTTGTTCCGAACGTGCCGGTGCGGTTCAGGCGCCCATCATCCCCCAGGTGGCAGAATGGATTCGGTCGTGTCCGGGCACGCTGTCCCTGGGACAGGGAGTTGCGGGCTACGCGCCCCCGGCGGAGGCGTGGGAGGAGGTGGCGCGTCTGCAACGGGAGCCCCTGCTGAACCGCTATCAGGCCGTTGACGGGTTGCCGTCCCTGGTGGAGGCGTTGGAGTCGAAATTGACGGTCGGCAATGGAATGCCGATGGGCGGGGAGCGCAGCCTGATGGTGACCGCCGGCGCCAACGCGGCATTCCAGCAGGTCATCCTCGCCCTCTGCGATCCGGGTGATCAGGTCATTCTGCCCCTGCCCTACTATTTTAACCAGGAGATGGCGCTGGCCCTCGCCAGTGTGCGGGCGGTGACGGTCCCTGCGGATTCGCGGTTTTTCCCGGACGTGGAGGCCATCCGCCGGGCCATCACGCCGCGCACGCGGGCGGTGGTGACGGTGTCGCCCAACAATCCCACGGGGGCGGTGTATCCGGAGGACTGCCTGCGCGCCATCAACGACCTGTGCCGAGAACGCGGACTGTACCACATCAGCGATGAAACCTACGAGGCCTTCACCTTTGGGGGAGCCCGCCACGTATCGCCGGGTGGTTTTCCGGGAGCCGCGGCGCACACCGTGTCGCTGTACTCCTTCTCCAAGGCCTATGGGTTTGCCAGTTGGCGCATCGGATATGCCGTTTTCCCCGCAGCACTGCGGGAGTCGATGCGGAAAATCCAAGATACGCTGCTGATTTGTCCTCCGGTGGTATCCCAATTGGCGGCGCTGGGCTGTCTGAAGGCTGGACCCTCGTGGCTGGCGGAACGGGTAGCGGAGGTGGGGGCGACCCGCATGCGGGTGATGGAAGGTCTGCGGGGTCTGGAGGATCTGGCGGATTTCGGAGCAGCGGACGGCGCCTTTTACGTTTATCTGCGACTGCGCCGCTTTCGGGAGGTTCTCGATCTGACGCGGCGGCTCATCGCCGAGCACGGGGTGGCGGTGATCCCGGGAACCGCATTCGGAGTCTCGCAGGAGGCCTGCCTGCGGGTGGCCTATGGGGCGCTCTCGCCGGCAACGGCCGAGGAAGGGGTGGGGCGACTGGTGGGTGGACTGCGTCAGCTCGCCGGCTGATTCGGGGGCGAGGGTTTGAAACTAGGGTGACGTCGTCGCGGCGACCGCATTGGTGCTGAAACGGACCCGCGCAAAGCACTCCGGAATGTGGGAATCCCAAATGCCGTGCGGACTCAGCGCCCAGCCACCGGAGTCGTTGGCGGGAGGCGGGGCCTTGGCGGTGTTGAAACGCGAGAAGTCCATGCGCCATTCGTCCCCTTCGCGGGGTGGAAGCGGGCGGTTTCCCGCCTTGGCCAGCCACTCCATGCCGCGCCACGGCAGGGCAATCTCCACCGTCCATCCCCGGTCAGGGTTGGCGTCGTCATTGAGGGTACCGTCGACATGCACCGCCGTCCTCAGCCCGGGAAAGCGCCAATTGAACTGACCGAGGCGCGGACCGCGCGGGTGGTCGTGGAAGCCCACCCCGTTGAAACCGCTGAGTCGACTCCGTGCAAACTCGGGATTCGCGGCAAATCCCCCGGAGGCATAGGCGCGCTCCCAGATGAAGAACACCTCGTAAACCGTGTTCCGGGCGTTGATCTCAAACTCGTAGTAGGCGTCGTCGCCGGCGATGAACAGTTCGACATCGTTCTCGGAATAGATCGGATCATTGTGGGACGTCAGATGCGCGCGGACGGCGGGTTCCTCAACCTGGAAGGCGACGTAGAGCTGTTGGTCATCCCACAGCAGTCGGACGCGCGTGTCGAACCGCGTGGGCTTGCCGCTGATCAGATCCACAAAGCGGGGTGAGACGACGGCCCCTTTCCAAGCCGCCTCATCAAGCCGGCCGTCGATGACGATCGGGACCGGGGTTCGGTGCGCGATGATGCGGGTGGCGGCCTCCGGATCGCAGGGAAGGCGGGAGCCGGATTGCGCGTATCCCTTGGATAGTTGAACGATGAGAGCCAGCGCCAGGAAGAGGAACTGCCGGCCGTGGTGGGGGACGGTGAACATTGCGTGGGGATTGCGGGAGACGTCGTGGAGCGGTGGTGGGTGCGTCGCTGCGGACTTCACCGACGGCCGCACGAACTAATGGGGATTCGACGGATTTCAAATTCTTTTCGTCCCGGACCGTCGGCGGGACAGACGCGCCGCATCGGCGGTTTGACTTCACCTCCCACTTGCCTCCGGCGGGGCCCAGCCCGTAGCGTCCCGACCGGCCGCGTTCCGGCCATGCATCGTCCGCGTATCCATTCGATTCCATTCATGAGCGTTCTCGTTGTCGGCACCACGGCCCTGGATTCCATCGACACCCCCAAGGCCAGCAATCCCAAACTGCTGGGCGGGTCAGCCAGCCATGCCGCCGTCGCGGCCAGCTTCTTTTCCCCCGTCAAACTGGTGGGCGTGGTCGGGGATGATTTTCCATCCCGCTATGTGCGTCTCTTTGCTGCACGGGGCATCAATGTGGACGGACTTGAGCGCGTGAAGGGCGGCCAGACCTTTCACTGGCACGGCCAGTACGAGGTCAACATGAACAACCGCCGCACGATCAACACCGTGCTCGGCGTGATTGAGAACTGGGCTCCCAAGCTGCCGGGTCCCTATGAGACCACCCCGTACGTCCTGTTGGCCAACATCGCCCCGGCCATCCAGCACGCGGTTCTGGATCAGGTCTCCAAGTCGAAGTTTGTCATCGCCGATACCATGGATCTCTGGCTGAACGTGGCGCTGGACGACCTGCTCCGCCTGCTGAAGCGGGTGGATTGTCTGGTGCTCAATGACGGCGAGGCGCGGCAGTTGACCTCGGATGACAATGTCGTGTCCGCGCTCGCCAAGATCCATCGGATGGGACCGCGTTATGTCATCATCAAGAAGGGGGAGCACGGTTCCCTGCTGTCCGGTCCTGAAGGCCTCTTCGTCGCTCCCGCCTATCCGCTGAAGAAGGTGGTGGACCCGACCGGTGCCGGGGACTCGTTCGTGGGCGGGTTGCTCGGCTACCTCGCCGCGCAGAAGACGGGGACGCCGGGCAAGAATCTGCGCCGGGCCATGATTCACGGTGCGGTGGTGGCCTCGTTCTGCTGCGAGGGCTTTGGACTCAGCCACACCATCAAGGCCAAACGATCGGACATCGTCCGACGCGTGCGGGAGTTGGAGAAACTCGCCCGTTTCTGAGGCGACTGCGACGATGACGATCTCCGTCGTCATCCCCACGCTCAACGAGGCGGCTGAGCTGCGCGCAACCCTGGCGTGTGTCGCCGGGGTTCCCGAGGTAACCGAGGTCATCGTCAGCGATGGGGGAAGCGTCGACGACACGGCGTCATTGGCCCGGGCGGCTGGCGCCCGCGTTCTTTCCGGACCCAGGGGCCGGGGAGGCCAGTTGCGCCGGGGAGCGGACCTCGCCTCGGGAGAGGTCGTCCTTCTGCTGCATGCTGACACCTGGCTACCGCCGGACGCGGGTGTCGCCATCCAAAGGGTGATGGAGGGACCGGTTGCCAGTAAAACCGTGGTCGGCGGCGCGTTCCTGAAGGTGTTTCGTGATCCCCCCTGGCTGACGCGGGGTTCGCGCCTCCGCTGTCGATGGCGCATGATCCTCTTTCAGTTTGCCTACGGCGATCAGGGCATCTTTGTCCTCCGGGAGGCGTTGATCCGCGCCGGCGGCGTGCCCGACGTACCTCTGATGGAGGAGCATTCTCTGTGCGCCGCCCTTCGTCGGCAGGGGCGCCTGAAATTGGCGAATGCCACGGTGTCCACCTCCGCCCGCCGCTTTCGCCAGCGGGGGGTTCTTCGCACCTACCTTCGCATGGCCGGGGTCACGGCCCGGCACTGGATGGGGGCGACGCCGGAAGCGTTGCGGGCGCTGTACGAGAAAGAGTGAGACTGAGCCGCCTGGCTCATCCTCGTTCCAACCAAGCCCCATGCGGTCGAATCAGGGCGGTGGCGTCGATCCATGATCCCTGAGCCAACCGGTTATGGATTCCCGGAGTTCGTCGACGCGGAACGGCAGGATTTCGTGGCTCGCACCCGGCACCTCAATGACCTGCGTCGGGGCTGCGGCACGGGCATGCAGGGCTCGGACCGCGTCCGGCGATGCGACCTCATCTTCGCCCGCGGCCACAAAGAGGGCGCCGACCGGGTGGGACTGCATCCATTCCACGGGATCCAGTCCTCCAGGACCGGCGCCGACCAGGGCGGGCATCTTTTCTGATGCGCGGCGGATGATGCCGGCTGGAAGCCATGACGCATAGCCTGCGCGCAGCCCTTCGATGGCGTATCCCAGTCGTCCATAAGGTGAGACTGCGACGCAGCAACGCACCCGCGGTTCGTCCATTTCCCAGCGCAGCGCCACCGCGGCCCCGTAGGAAACACCCATGACTGAAACAGGCCAGGACGCCTGGTTGCGACGCTGCAGTTCGTCGATTAGGGCGGTTAGATCCGCAGACTCCCGAAGGCCGAAGTGGATGCGGTCGCCGTTGGAACTCCCATGTCCCCGGAGGTCCACCAGCACGCAACGCCAACCGGCTTCGGCCAGCAGGAGCGCCCAGGGAATCATGGAATCCTGGCTCAATCCATAGCCGTGCAGGAGGACGACGGTTCCCCTCGGATGCGCGGTAAAGGAGGTGGAAGCACCCGGGATTTTACCCTGGAACAGGTAGAGGGGCACCGGTCCCGTCGATCCCGAGTGATTGGTGAGGGTGAGTCGCGTCCGGTAGTCGGCCGGCGGAAGAATTCGGTACGCGAGGGTTACTGCGGGCGCTCCGACGGTGGCCCGCTGCAGCGGAAACGTGTCGAGAACGGCCTCGGGGAAGGTGAAGTACAGCCGGGGCTCCGGCGAGACCACCTGGGGAAAGGTGTTGGGCGCGCGGATCAACTGGCGCGCCACGAAGCCGCTGGGAGTACAGCCGGACAGGACCGCGCAGCACACCAGTAAAAGCGGGAGACGCCAGATCACCGGAGGGAACTAGCGGGAACGCGGCGCTGGTGCGAGCCCTCGTTGGTGACGGAAGGCATTTGGCCCCAGTGCGCCATGGCCGACGTCCGCATTGAGAACGGGTCCAACCCTCCGAGCGTCAGCGCCACCGCACCGTCTTCACAAACGTCAGCAGGTCGGCCAGTTCCTGGCGGCTCAACTGTTCGTCCAGTCCGCCGGGCATGACGCTGATGACTCCCGGCTGCAGGTCGGCAATCTCATCGCGGCGGATGCGCTGCTCGGCACCTGGACCGGTTACCAGCGTAATGGCCTCGGGGGTTTGGTGGCGCACGATGCCGTTGATTTCTTCACCACCCTTCAGGGTGACCCGGGACGGCTCGAAGCTGCGGACAAAGCTAAGGCTGGGATAGACAATGGATTCGAGAAGGTCCCGCTCGGTGCGCACCTCTCCGATCTTGGTCAGCTCCGGTCCCACGTCGCCACCCAGGTAGCCGATGCGGTGGCAGGAGGCGCACGCGGCTTTTGGGCCGTTGAAGACACCCTGTCCGCGCCGAAGATCCCCATGGGCGGCCTTCAATTCCGTGAGCAAGGTATCCAGTCGGGCGGCCTGTTGGGCGGCGTCGGCGTTGAGGCCCGCCACATAGGCGTCGGCCGCTGACCGAACCTTATCTGGAAACTTGGCGAAGTGCGGCTTCAGCTGGGTCGGATGCAGCGCCCGTGCACTCTTCGATTCCTGAAGTGCGGCCAGGAGACTTTGACCGAGCGTCTCGTCGCCCCCGTTGTCGAACGATTGCAGGAGCAAATTGAGCTCCAGTGGGCCGGCCGTCTTGAGGTCGGTGGTCAGGAGTTGGAGTGCCGCCGGATCCAGGCGGGAACGGGCCAGGACTCCCGCCGCCTGCGCCCGAACGGCGGGAGGATTGGATGGGCTCAGGCCGGCGCGGAGGAAGGTCAGTTCATCGGATCCCAGGGTTTCGCCGGGGGCGAGCGCCGCCAGGGCATTCATCCGAAGTTCGACGGACTGCCCGGGATCCCGGGCCAGGGCGATCAGTGCTGCCCTCACGGCGTCCGCAGAGTTCATGGTGCGCGCTGCCTGGATCGCTTCTCCCGTCACTGGGTTGCCAGCCTTGAGGGCCGTCAAGACTGAGGCCTGCCAGGTGGCGGGTGCCTCCTTGAGACCGGCTCCCGAGATTGCCTTCAACGCAGCAACGCGGGTCTGCGAACGGAATCCGCCGCCCATGGCCGCATCCGCCAGCACCTGCTGTCCACGCGGGTCCCCGGTCAGGATGGGCAGTTGACCGTCGAGGGAGACCAGCACGTCGGCAGGGAGGCCCGGCTCCGTAAGGCGCGCGCGGAACCAGTCGGCGAGTTCGGCGCCCCAGGCGGGATGACGTCCGAGAATCCACTGCGCTGCGTCCCGAAGTCGCTCGTCGGTGGCGATCAGGAACGGAACCACATCGGCAGCCTGCAGGTTTCCGCCCTCCATTTGGTCGAGGGCAATCAGGGCCGCCCGCTGGGCGCGCGGTACCGCGTTCGCGAGTCCGGCCCGTGTTTCTGTGGGAGCACCGATGGAGATCAGGGAGTAGATCAGACTGTGCTCGAGAAACGGATCCGCGGCCTTGGCGGCGGTGGTGAGCACCCTGCCGACACCGGCTCGCGCGCGGAGTCGTCCCAGACCCTCGGCGCCGGACCGGATCAATGCCGAGTCGTCACTCTCCAGCAAGGTGAGCAAGCGGTCGGTGCTGTCTGGATCGGGCCGCAGGGAGAGCGCCTTGGCCGCGGTCCGCCGCAGTCCGGGGTCCGTGCTTCGCAGGGCTTCCAGAAGGATCGCCTGGCTGGCCGGAGTTCCGATGCGGAACACGACCCAGGCGGCTTCCTGCCGCTGCCGCCAGGACGGTCCTTCGAGCACCGTTTTTCGGAGGACCGGCAGCGCCTTGTCGCCGGCTTTGACCAGCCATTGGGCCATGGTTTCCCGCTCCATCATCCGGTCGGTGGCCAGAACCGAGGTGGCGAGTTCGAAGCCCTGGGCATCCGCGGCGGCGGGGATCGGATACCGGGTCATTTTTGGCCCGCGATCGCCGCTCGGGCGAATGCGGTAGATGGCGCCCAGCACATCGGGCTTGGCGAGTTGGGAGCTGGGGCAGCAAAGGCGGTACCATCCGCCGGTATCCACGACGAGCAGACTGCCATCGTGGTCCTCAAGAACGTCGGTGGGATGGAAATCGGTGTCCTCGGACACCAGGAAATCACTGTCCGTGCTGGCGAAGGTGGCCCCGGAGGGGCGGAGAATGTGGCGGGTCACCTTGTGCAGGTTAAAGGTGGTGGCGAACAGGTTGTCGCGGTACTCGGTGCCGAACGCGGCGGAGGTGTATCGGGTGAGCCCGCATTCCGCCGCAGGTCCGGCCTGGAAGAAGGGGTGAAACAGATCGGGTCCTGTGCGGACGACACGTCCGTCATCCAGAACATCGTTTACCTTCCCATACACGCCGCCGTAAATGGCGTGCGCGATGCCGTCCCGATAGCCGGGTTGAGTGAAGTCGATGAAGGTGCTGGAGAACAGGGTCTCTCCCTCGGCGGTGAAGGCGATTTCCACCGGGTTGTCCATGCCTCCCGACATCACGACGTCGAGGTCGGATCCGTCGGGCCGGGCCCGATAAATGTGGGATGCCTTGTCCTTCAGCACACGGCCGTTCCCCAGCGGGTGCGTCTGCTCGGAGAACGCGCCTTTCGTCCAGTAAAGGTAGCCATCGGGGCCCAGGTGCGGTCCGTGAATGTCATTGGCGCATCCGGTCAGCGTTCCCCCTTTAAACCATTCCTCGCGTTTGTCGGCGCGACCGTCGCCATCGGTGTCGGTGAACTTCCAAATGCTGGGCGGAGCGGCGACGAACACCGATCCCTGATGCCACAGGCACCCCTGCGGGAACATCACCTGCTCGGCGAACACCACCGCCTCGTCGTAAGTGCCATCGCCATCGCGGTCCTCCAGGCGCAGGATTCGGTGGTTCGGATGCTTCAGTTGCTCGGAGGGAGCTTCGTTCGACCCCGAGGAATCTGTGACATACAGGTTCCCCCGATCATCCGGGCTGGCACTGACCGGACGTGGGGCAAGGCTGGAGGGCGCGGCCAACAGAACCTCGAATCCGTCGGGTACGGTGAAGGGACGGTTGTTGACGGTGACGCTGGTGGCCCAAACGGGGAGGGTGACGAGGCTCAACAGGGGATAGAGGCGTCGAACGTTCACGCCGTGAAGTGTGCGCCAAGACCCTCGGGGAATGCATCCGGAATCCGTACAGTTCCCCCGCGCCCAAGGGAGGCCGCGTATCCGTCGTCCGGTTACCTGGCTTCAGCCAAGGTCGCGAGTGCCGATTCGCGCTCCAGCAAGGTGGGATGGGAGTAATGCCAGGCGCTGAACCAGGGATGCGGCGTGAGGTTGGAGAGGTTCTTCTCGCTCAGTTTGCGCAGGGCATCGACCAGGGGTTTGGGGGTGCCCACGGCGCGGGAGGCGAAGGCGTCGGCTTCAAATTCGTGGACGCGGGACCGGTGGTTCAAGAAGGGCGACAACCAAAAGGAGACAGGGCCGCTGAGCAGTCCAAACAGAAGCAGGGTGGGGGCGAGCCCGGCGTTCGGCGGAAAGCCGAACGCCCCCGCAAACTCCGGTCGGTTCAGGAGCCAGGCCATGACGGCGAATCCGCCGAGCAGCGTCAACGCCGACCAGATCAGGCGCTTGGGAATGTGGCCCAGCTTGTAGTGGCCCATTTCGTGGGCCAACACCGCCTCCAGTTCCTCCACGGTCAGTTGGGCAATCAGGGTGTCGAACAGCACGATCTTGCGGAAACGTCCAAAGCCGGTGAAGAACGCGTTGGAATGGCGGGAACGCTTGCTGCCATCCATCACCAGGATGGTCTGCGCCGAGAATCCCGCCCGGCGACCGAGTTCCAGAAGGCGATCCCGCAGCGGACCATCCGTCAGCGGGGTCAGCTTGTTGAACAGCGGAAGAATCACGACCGGCGCCAGCACCAGCATCAGCAGCTGAAATCCCAGGAACAGCGCCCAGGCCCAAATCCACCAGCGGGGTCCCATCCACTCCACCAGCTTGAGGATGAGGAGCAACAGGGGGAATCCCAGGATCACCCCCAGGAGGAATCCCTTCACCCGGTCCATCCACCACGTGGACGGCGTGGTGGTGTTGAATCCGAAGCGGTGCTCCAGGCGAAACTGCGCCCAGCCCTCGAAGGGAAGTCCGGCGACGCTGAGGACCGTCCCCACCGAAAATATCCAGGCAGCCCCAACCCAGGAGGCCGTTCCGAACGCGTTTCGGAACGCGGCGTCGCTGGCGGGAAGTGCGCCGCTGAACAGCAGCACCCCTACGAACAGCACCTCCCAGCCCTCCTGCCACTGGCCAAAGCGTGAGCGCGACAGGGTGTAGTCCACCGAGCGTTGGTAGGTCGCCGCGTCTACCGTGTCCCGGAAGGCTGCCGGCACGGCTCCCGCATGGCGCCGCACCTCTCGTCGATTCAGCGCCGCCAGCAATGCTTCCGCGGCAAACCGGGCGAGAATCAGCATTCCGGCCCCAAGGGGGATGAATTTAAGGAGGTCCATCGGCGTCTCCGACCACGGTACCGGGCTGCCTCGTAAGTCGGCACGCCCAAAGCACACGGAGATTGAATCACAGATTGCACGTGTGCGTATCAACGATAGTCTAGCTCGCGATCTGCCATGAAATTCCTCGGCTTTGTCATTTTGGCCGCCCTCTTGGGGGGCGGCGGTTGGTACGTCTGGCAGCAGCGTCAGCAGGCGACGGTCGCGGCGGCGGTGCCGGGAGGGCGCCCCACCACGTCGACGATTGAGAAACGGGACATCCGCTTCGCGGTCAGCGCTGCCGGCGAAATCACCCCTTCGGAACAGGTGAGCGTGCGTCCCGAGGTCAACGGCAAGATCGACATTCTGCCGGTGGATCTGGGCGATTTCGTCAAGAAGGGCGACCTGCTCTTCCAGCTCAACGACCAGGAACTGCAGATTGAGAAGCAGCAGCGCGAGACCTCCATCGCCCGGTCACGCCTGAGCCTGGATCAGGCCCGACGGGACTACGAGCGGGCCCAGATGCTCTTCAACGAGAAGCTTCTTCCCGGGCAGGATTTCGAGGACGCCAAGACGTCCTGGGAACTGGCCAAGAACAGCATTGAGCAGACCCAGAAGGAGTTGGACCTCACCAACGACAAGCTGCGGAAGACCCGGGTCACCGCCCCGTTTGACTGCACGGTCCTGACCCGTCCCATCTCGGTGGGGCAGGCGGTCAGCGGATCGGGTGGGTTTAATTCCGGAACCGAGATCCTCACCATCGCCAATCTCAACGACCTGGTCATCAATGCCCACATCAACCAGGCCGATGTGAGCCGGTTGAAGACGGGGCAGGAGGTGGAGGTTACGGTGGAGGCGGTTCCCGGATTGAAGGTGGTGGGCAAGGTGGAGCGCATTGCTCCCCAGGCGATGATCAAGAACAACATCAAGGGATTCCCGGCGCGCGTGCTGCTCAAGGATGTGGATCAGCGGGTGCGTCCGGGCATGACGGCCAATATTTCGATTCCCGTGGCGAGTGCCGATGACGTGCTTGCCGCCCCGTTGGCCGCTGTATTCACGGAGTTCAATCAGGAGACGAAACAGGTGGAACGGTTTGCATGGGTCCAGACGGGAGAGGAATGGGAGCGCCGTCCGATTCACATTGGTGTCAGCGACTACTTTTTCGCGGAGATCACCCAGGGGCTACAGCCGGGAGACGTGGTGGCGCTGGAGGATAAGTCCCGCTCGGGGGCCGTCCGAAAGGCTCCGGCAGCGGCCGGCAGCCGCGCCGGCGGTTCCTCGGCCACCA
The DNA here is from genome assembly GCA_039796255.1 of Verrucomicrobiota bacterium. Taxonomy (GTDB): domain Bacteria; phylum Verrucomicrobiota; class Verrucomicrobiia; order Limisphaerales; family UBA9464; genus UBA9464. The sequence continues at coordinate 3,671 of JBDKKE010000339.1, read as the reverse complement.
GTACGGCCTCCGCGCCCGTGGCGGTCAGCCGACCGGCCACCACCGCCCGCTGACAGACAATCCCCTTTCCCTCCCGCACCGTGGCCCTGCTGGAACTGCGCAACGTCAGCAAGATCTATCACCTCGGCGGCGAGGAGATCCGCGCTCTGGATGACGTGTCGCTGGACATCGGTACCGGAGAGTTTGTTTCCATCATCGGTCCGTCCGGCAGCGGCAAGTCGACGCTCATGCACATTCTGGGGTGTCTCGACACTCCGACGCACGGAACGGTGACGCTCGACGGCACCGAGGTGCAGCGGGCGTCCTCGCGGGAACTGGCCCAGATGCGCAACCGGAAGATCGGGTTCGTCTTTCAGTTCTTCAACCTGCTGCCCAAGTTGAATGTGGTGCAGAACGTGGAGTTGCCGATGATCTATGCGGGGGTGAGCGGACGCCAACGCCGTGAGCAGGCCCTGCGGGCGCTGGAGATGGTGGAATTGGGCAATCGCCTGAAGAACCGCCCTTCCCAGTTGTCCGGTGGCCAGCAGCAGCGGGTGGCCATTGCGAGGGCCCTGGTGAATGATCCCAAGATCATCTTTGCCGACGAGCCCACCGGCAATCTGGATACCCATACGGGTGAGGTGATTCTTGCGTTGTTCCGACGGCTCAGTCAGGAGGGGCGCACGGTCATTCTGGTCACCCACAACCCGGAGATTGCGGCGGTCACCCCCCGGCGGATCGAGATTCGCAACGGCAAGATCCCCGAGAAGGTGGATGCACGTCTGGCCGGTCTGGACCGCGTGCCAGCGGCCGCCTGATTCCCTGGGCACGCACGCCATGACCCTTTGGAATGCCATCCTGGTCGGCCTGAAGGAAATCTGGGCGCACAAGTTCCGCAGTGTGCTGACCATGCTGGGCATCGTGCTCGGCGTTTCCTCGCTGGTGACCATGAGCGCCATGGTGCAGGGGATGGAAAACGGGGCGCGAGAGGCGCTGGTGGCGGTCGGTGGACTGGAAAAGATCCGTGTTGAGGCCCAGCCGGTGCCCGTTGAGCAGCGTCACCTGCGCGACTTTGCCACCGGCGTGACTCTGAATGACGTGTACGCGCTCCAGCATTCGGCCCCCGAAATCACCAAGGTGTCCCCGGAGATGCGCTTCGACAGCCCCCCGACCCTGGCCGCAGAAGGCAAGACGCACCGGACGTGGATGACCGCCGGGGTTTGGCCCATTCAGGTGCAGCTCATGGAACACGTGGTGGAACACGGCCGCATGTTTACCGATCTCGACAATGAACTTGCCCGCAATGTCTGCGTCATCGGCACCGGCATCCGCGATGAGTTGTTCGGCAAACCCGAGGATACCGGCGAGCCGGTGATCCCCATCGGGCGCTCCCTGACCATCAATGGATATCCGTTCACCATCGTGGGCATGTTCACGCATTACGAGAGTGAGCAGGACCGCAAGGTTCGCGAGGTCCGTGATCGGGAGAAGCAGGCGCTGCTGGCATCGGGTAAGACCAATGTCCCGTCGGGCACCAAACGCGACCGGGGCTGGGGTGGTGGTGGCAACCGGCGCGGCAACTTCGCCTTCTGGATCAAGAACAACACCGTTTACGTGCCGTTGAACACGATGTGGATGAAGATGAAGTCGGGCCAGAGCAACGCGCCGGCGACTCCCAAACTCAGCAGCATGGAGATCAAGATGAGTGACTCGGGCCGCATCAACGAGGCGCTCACCCAGATTCGCAATGTCTTGATGATGACGCATCGCGGGATTGAGGACTTTTCCTTCCGAACCCAGGAGGATCGGGCGGAAGAAATTGACACCTACATCCGCAGCGCCCGGGTCAGTGGCGGACTGATTGCCGGAATCAGCCTGCTGGTGGGCGGCATTGGCATCATGAACATCATGCTGGCCAGCATCAGTGAGCGCATTCGCGAAATCGGCATCCGCAAGGCTGTCGGAGCCGGCGATGTTGCGGTGTTTGTTCAGATTGTCATCGAGAGCACGGTCATCGCCATCCTCGGCGGACTGCTGGGGTTGGTCACCAGCTTCGGATTCATCCGCCTGATCAGCAGCCTTACCCCCACCGACAATGCTCCGGTGGTGACTCTCTCCTCCATGACCCTGGCCTTCAGCGCCAGCGTGGGCATCGGTGTTTTGGCGGGCCTGTTGCCGGCATTCCGTGCGGCCCGGATGAATGTCATCCAGTCCCTCCGCTACGACTGATGATCTTCCTCAACTCCATCCAGGTCGGCCTCAAGGAAATCTGGGCGCACAAGGTTCGCTCCATCCTGACCATGATGGGCATCATTCTGGGCGTCACCAGCCTGGTGGGCATGGCCGCCATCATCAAGGGCATGGAGAACGGGATGAAGGAGGCCATGATCGCCATGGGTGGTGTGGACAAGGTGCTCACCCGCGATCAGGCCGTCCCCGCCTGGCAGGATCACCTGGCCGACCAGGCCCCCGGCAAGACCATGGTCGATGTCCTGGCCCTTAAGGGCAGCGCACCGCTGCTGAGCGTGGTGTCGCCGGAGATGTCCTTGGAAGATGTCACGCTGTCCCGCGGCGACAAACGGTCGGACTACAGCGAGTGCGTTGGCGTCTGGCCGGCCGTCCTGGAGATGAACCTGCACACCGTGGAACACGGGCGCTTCTTCAACGCGCTGGATGAGGAGATGGCCCGTCCGGTCTGCGTCATCGGCACCGGGATCCGCGATGACCTGTTTGGCAAGCCGTCAGAAGCCGGACGCGAGATCATTCCGATTGGGGAAACCCTCCTGATCAACGGGCAACCTTTCGTGATTGTGGGGATGTTCCAGGAGTATCTGGGTGAGCAGGAGGCCAAGGAACGGGCCCGCGCCCTGGCGGCTCCCGCAGCCCAGGCGGAGAAGGGTGGACCCAAGCGCCAAAAGGGATGGGGACGTCGCGGTGGGTGGGCGTTCTGGCGTAAGAATTATACCATCTACATGCCGCTCAATACCGCCTGGGTGCGCTTCCGGTCGGCGGGTCGTGGGGACGGCGTTCCAGATCCGCGCCTGACGGACATCGACATCAAGGTCGCCGATTTCAGCCGCATGGAGGACGCCATCCAGCAGGCGCGGAACGTGATGATGCTCACGCATCAGGGGATCGAGGATTTCAGCTTCGAGACCCAGGAGAATCAGATCGAGAACATCAACAAGCAGATCAAGAACGCGCGGATGAGCGGCGGGTTCATTGCCGGCATCAGCCTGCTGGTGGGAGGCATCGGCATTATGAACATCATGCTGGCCAGCATCAATGAGCGCGTTCGCGAGATCGGCATCTGCAAGGCGGTGGGCGCGACGGGTCTCAACATCTTTCTCCAGATCCTCATTGAGAGCGCGGTCATTGCGGTCATCGGGGGGGTGCTCGGTCTGCTGGTCTCCGAGCTCTTCGTGGAGTTGATCGGGGCGCTGACGCCGTCCCAGAACACTCCGATGATCACCCGCAACGCGGAGTTGGTGGCTGTGGCCTTTAGCGCGATGGTGGGCCTCGTCGCGGGCATCATCCCTGCCATCAAGGCCGCCCGCTTCAGTCCGATCGAGGCCCTCCGCTACGAGTAAGATCTGGAAGGTGGGCATCCTTCCATGGCCCGTGGGGCCAGGGAACACGGTGGGAGTGGATGAACCTGGAAAAAGCAGTTGGAGGAAACCGCAGAGAACGCA
>JBDKKE010000338.1:0-4567 GCA_039796255.1 Verrucomicrobiota bacterium | reverse complement strand
TCTCCGGTTTCCATTCATGGAGGCGGGCATCGAGTTTCTCGGAAATGGCTTCCACGATGTCGAACCGTATGCGTCGGACGGTGCTCGTCAACGCCCGTTGTATGCTTGCCGTCGGAGAGTGGGATGTGGCGAAGCCAGCAGGGATGGGTGGATGGAACACGGCCATCCTTGCGAAATCGACTCACGCATGACTCCGATGTCCACCCAGACCGTTTCCAGTCCCAGCGGATCGTTCATCAGCGCCCCGGCGCTGATGAGCATTCGTAATCTGGAACTGCGGGCGCGGGCGGTGGTGGAGGGCTTTCGCAGCGGACTGCACCGGAGTCCCTACCATGGGTTCTCTGTGGAGTTCACCGAGTATCGCCAGTACACGCCCGGCGATGACCTGCGGCATCTGGATTGGCGGGTGTTTGCGCGGAGCGACCGGTACTTCCTCAAAAAGTTCGAGGACGAAACCAATCTCCGCTGCCATCTGGTCGCCGATCAGAGCCGGTCCATGGACTACGGATCCACCGGTTACACCAAGGCCCAGTACGCCGCCACGCTGGCGGCGACGCTGGCCTACTTCCTTCACCTGCAGGGGGACGCCGTCGGACTGCTTTCCTTCGACGAGCGGGTGCGGGATTATCTGCCGGCGCGGAATCGTCCAGGACAATTGCGCCACCTCATGCTGGCCCTGGAGAAACCGGCGGGGGGCAGGGCGACGGATCTTTCCGTGCCCCTGAAGCGTCTGGTGGAGATCGTGCGCAAACGCGGGCTCATGATCCTGATCTCGGATTTTCTCGCGCCTCTGGACGGCCTGGAGCGGAGCCTGAGCACGCTGACGGCGTCCGGTCACGAGGTGCTGGTGTTTCAGGTGCTGGACCCGGCGGAGGTTGAGTTTCGCTTCGACCAACCGGCGGTGTTCGAGGACGCGGAAACCAACCGGACGCTGTTCATCGATCCGTCTGCGGCGCGTGCGGAGTATCGCCGGCGGTTCGACGAGCACGCGGCGGGACTCGAGGCGTCATGCCGCAAACTGGGCGTGGGATTTCATCGGGTGCTGACCGATGAACCGCTGGAGAAGGTGCTGTTCCTCTTCCTGCAGGAGCGGCAGCGGCGGCGGCGTCCGCTGCGGCATCGCGGGGCGGCGGGCGCGGGAGGTGGCGCATGAATTTCCTGACTCCATTGTTTCTGGTGGGCGGATTGGCGGTCGCGCTTCCGGTGGTATTCCACCTGATCCGCCGCACCACCCGCGAGCGGACGCGCTTCAGTTCGCTGATGTTCTTGCAGCCCAGTCCACCGCGGCTGACCCGCAAGAGTCGCCTGGAGGATCTGCTGCTCCTGTTGCTGCGCTGCCTGGCGCTGGCGCTGCTGGCCTTTGGATTTGCCCGTCCGTTCCTCAAGGACGCCCCGGCGGCCAGTCCGGAGACGGCGTCCGCACGTCCGCGCCTGATCCTGCTCGACACCAGCGCCAGCATGCGGCGCGACGGGCTGTGGGCGGCGGCGGTGAAGCGGGTGGAATCCCTGGTCGGCGAGGCGGGACCCGGAGATGCGGTGGCCGTGTTCACCTTCGATCGGCAGGTCACTCCGCTGGTGACCTTCGATCAATGGTCGGGGACTCCGGCCGGTCAGCGGACAGCCCTGGTGGCGCAGCGGCTCGCGGGTGTTTCTCCGAGTTGGGCCTCCACCCAGTTGGGAACCGCGTTGACCCGGGCGTCGGAGGCCCTCGTGGAGCGGGACGCCGCCGGCCTGGCCGAGCGAGGACGCATCGTCGTGGTCAGCGATCTGCAGGAGGGCAGTCATCTGGAAACCCTGCAGGCGTACGAATGGCCGAAGGGGATCGAGGTGGTTCTGGCGGGAGTTCCGGCGCGGCAGGTTGGGAATGCGAGTCTGCAGTGGGTGGGAGAGGCGCCGGGCGCGGCGGGAACCTCGGACACCGCGGTCCGGATTCGGGTCAGCAATGCTGCGGATTCCCGGAAGGAGCAACTGAAGGTCGGTTGGGCATCCGTGGATGGTCGAGGATTCGAGGGGCCGGCGATTGACGTCTATGTGCCGCCGGGACAGAGCCGGATCGTGGCTGTCCCCCTGCCGGGAACCAACACGGCGCCCGACCGGTTGATCCTGCGCGGCGATGACGAGGAATTCGACAACACGGTCTTCCTGGCTCCGGGCCAGGTGACGCGCAGCCGGGTTCTCTATCTGGGTTCGGAGGCGGCGACCGACAGTCGTCAACCCCGCTACTTTCTGGAACGGGCGGTGCCGTCCACACGGCGCATGGCCGTGGAGATTCTGGGACGCCCCGCGACGTCCGACCCGGTGCCCGCCGACTGGGATGCCACCCAGCTCTTCGTGGTGACCGAGGCGTTTTCGGAGTCGGTGGCCAAAGCCCTTCGTTCCCGGATGGAGTCGGGGAAGACGGCGCTGTTTGTTCCCAAGTCGGCTGCCGCCGCAGCGTCGCTGGCCGCGGTGCTCGGGGTTCCCGCGGTGGTGGTCAGCGAGGGGACGCCCGAAAACTACGCGATGCTGGCGCAGATTGATTTCCAGCATCCGCTCTTCGCGCCGTTTGCGGACGCCCGGTTCAACGACTTCACCAAGCTTCACTTCTGGAAGTACCGGCGTTTCGACGTGAGCGGAATTCCCGGAGCCCGGGTCGTCGCCCGCTTCGACCGCGGGGATCCGGCCCTGATCGAGGTGCCGGTGGGGAAGGGGCGGGCCCTGGTCCTGGCCTCGGGGTGGAATCCCGATGACAGCCAATGGGCGCTCTCCACCAAGTTCGTGCCGTGGATCATGGCCCTGTTGGAATTGGCGGGCGGGGTGGCGCCCTCTACGACTGCATACAACGTTGGGGACGCGATCCCCTTGGCGGCGTGGGGAACCCTGTCTGGTTCCGGCGCGGAACCCGCAGCCGTGGTGGGACCCGACGGAGTCCGTCATCCGCTGGCCGCCGGGGCCAATGCCTTCAACGAGACGCTGCTTCCCGGATTTTACCGTGTGGAGGGGGAGGCGGCGGGACGGAGCGTGGCGGTGAATCTGGAGCCCTCGGAGGGACGCACCGTGCCACTGGCGGCCGACGAATTGGAACGGCTTGGTGCGCCCGCGACGACCCCGGAGTCCGTGACGACGGCCAAGCCGGTGACCCCGGCACTGGCGACTCCCGACAGCACCGCTGCCGAAGGCCGGCAAAAGTTGTGGCGCTGGTTCCTGGCGGCGACCCTGGTCGTGCTTCTGGTGGAATCCGGATTGGCGGGATGGTCCGCCCGCCGGGCCACGGTATCCGCGGAGGCGGCCACATGAGCACTTGGCCAAAGGAAGTGCTGCGAGGATGTTCAACCGCGTTGTCCCATGATTGACCCACTGCTCCAGGCTCGATTGAGGCCCCTGCTCGGGCGGCTCCGTCAGCGCCGCTTTGCCGGTGGCCTGGCGCTGTGCTGGCTGGCCGTGGCCGCGCTGGGTGTGGCTCTGATCGGTGTCCGGCGCGTGACCGGATGGATGTCGCCGCTGGCGCCGTCGGTGCTGGCCCTGGTCGCGCTCGCGGGCGCGGGTTGGACTTTGTGGCGTCTCTGGAAGACGCGTCCCGGACTGCGGCAACTGGCGGGTCTGATTGAACGTCGCCAGCCGGAACTGAAGGGCGTCCTGCTCACCGCGGTGCAGCAGGATGAATCGATGCCGGGCGGTCTCAACTTCCTGCAGCAACGCGTGGTGCTGTCCGCCCTGCGGGCAAGTCATCACGGTCGTTGGCGCCGACTGATTCCTCGCTGGCAGGTGTTTGCCGCCCACTTGGGACACGCCGTCGCGCTGGCGGCGGCGGTGTCCGTGGTGTGGTCATTGCGGGCGCCGGGGACGACGGTTCGGACGCTCTTCATCCCGCGCACCGGACTGGAAGTCACCCCCGGGGACGTGGAGATGGAAAAGGGCGGGAGCCTGGTGGTGCTGGCGCACTTTGGGACCACGCCGCCCGTGCAGGCGGATCTGGTGGTCGCCGCCTCGGGTGAGTCGCAGCGGCGGATTCCCCTCGCCCGTAGCCTGGCGGATCCGGTCTTCGGCGGCAGCGTGCCGGAGGTGAACGCGGATCTCTGGTATCGCGTGGAGTACGACGGACAGAAGACGCGCGAGTACAAGGTCATGGTGTATGAGCATCCGCGGCTGGAGCGTGCGGATGCGGATCTGGTGTATCCCGCCTATACGGGACTGGCGCCGCAGCGCGTGGAGGACACCCGTCGGGTGAGTGCGGTGGAGGGTTCGCGTCTGGACCTGTCCCTGCAGCTCAACAAGCCGGTGGCCTCCGCCACGCTCTTTGGTCCCACCAATGCGTCGGGACGTCCGGTCCTCAAACTCGAAGTCGGCACCAACCGGGCGGTGGCGCAGTTGCGCGGATGGACCCTCACCAACAGCGCCCGGTACGAACTGGTGCTCGTGGATGCCGACGGACGGTCCAACAAGGTGCCGGCTTCGTTGGTGGTGGCAGCGTTGTCCAACCGGCCGCCCGAATTGAAGCTGCTCACACCCAGGGGGGATTTGCGTCCATCCGCCCTGCAGGAGGTGCTGTTCTCCGGCACGGTCTGGGACGACTTCGGCGTTCCGCGCT